>CANNFC010000043.1:0-11022 GCA_947503755.1 Rickettsiales bacterium | reverse complement strand
CCTTTGGCACGACTGAATATAATATTTCGTTGCCTTTGGCACGACTGAATATAATATTTCGTTGCCTTTGGCACGACTGAATATAATATTTCGTTGCCTTTGGCACGACTGAATATAATATTTCGTTATAATGTGATTTTAATTAGTGAAAATGGTATAATATCTTTTTCTAGTAAAATAAAAACAACAAAGCCCGCTACTTTAAAAAAAATAACGGGCTTTGTTAAAGTATTTTGTTTTCAATATCAAAGTTAATTGATATTTTAAAAAATACTAGTTAGTTTTAGCTGGAGCTTCGGCTGTAGTTTCGGTTTTAGCTTCAACTTTTTTAGCTTTTTTAGCCTTTTTAGCTTTTTTAGCTGTTTTATTAGTTTCTTTGGCAGTTTCTTTTGTTACTGGAACAATTACTTTATCAACATTGCCTTGAATTGCTTTTTCGTTGATGATAACTGGTTTTACAGATTCTTCTTTCATAGTTTCTTTTTTATAACCGTGACAAGAAGATTTTTTGCACATACCTTTAGAGCAAGAAGCCAAAAGAGCAATAGTTGCAACAGAAATGGCGGCGATACGCAAGAATTGTTTCATATTTTGATATGATTTAATTGAATGTTAAGTAAATTTATTGACTATAATTAAAAAAAACCATATAAAACAACAAAAATGTTTATTTGCTTGTTGATTTTAAATAATGGTTTTTTAAAATAATTAATTAAAGAAACGGTTGAAAACCAAATTTTTTTATACTTTATTTAACAACAAGTAAAAGAAATTCGATATTCAACAATTTCTAAAAGCAAAATTTTAAGTGTTTATACTTAATTAATCAATATTTTTTTTAATGTTTAGCAAAAATTTTCTCCAGCAAATCGACGATGATTTAATTAGATTACAAAATAGTGGTTTATATAAAAACGAATACCAAATTTCTGGTCAACAATCGGCAGAAATTAAAATTTGGCACAACAACGACAAAAAGAAGGTTTTAAATTTTTGTGCCAATAACTATTTAGGGCTAGCAAATAATCATAGTTTAATTACTGTGGCAAAAAAATCTTTAGAAGAATATGGCCTAGGCGCCGCTTCGGTTCGCTTTATTTGTGGCACTCTTGATATACATAAAAAATTTGAAAACAAATTGGCAAACTTTTTAGGTTACGAAGATTGTATCACCTTTTCTTCTTGTTTTGCTGCCAACGGGGCTTTATTTTCTGCTCTTTTTACCGAACAAGATGCCATTATTTCTGCCGATCTTAATCATGCCAGCATTATCGATGGCATTCGTCTTTGCAAGGCAAAACGATATTTCTATCAATACAACAATATGCAGCAGCTAGAACAAAGGTTGCAAGAAGCCAAAGATCATCAAAACAAAATTATTGTAACCGATGGTGTTTTTTCTATGGATGGCGACATCGCTAATTTGCCAGAAATTTGCAATTTAGCCGAAAAATATAATGCAATTTTAGTGGTTGACGATTCTCATGCCACAGGTTTTATTGGCAAAAACGGCAGAGGAACCGCCGAATTATGCGAAGTTGAAGGCAGAATCGATATTTTAGTTAGCACCCTAGGTAAAGCTTTGGGCGGGGCTGGTGGCGGTTTTATTGCCTCAAAGAAAAATATCATCAATAAACTCAGAAATTATTCTCGACCATATTTATTTTCTAACAACATTTTGCCTTTAGTCGCTTCGGTTGGCCTTGAAATTATTAACATGATCGAAGATTCAAAATATTTAATCGAAAAATTAGCTTCCAACGCTCAATATTTTCGCCAAAAAATCATTTCTGCTGGTTTTGACATTTATAGCAAAGAAAGCAGTCATCCCGTGGTTCCGATTATGCTTTATGATGCTATTTTAGCCAGTGAATTCGCCAAAACTATGATAGAAGATTATGGAATTTATGTTATTGCCTTTTCTTATCCTGTGGTGCCAAAAGACACTGCCCGAATTAGGGTGCAAATTTCTGCTTCTCACGAAAAAGAGCATCTAGATACCGCTATTAATGCTTTTATTGAGGTGGGCAAAAAATTAAAAGTAATAAAATAACTGCTATGTTGGCTAGTTTTGCAATTAAAAAATCTATCGGCAATCATTATTTTGCAGAAGCTGTCAATAATTCTTTTTCTCAACATCTCAACCTCAATTTTGATCTTGATTATGCAAAAATAATTAACTCCACCGCTTTTCGCAGATTGCAATATAAAACTCAAGTTTTTGTTAATCATCAAGGCGATCACTACCGCACCAGGCTTACTCATTCGCTAGAAGTTGCCTATATCGCCAGATTTTTAGCTACCGAACTAAATATTAACAAAGTTTTAGCAGAAAATATTGCTCTTGCTCACGATCTTGGTCACCCGCCTTTTGGGCATGCTGGTGAAGATGCTCTCAATGCCAAAATGCACTCTTTTGGTGGCTTTTCTCACAACGATCACACCCTAAAAATTATCACTCAAATCGAAAATTATTCGGCAAATTATGCTGGTTTAAATTTATCTTGGGAAATGTTAGAAGGTGTCATAAAACACAACGGCAAAATTTTGCAACCATCTGCGGTAATTGCCAATTATAATCAACAATTTGATTTACAGCTACATAAAAATCCGTCGCTTGAAGCCCAAATCGCCTCTTTGGCAGATGATATTGCCTACAATAATCACGACTTAGAAGATGGTCTACGAGCTAATTTATTTCAAGTATCAGATATTTTAGATTTACCGCTAGTTGGCGATGTTTATCGCAATCTTTTTGCCAAGCACCCCAATTTAAAAACCGAAATCTTAATTTGTGAAGCAAAAAAACAACTTACTTTGGCTATGATGCTTGATGTTATTAATCAAACCAGAGAAAATTTGCAAAAATTAAATATCACCACTTTTCAACAAATACAAAATCAAGAAAATTTTATTGCTAGTTTTTCGCCAGAAATGCTGAAGATACAACAACAAATAAAAGCTTTTTTGCTAAAAAATATGTATAAACACCCGCTGGTCAACTCAATGACTCAAAATGCTAAAAAAATAATTGCCGATTTATTTGATTTTTATTTCGCCAACCCGCATTTGCTTGCCGATAATTTTAATCAAAACATCAGCAATAAACAACAATCGGCAAATGCAGTATGCAACTATATCGCTGGCATGACCGATCGCTTTGCCTACAAACAACAAATAGAAAGGTTCTAGATAATTTTAGTTGATTTTAATATCGACTAAAGCCATAATTTTGTCTATGCAAAACAAGTTCACAATATTTTAGATAAAAATGAAGCCTAACCATAGCAGTCTATACGGAGACGAAAGCGTGAATTATAACATTGCATGTTATGCAATCTGCGCCATACCAACAAAACTTATTGAACCTGCGGAAAATATTTTAAAAGATCTTAAAAAACAGTTTAATATTCCAGAAAATTATTTTCTGCACTGTAAAGAGCTTTTTAATGGTCACGAAAGAGAAAGATTAGATTTTAATATCAGTTTAGAAAACATAAAAAATCTCTACACAACAATATCATCTAAATTTAAGACTACCAACATGATGTGTTGTTATGTTGATAAAAGAGAGATAGAAAATGAAAAAGAAGTTATAGATTGAGGGAGAAGGAGGAGCAAAAACAGAATTGTATTTTGGTGATAAGGAATTAATTCACTGGTGCAAAAATGGTGCCATGATTGATGTAGTCAGATCCAGAAGAGAAGATGAATATTCTTTTTATCCCGATCCTGATAATAAAAGCACAATGAGATGGAACGGCAAAAAAAGAGGGAAAGTTAATAACCAAACTTATAATGTTATTGTTTCGGCAGATACAATAAATTATGAAAGCCATCAAGATCAAATGATAAGAGCAAAGCAAATTAATATAACAAAAGAGAAGCCAGAATTAATTCAAATTGCTGATTTCTTAGCATATAGCTTTGCCAAAGCAAAAACAGTACAAGAGTATAAGGATAAAGACTTTTTCATTGAAATAATAAAAACACTAAATCCAGCGATTTCTACGATGTTTTTTCAAAAAGAATCTTGCCGTGGCTTGCAAACACTAACCCGGCACTTCGTGCCACCCCTTCTACAGAAGGGGAATTTAGAGCATCATTAAACCAACTTGACAAAATCTTGCAAAATAGTTTTTACACCTAAATTATGAAAATTAATGTCAAGTTTGTTGGCATCTACCTTGATGATTGTGCCAAAACCAAATTTGCTATGCTCAACTTTTTTGCCAACCCTAAAAGAATTATTTAAATTATCATCTTTTTTAACAGCTATCTTGTTGCTATTGCTTGATGCTTGGCTACTATATTTGACGTTGATATTGCTAGCTTTATAATTAAAAGCACTGTAATCATTATTGACAAAATGATGATTTTTTACTTGCCCAAAAGATATTTCTTGATAATCTAGTTGATTTTTTGGAATATCTTGCAAAAAGCGAGAAGGTGCAGTTTGTTGCGAACCGCCAAAAATAAAACGATTTTTTGCTAAAGATAATTGTAAATATTTTTTTGCTCTTGTAATTGCCACATAAAGCAACCTTCTTTCTTCTTCTACTCCGCTTAAATTATCGAGAGATTTGCTACTCGGAAAAATTCCTTCTTCTAAGCCAGGTAAAAAAACCATCTCAAATTCTAAGCCCTTTGAACCATGCACGGTCATAATATTGACGGCATCTTGTAGGTTTTTTTCATCTTTTGCTTCGACCAAAGAAGCATATTCTAAAAATTCGTTGACACTGCCAAAATCGGCTAAACTCTTGATAAATTCTTCGATATTTTCGAGTTTACCTTGCGATTCTAGGGTGTTTTCGAGTTTCCAATGTTGACAATAGCCCGTTTCGTTAAATAAAGATTTTGCCAATTCTGCTAAATTAATCACATTAATTTGTTGATGATATTTGCTGATTGTTTGCATAAATAATTGCAGACCGCTCTTGTTTTTAATGAGATTATTTTCAAAACAAAAATTAACAGCATTAAACATTGAAATATTTTGCTGTTTGGCAATTTCGGCAATCAAGTGCAAAGTGGCATCGCCAATGCCTCGCTTAGGAGTGTTAACAACTCTTAACAAAGCAAGATCGTCGTTGAGATTGGCAGATAATCTTAAATAAGCAATGCAATCTCTAATTTCTTGTCGATCATAAAATTTTAACCCGCCGATAATGCGATAAGGCACACCTTGTTGCATAAAAGCCTCTTCAAAAGGTCGGGTTTGATAGCCCGCCCTTACCAAAATCGCTATTTGATTGGCAATAGCCTGTTTGTTTAAAATGATATTTTTGGCAGAATTAGCAATGTTTTGAGCTTCTTGCCTGTCGTCATAAAAAGTTACCAACTTCACTAAATTGCCTTTGTTTTGAGTGGTCCACAAGGTTTTGCCGTGCCGTTGAGTGTTTTTTGAAATCACTGCATCTGCCACCTGCAAAATTGCCGAAGTAGAGCGATAGTTTTGTTCTAGTCGAATCACTTTGGCATTAGCAAAATCTTTTTCAAACCTTAAAATATTGGCAATATTCGCCCCTCGCCAACTATAAATAGATTGATCGTCGTCGCCAACGCAACAAATATTGTTATAAATCTTAGAAAGCAACAACAACCATTGATATTGAGCATTGTTGGTATCTTGATATTCGTCGATTAAAATATAGCGAAATTGCTGTTGATATTTTTGCAAAATATCGGGTGCTTTTGCAAAAATATCGAGATTATAACTAATCAAATTGCCAAAATCGGTGGCATTCATTGAAAGCAACCTGCTTTGATAAAGCCGATAAACATCTTGCAATTTTGGTAAATTAATATCGTTGTTGCCGATATTTGCTTGCACTAAATCTTTGATTTTAGAGATTTTTTGCAAATAAGATTTTGGCGGAAATTGCTTGCCATCAATGTTTAGGTCAAGCAAAATTTGTTTAATCAAACGAAGCTGATCTTCGTCGTCGATGATGGTAAAATCAGAACCAAGCCCCACCACTTCGGCATGTCTTCTTAAAATTTTGGCACAAATAGCATGAAAAGTGCCAATCCATAAACCATTTGCTAAATCGCTAATGTCGGCGGAAATGCGATGTTTCATTTCGTTGGCAGCTTTGTTGGTAAAAGTAACTGCCAAAATTTCGTAAGGGTTTGCCAAGCCACAATTTAAAATATTAACAATTCTTGAAGTAAGAACTTTGGTTTTGCCAGTGCCCGCACCCGCCAAAACCAGCAAAGGCCCTTCGGTGGTGCTAATTGCCTGCTGTTGTTGCTGATTAAGATTGTTGGCAACATCGTTTGTGAGAGTATTTATTTTCATAATTAAAAATTTTGTGGCTCAAATTTTTGTAAAGGTCGAGCATTATTTGAAACAAAAATGGTGTTTTTGATAATTGAGTTTATTTGATTTTGATTAAGTAAAATAGGGTTTTTAAACACAAACCATTTTACTGCCTCTAGGCATGGCGGAGCAGTAAAAGAACCTTCATAAAAAAAACTAATATTATTATGTGAAATAATTTTTTTAATATCAAGGCTTGTGGTGTTATTTTTGCTTTCTAAAAAACCAATTAACGAACGAAAATCGAGATTTTCTTGTTGGTGTTTAGCAATAAAAAAACTAACAATCAACCATTGTTCGTCTTCGCTTTTGTGCGATAACTGCATTTCTAAATCAAAAGATTGGCTATTTATTTGATGTTCACTTGGGTGATGAAACTTGATAAATCGCAAATGATATTTCTTTTTATTAATCTTATTAACCACAAAATTGTTGCCATAAACACTAAGATAAAGCTGATTTGGCATTATTTTTTTATCTATTTCAATTTCTTGATATAAAAAATTTAAATCTTGGTTATTAAAAGGTAAATTAATGTTGATAGGAGATTGATTATAACCAATTTTGCAAAATTTATAATCATTGTTATCGCCCCAAAATTGCGGACCATTCTTGCCTAAATAAGCCCATTTTGCATTTTTTTTACCACAAGCAAAAACTGCAAAAATAATTAAAAAAAATAAGATTATTTTTCTAGTTAGACTTGACACAACCTTAATTAAAAATTAAATTAATAATACCATTTCTTCTTTTTTCATCAAAAACCAAGAAATGCTATATTTTACTAAGCACAATATTAAAAATCCAACATATTTTTTTATGTCTAATTTATCAAATATTAATTCTAGTCAAGCCAAAAATGGTTCTTGGCAAGAAAAACTAAAAAACCAATTCGCTAATAATCCAAAAATCAAAACCACTATTTTGCTCGGCATAGGCATTGTTATTGGTCTTGCTTCTTGCAATTTTTATCAAAAAAAACATCCACCAATTGTCGTGATACACAGACAACCCTCTATATTTAGCCCATTTTGGTTTCACGACAATTATTATCAAGTGCAAGACGAAATTTATGAACAACTAAACAACTATCAAAACCTAGCAAAAAAACCTGCTCAAGCACATAATTTTTCTGCCAATCTCACCCAAAAACAAGATGATAATTTTCATTATTATACTTTAAGTTTTTCTGGTCTTAATCCGCAAGATATTATAGTTAAAACCAACAATGCCGAGCTTTTGTTTACCGCCAACAACAATCAACAAAATGAAAATAGCAGTGTTAATTCTAGCCTATATTATAGCACTTCTTTGCCAGAAAATTATCTTAATCCAGAAATAATCAAAAATAATCAAGAAATTGTGGTAAAATTTAAAAAACCCGCTATCATCACCAAAATAATAGCAAAAATCCCAAAAAATAATGCAGAATCACAGCCTAAAACAGCAAATCAATAAACTTAATTTTTTTTACTATGCAATTTTAGGCATTCCGCTAGCCTTTATCGCTTTGCCACTCAACATCAATATTGCCGATTTTTATTTTCGACAATTTCAGTTGAGTTTAAGCAACTTGGCCTTAATAATTTTGCTAGCTAAAAGCCTCGATTTATTGCTAGATCCACTCATTGGCGGTTGTTGTGATTATTGGCTAAATCGCCAAAAAACAACCGCCAAAACCATCATTATTTTTGCTAGTTTTGGTCTAGCAATTAGCTTTTTTTTGTTATTTAATCCTAGTTTTTGGCAAAATAATTTTCACAAATCGTGGTGGCTAGCCATTTCTTTGTTTAGTGTCTACTTTTTTTTCAACATTATCAGCATCAATTTTGAAAGTTTAGCAGTAATTCTCACTCAAAATCAACAACAACGATTAACCATCAACAACTACAAAGAATCAGCAGGCTTAATTGGTGTTGTGTTGTCCTCTACCCTGCCCTTACTTTTAAACAACACCAACGATCGGCAATATTTTTATTTAAGCCTGGTTTTTATTTTGTTAATTATTTTTGCCCTTGCTTTTTTTGCCAAATTAAATGTTAATCAAAACTCTGTTTACCAAATAAAAAATCTTAGCATTTTCACCATCATAAAAAATATTTCTCAAAACAAAAAATTTATCAAGCTAATGCTGATTTTGCTAATCAATAGCTGTGCCGTTGCCTTGCCTGCTAATTTATTGGTTTTTTATTTAAAAGATTTTTTGAAGCAACCAAAAATACTGCCCTACAGCCTAGCTTTATATTTTTTTTCTGCTTTGTTTTTTATGATATTTTGGCGAAAAATGGCCGAAAAAACCACTATACATTCTAATTGGGTGCCAAAATTGTGGTTTATTTCTACCTTGGGAGCAGTGATTACTTTTATTTTTGCGGTTTTTTTGCCAGCGAATTATTATTGGTGGTTTTTACTAATTTCGTTTAGTTCTGGGGCTTTTTTGGGAGCAGATCTTATTTTGCCACCCACAATTATCGCCAACCTAATTGGTAGCAACAACCAGCAAACCTCTTCTTATATGGCTTGCTACAGTTTTACCACCAAGTTAGGAGTGGTTTTTGCCTCTAGCTCATTATTTTTGCTCGATCTAATTTATCAATATAATTTACAACAACAAGCCCTGCCTATGCTTTATGCTTTTTTGCCTTGTGTGCTAAAAATGCTAGTGGCTTTATTGCTTGTCAAAAGTTTGAAATAGCGATTTGTTATTAATCTTGTTATTTGTGGTTAATAACCCGGCACTATTATAGTAAACTTACCTAGTGGACTTGATGCTGGAGAAGAAGGAGAAGGAGTTTGTCAATCTACCGCAGGTTGTTGTCTATGACCCATAATGGCACTGTTGCATCCCAAATTATATTTTACTTTATTTGCCATTTTTGGTATAAATTTCTGCTATTTTTAGCCAAATATGTTGACCATAATTCTCTCCAAGGCGGCATTCCGTTTGAAAACTAATAGGTTCAGGCTGTGGTTGCACGGAGCTTGACAATCCCATCTCGTGTTGTGCAGGAGGTTGCAATTCAACAATTTTTTCAAAAATTTTTTTATATTCTTCAGGAAGATCGTCTCTTTTTTCAAGGTGCCACATACTTAATATTAACGAAGCAACTAGTGATGATAAATTATTTTTGTCTTCAATATTAATTTCTATACAAGAAGCAGTTGGATTTTCAACTAATGCTCGCAACATTTCAACATAATTATTATTTTGTGTTACCGCAATTTCATGAACTAATTTATAAAGATTTTCTGATGCTTTCTCTTCATTTTCTGTTATTTTTATAAATTTATCAAGTTCATTATGGGACTGTTGCATCACTAATTTGTTTTAATTTTTTGCTAGTTTTGAGAAGAAATTTTGGCTATTTTTAGCCTCATATTAAGCATATTAGGCTAAAAATAGTTGAAATTTATACCAAAAATGGCAAATAAAGTAAAATAAATTAGTGATGCAACAGTCCCATTATATAATTTTTTTATATCGTTGCTAAATTTATCCGAAAACATTAGCCGAGTTGGTGTCTGAATAATTACCTCAACATTATTTCTTGCGTTTTGACGATGCATATTATCACGAAGATATGGCATAATAAAAAAAATTAAAGTGAAATCTAAACAAGGGGCCAAAACCCCTTGTTTAACGAAAGAAGTATTTACCTTTCTTTACTATCTACCCTTATCTTTTTTTTCACCATCTAACTGCCGAGCCAAAAATGGTCGTTGTGTTAATTCTACTAAGGCCTGCAGCATAGCTTGTGGGAGAGGCGGTAACTCGACAGAAGGAGGTCGTGATGGAGCAGGAGGGGGAGTAGTTGATGATCTAGCTTCATTATTATTTGTTCGAGGAGTAGTTGGTTCTGCTGCCGCCGCTGCACAAGAATATTGAGCTGCTGTTGGTTCTGCTGCCGCCGCTGCACAAGAATATTGAGCTGCTGTTGGTTCTGCTGCCGCCGCTGCACAAGAATATTGAGCTTGTGCTGGTGTTGGTGCTAGTGCAGAATTAACCACTTCTCCTGCAGTCATTAAATGATCTTGCATAACAACTTGACTTGCTATAAGATGATCTATAATTGTAGTAAAAGATTGTAAACCTTGTTGTTGAGGAGTTGGAAAAAAATCATTTAATAATTTAGATAGATCTTCTCTACCCATTAGTTTAGAACTTGCAGCACAATTAAGTGTATCCACATCTCCAAGTGCAATAAGATTTGCAGTATTTGGATTTAGTAAATTAGCCAAATTCAACAATGCTTCAGTTGTATTAATAACTTCATAATTATTAACTCCTAATATCAACACTTGTGTATTTAGTGCCGTTACAGCTTGAGCTTGAGCTTGCGGATTTTGTAAAGAAGAGTGAGCCGCAAAAAAAGCACGAAAAAAATTACGTTGCTTTTCTTCTGATGCATTTTTTAATAATGTTGAAAACACTCCCAATCTAGTGATCATTCGATTTAAATCCATATCTTTATAATAATTTTTATGTTAATAATGTTTTGTTTTTTATAAAACAAGTAAAACTATATTTATTTTTTTTATTTTGTCAAATGTTTTTTATTATCTAACATCCAATGCATCTTGACTATCATTAGAAGAGCCTAGTCTTCCATTGCTAGCTCTTGGTGAAGTTGATGGCTGATCTTTATAAATTAATTGTTTTAATTATTTTAAAAACAATTAATCAAATGGAGGTAGAA
>CANNFC010000042.1:0-11101 GCA_947503755.1 Rickettsiales bacterium | reverse complement strand
TCACTTACGCAATATGAAAAATATATTCCAAACCCGCTAGAACTAGCTCAAACAATAATTGATGAAAACTACATTATCGCCACTCAAATGCCTAGCTATTCAAGCGATCCGAGTTTTTTAAATCAATCAACCAAAAATAATTTTCTTCAAAAAAATAATCTTAAACAACTTCGTCCATACCAAGTTCAAGCAATAAAAGCTTTACAAAATGTTGCTCAAAATGGCAAACAAAGATTTCTTTTTGAAATGGCAACTGGAACGGGAAAAACCCTTACTTCGGCCGCCGTAATAAAGCTTTTTTTAAAATCGGGAAATGCTCGCCGAGTTTTGTTTTTGGTTGATCGATTAGAGCTTGAAGAACAAGCCAGAAAAGACTTTGAGAGATATTTAAAAGCTGATTACGCAGTAATGGTTTATAAAAAAAATCGTGATTCTTGGGCTAGTGCCAAGATTGTGATTTCAACTGTTCAAACCTTTCTCGCGGGCGATCGTTACAAAAAAGAATTTTCTCCAACTGATTTTGAGTTGGTAATTTCAGACGAAGCTCATCGCTCAATTGGTGGCAATTCCCGCGCTATTTTTGAATATTTTGTTGGCTATAAACTTGGACTCACCGCTACTCCAAAAAATTATTTGCGTGGCTTGGATTCAGCGGATTCACAATCTCAAAGAGAATATGAAAGAAGGCTTTTGATTGATACTTATAAAACATTTGATTGTGAACCCGGAAGCCCTACATTTTCTTATGGTCTCGAACTGGGTGCAAATGAAGGTTATTTAATTAAACCAACTACTGTCGATGCCAGAACTGAAATAACTACTCAACTTTTATCTGAAGAAGGTTATGCAGTTTTAAAAGAAAATGAAGATGGCGAAACAATTGAAGAAGTTTATAATAAGCGACATTTTGAGAAAAAATTTTTTAACGAAGAAACCAATATTACCATGTGCCAAGCCTTAATTGATAACGGGCTTTATGATCCAGTTGCCAAACAAGTTGGGGTTAATCTTTTCGGCAAAACAATTGTCTTTTGCGTTTCTCAAGCCCACTCAGCAAGAATCACTAACATCTTAAATAAAATTGCTCTTGAAAAATGGCCAAGTGTTTATGGCGATTCAAGTTTTGCCATTCAAATAAGTTCGCAAGTACAAGATGCTCAACAAATGTCGATTAATTTCGCTAATAATCAACTCAATGGCAGAGTTATAAATCCCGAAGGTTACGAAAGCAGTAAAACTCGCATTACCGTCACCGTTGGCATGATGACAACGGGTTATGATTGCCCCGATATTCTTAATCTTGCTTTGATGCGACCAGTATTTTCACCGAGTGATTTTGTGCAAATAAAAGGTCGAGGCACAAGAAAGCACCGCTTTGAATATAATGATTACAAGAATGATCCAATCATTGAGCAAAAAACTAAATTTAAGCTTTTTGATTTCTTTGCTTCATGTGAATATTTTGAAAAAGATTTTAATTATGACGAAGTAAAACCTCTGCCAAAAATTTCATCAAAAAAATCATTAGATCAAGAATCAAATCATCAAGAAAAATCAACGCAACCAATTGATTTAGGTGCTAGTGATAAATTAAAAACAATTCAAGAAAGTGCTAAAGGTGTTATAATGCGAATTGACCGCGAAGGCTTTAAAAAAGTGATTCAAGAAGATATTATTGATAACGAAATTTTGAAAAATTTATGGCAAAATGGCGATGAACAAGAAGCCGAAAATTTTGTAAAAAAATATATTTTTGATAAGCCAAAAAACTTTTTCAATCTTGAAAAAATAAGAAAAATTTTTGAAGTCGATAGAAGAATTTCTGTTAAAGAATTATTGCAATATGCTTTTGGTGATAAGGATAAATTTGAATCTAAAGATGAATTGCTTGAGTTAGAGTGGGAAAAGTTCGTAGATATTCATGGCATTAATCAAGAAAATTATCAAGCCACCAAAAACTTTTTTAAAGCCTATATCGTTGATGAAGAAGTTCGAGAAATTATAAAAAAGAATGAACCTCAACGCTTTAATTTCTGTCATTCATTTGACTTTGAAGATTATCAAAGTCTTAATAATTATAAAAACATTGTTCCGCAATATGTGCAGGATTATGCTGTTCATTTAACAAATATTAATATTTAAAATGTTAAGCCAAGAAACTAAAAAACACATTGATAATGCTCGACAAATTTTGGTAGGTGTTGTTCCTAATCCAAGTTCGCAAATTGATCAAATTACCAACGCTTTGATTTATAAATTTATGGATGATATGGATCAGGCTTCAATCAAGATTGGTGGCAATCCGAGCTTCTTCATCGATGATTTAGAAAAATATTCTTGGACTAAATTAATGGATCAAAAAATCGGCAATCAAGAAAAAATGAATCTTTATTCCGAAGCCTTACAAAAATTTTCTTTAAGCCCGCAACTTCCCGAATTATTTCGCACCATTTTTAAATCGGCTTTTTTACCTTATCGCTCGCCAGAAACGCTTGGGCTTTTTTTAACTGAAATTAATTATTTTGATTATTCGCATTCTGAAGAACTCGGCAACGCCTACGAATATCTGCTTTCAATTATGTCTTCGCAAGGCGATGCCGGACAATTTCGAACTCCTCGCCACATTATCGAGTTTATTGTTGATGTCTTAAACCCAAGTAAAGATGATAAAATTTTAGATCCCGCTTGTGGCACTGGAGGCTTCTTGGTGAGTGCTTACAAGCATATTTTAGAACAACATGATGGCAAAGATGATCCCGAAGGCAAAGAAAAGCCACTCACTCCCGATCAAAAAAGAAAAATGATGCAAAATTTTGAAGGCTATGATATTGATCCAACCATGGCACGCATCGCTCAAGTAAACATGTATCTTCATCAATTTAAAAATCCAAAAATCATTCAATATGATAGTCTTTCACAAGATGAATTTTGGCATGATAAATTTGATGTAATTCTTGCCAACCCGCCATTTATGAGTCCAAAAGGCGGAATAAAACCTCATAGCAAATTTTCTATCCAATCTAATCGCAGTGAAGTTTTGTTTGTTGATTATATAATTAATCATTTAAAACCAAATGGAAGATCTGGTATCATTGTTCCCGAAGGTGTTATTTTTCAATCGGGCATTGCTTACAAAACACTTAGAAAAAATTTAATTAATGATGGGCTTTACGCCGTGATTAGTTTGCCAAGTGGAGTCTTCCAGCCTTATTCTGGAGTTAAAACTTCGATTCTTTTAATCGATAAAGAATTTGCTAAAAAATCGAATGAAATTTTATTTATTAAAATTGAAAATGACGGCTTTGATTTAGGGGCACAAAGACGAGTAAATGTTAAAAATGATTTACCGCAAGCGCTAGAAATTTTGCAAAAATTCAAAAATCATTTTCTTCTTGAGAGTCCTTTAACTATCACCGCAACAGATCTAAACAACTCTCCCCTTGAGGGCGTGACGAATGTTCGGTCTAATCACCCTCCCCTTGAGAGCGTTTCGAATATTCGGTGTAATCACCCTCCCCTTGAGGGAGGGTCGAAATTGCAAAGCAATTTCGGGGAGGGGTCAAAAAACTTCTTATTAGTTCCTAAATCCAAAATCGCTGAAAATGGCGATTATAATTTGAGCGGTGAACGCTATCGCATCGCCACCGATTATAGCAAAGCGAAATGGGAAATGGTTGAGCTGGGGGAGGTGTGTGAAACTAGCTCTGGAGGCACTCCGTTGAAATCAAAAGATGAATATTATGAAAATGGATGCATACCTTGGTTAAGAAGTGGGGAAGTATCTCAAGGGTCTATAACAAAGTCCGAAATGCATATTACCGAGCTTGGCCTAAAAAATTCTTCTGCAAAAATTTTTCCAATTAATACTGTTCTCGTTGCAATGTATGGAGCCACCGCTGGCCAAGTTGGAATACTAAAATTTAATAGCTCAACCAATCAAGCAATCTGCGGAATATTGCCAAATGAAAAATTGATACCTGAGTTTTTATTTTGGGTTTTAAAAAGTCAAAGAGAAGTCATGACTCTTCAAGCTGGGGGAGGGGCTCAGCCAAATATTTCCCAAAATATAATACAAAAACTAAAAATCCCCCTCCCACCTCTTGAAATTCAAGAGCAAATTGTGAGTGAGGTTGAAGGTTATTCCGCAATCATTTCGGGTGCAAAACAAATCGTCGCCAATTGGAAACCCAAAATCGACATCGACCCAAGTTGGGAGATGGTGGAACTGGGGGAGGTTTTAGATTATGAACAGCCAACGAAATATTTAGTTAAATCGGTTGAGTATAAAAATGACTATAAAACACCAGTTTTAACAGCCGGTAAAACTTTTATTTTGGGCTATACAGATGAGGATGATGGAATTTTTAATAATGATCTACCAGTAATTATTTTTGATGATTTTACTACGGCAACAAAATTTGTAAATTTTCCTTTTAAAGTAAAGTCTTCGGCGATGAAAATTCTCCATGCAAAAAAACAAACTGCAAATATTCGCTATGTTTTTTATGCAATGCAATATATTGATTTTAAATTTAGTGAACATAAGCGTTTTTGGATTTCCGAATATTCTAAACTCAAAATCCCACTCCCACCTCTCGAAACCCAAAAACAAATAGTCTCTCAAATTGAAGCCGAGCGGGCATTGGTTGAATCCGCTAAAAAACTAATCGAAATCTACGAACAAAAAATCAAAGAGGTTATTGCCAAAATTTGGGAAGAGTAGATGAATAATTTTATTAAAAAAAAGAAGTTAATCTGCCTATTTGTTATGTTGGCATTATACCATTTCCACTAATTAAAATCACACTTCGATCTAAATTCCCCTTCTTGTAGAAGTGGTGGCGACCGAAGGTCGACGGGGTAGTGTTGGGAGACGATCGCCGATGATATTTCGAGTAAGATCCTGCCGTGGCTTGCAAACACTACCCCGGCACTTCGTGCCACCCCTTGCTAAAAAAGGGGAATTTGCCCCCCAGTTCTGCTTGACAACACTACACCTTCCACTATCGCGGTCACCCCTTCGTTGAGCGCAGGGAATTTAGATCGAAGTGTGGTTTTAATTAGTGGAAATGATATTATTCGGCATAAAAATTGGCAGGCAAATGAAAATCACCTAAAAATTCTTGCACCAAAGCCAAAGCAACAACAATAGCAGTATCTGCCCTTAAAATTCTTGGCCCCAAATTAAGAGCAAAGCAATTTTCTTGCTGTAAAATCAGCGATCGTTCTTGTGAACTAAACCCACCTTCTGGGCCAATCAGCACCAATATTTTAGAAGCTTGATGCTTTTTTTGCAAATCTGGTAAAATATTAGTTGCTTGCTTGCCAAAGCCAGTTTCGTCGCAAAATAATAAAATATCATCAGGTTTTTTGTTGGTTAAAAATGCCGAAAGCTTTTGCAAAGGCTCAATAGTTGGCAACAAATTTCTGCCACACTGCTCGGTTGCTTCTTTAACATTGGCTAAAAATTTTTCACTATTAAAATCGGCAATAACAGTTCGTTGTGTTGTTAAAGGCTGAAAATAGCCAACTCCCATTTCGGTTGCTTTGCTTGCCAAATAATCGAGTCTAACATTTTTGATTAAAGCAAAAGCCAGCACAATGTTGCTTTGTTGTTGAGTTTTAGCAACTTGCTTGCTAATGTGTAGCTCGAGTTGTTTTTTGTAGACAGCGACAATTTCTGCCAAAAAACTACCTTGATTTTGATTAAAAATTATTACCTGATTTCCAATATTTAACCTTAGCACATTAATTAAATAGTTAAAATCGCCAAAATCGAGCAAAACTTTTTGTTGCTTTTGTTGTTCTTGGTAATTAAAATTAAAAACGAAAAGCCTAGGTATTGGTTTTTTACTGGGTTTTTTACTGGGTTTTTTACTGGGTTTTTTACTGGGTTTTTTGCTGGTTAATTTATCTTTTTTTAGCATGTTGTGGTTTTTGATTTTAGTTATTTTTGTTATCTCCACCAAATTATTATATAAAAAAATAACTTTGGCAAGATTAAAAAACACTAAACATAATCGCTCCATCTCTTTGCCTAATCACTATTGTCTTGCCTATATTTTGGTGGCAATCGCTTGTAGTTTTAGTTGGTTTTTTTTACCTTTTCTTGCTTTGTTTTTGCTTGTTGCCAATTATTTTTTATTTCTTTGGTTAGCAAAAACTAACTTTAACATCAAAAAAACACTAGAAAATTTCTTTATCAAAATACTTGCTTTTACTGCCTTGCTTGGCATTTTTATCACCATCAGCATCGCTGTGGTTATTTTTACCGAAACTTATCGTTTTTTTCAAATAATTTCACCACTTGATTTTTTCTTCACCACTCAATGGAACCCACAAATCGCCAATGTTGCCGAGCCTG
The DNA here is from genome assembly GCA_947503755.1 of Rickettsiales bacterium. Taxonomy (GTDB): domain Bacteria; phylum Pseudomonadota; class Alphaproteobacteria; order Rickettsiales; family UBA1997; genus CAILUF01. The sequence goes on along the minus strand of CANNFC010000042.1, from coordinate 4,737 downwards.
AAACCCTAAAAAACTCTTTTGGTATTTTGCCAGTGTTAATCGGTAGCATTTTAATCGCCCTAATTGCAATGTCTATTGCCATACCTATGGGTATTTTTGGCTCAATATATCTCACTTTTTATAGCAATTCTTCTTTACGAAATTGGTTAAAACCAATTCTTGAAATTTTAGCAGGTGTTCCAACCATTGTTTATGGTTATTTCGCCATTATTTTTGTTGTGCCGTTTATTAAACAATGTCTAGCTTTTGTTGGCATCGAAATAGCTTCCGAAAATGCTCTTTCTTGCGGTTTGGTGATGGGCATTATGATAACTCCTTTTGTGTTATCTTTTACCGAAGATGCCTTATTTGCGGTGCCTAAAAATCTAAAAGACGGCTCTTTGGCCTTGGGTAGCACAAAATCTGAAATGATCCTTAATGTTGCCCTGCCCTATGCCATGCCAAGCATTGTTTCTGCTATTGTTTTGGCTATTTCTAGGGCAATTGGCGAAACCATGATTGTGGTTATGTCGGCTGGGTTAATTGCCAATTTCACTTTCAACCCACTCAATTCGGTTACCACCGCCACAGTGCAAATTGTCACTTTGCTTACTGGCGATCAAGAATTTAACAGCCCCAAAACACTTTCGGCTTTCGCTATTGCCTTTAGTTTATTTGTCATTACTTTTTGTTTTAATATTTTAGCTGTTTATATCACCAAAAAACTACAAAAAAAATATTATAATTAATATGATATTCATAAAAAACTCATCTTGCATTATAAAAAAGACAATATTATAATTTTTGGTAAAATTATTTTTTTGGTGCCCTTTTATAAAGGCACTTTTAAGTTCAAAAGTGCCTTAAAATATCACCCAATAATTTTTAGCATTTTGGCGGAGTAGCTCAGTTGGTAGAGCAGCGGGATCATAATCCGTTTGTCGGGGGTTCAATTCCCTCCTCCGCTACCATTGCTATCATAGCTCAGCGGTAGAGCACTTCATTGGTAATGAAGAGGTCGGTGGTTCAATCCCACTTGATAGCACCATTGTAGGTAATCAAGGTAATCATATGTTAGTACAATTAATCATCGGCTATTTTGCAGCTTTTTTAACTTCTATAAGTTTTTTGCCACAAGTTATTTTAATTGTCAAAACCAACAACACTTCGGCAATTTCTTTGCCAATGTATCTTATTTATGTTACAGGGGTTATTTTGTGGTTGGTTTATGGTTTTTTAATTGCCGATAAAGTGCTGGTTATTGCCAATTTTTTTACCTTGTTGTTGGCTAGCATTGTCTTATTTTTTAAGATAAGAAACGATTTTTTTTGCAAAATTAAATTTAGTTGCAATTAAACAGTTAAAATGCAAAAATTTATTTATTTAATTAATAAAAAATCACCAAATGACTAGCAACGATTCTCAAGCTAATAAAAACAATTGGCATCCCGCTTCGTGGAGAAACTTTCCTATCAAACAACAGCCTTCTTATCAAAACTTGGCACAATTAAAGCAAACAGAAGAAGATCTTGCCAGCTTTCCGCCTTTAGTTTCGTGCGACGAAATACATCAACTCCAGCAACAACTTAGTTTGGTAGAAAAAGGAGAGGCATTTTTATTGCAAGGGGGCGATTGTGCCGAAAGTTTTCTAGAATTCTCTGCCAATAATCTCAAAAACTACTTTCGCACCATTATGCAAATGACCGTTGCTTTAATGTATGGTCTAAAAAAGCCTGTGGTAAAAGTTGGCAGAATCGCAGGTCAATATGCCAAACCGAGATCTTCTGATAACGAAACCATCAATAATCAAACCTTTCCTGCCTATCGTGGCGACATCATTAACGGCATCGATTTTAACTCTTCCGCGCGAGATGCCAACCCTTCCAGATTAATTCAAGCCTATTTTTATTCTTCAGCTTCTTTAAATTTTTTACGATCTTTGGCTCTTGGCGGTTATGGAAATCTAGAAAAAATCAATCAATGGAATCAAGAACTTAGCCAAGGTCTAAACAGCCAACAAAACATAAATCACATCACCGATAAAATTAATGATATTTTAAATTTTATGAATTCTTGTGGCATTAAATACACAGAAATTCCACAATTTACCACCGCCAGTTTTTTCACCTCGCACGAAGCCTTGCTTTTAAACTATGAGCAGTGTTTCACTCGTTTTGTTAGCGAATATAATAAATTTTATAATCTTAGTGCTCATATGCTCTGGATTGGCGATCGCACTCGTTGCCCAAAAGGTGCTCATGTTGAGTTTTTTTCAGGCATTGCCAACCCTATTGCCTTTAAAGTTGGCCCAACCATTACCGAACAAGAATTGTTAGAATTGCTAGAAATTCTTAACCCCAACAACATTTCTGGCCGAATCACCCTAATTTCAAGAATGGGCAAAGATTTGGTTAAGCAAAAATTGCCTCCACTAATTAAAGCAGTCAAAAACAACGGCAATAAAGTTATTTGGTCTTGCGATCCGATGCACGGCAACACCATAAAATCTTCTAACGGCTACAAAACTCGCGACTTCAACCACATTTTGCAAGAAGTAAAATCTTTTTTTCAAATCCATCAAGAACTCGGCACAGTTGCAGGAGGAGTTCATTTTGAGCTTACCGGCCAAGATGTTACCGAATGTTTGGGTGGCAATCAAAATATTTCTGAGCTAAATTTATCTGATCGCTATCACACTCATTGCGACCCCAGACTAAATTCATCGCAAAGCATTGAAATGGCTTTTACTATTGCCTCTGAATTAGCAAAAACTCTCTAAAAACTTGCTTTTTGCAAAAAATAACATTTTAAGCGAAAATTGTTATTGCATCTTAATTTATTGTTCTTAAAATATGTTTTAGTTTAAACATAAACTTTTATCGCGGGGTAGAGCAGCTCGGTAGCTTGTCAGGCTCATAACCTGAAGGTCGTTGGTTCAAATCCAGCCCCCGCAACCAAATAGTGTAAAATCACTTTTTTGCCAAAAAAAACTTTCGTTGTTATTGATATATTTATTATTATGAAAGCAAAAAAAATCACTAAAATCACTCAAAAAAATCAAATTAAGCAAAAAACTGAAGAAAAATCTAAAAAATCAATTGCAAAAAGTAACCCAAAAATCACCGAAAAAACAACTAAACATAGCAAAAAAACCCCGTTAAATACCCAGCCAGAAGAAATAAAAATCAACAAAACAGTTTTGCCAAAAAGCAAAGATTCTTTTAATGTCAGCAACTATATCGTCTATCCTTCTCACGGTGTTGGCAAAATCACTAGCATAGATAATCTCACCATTTTAAATCAAGAGCATAAACTCTATATCATCTATTTTGAAAAAGAAAAACTCACCATCAAAATTCCAGTAGAAAAAGCCGAAAAATATGGAATTCGTCATTTGGTTTCTAAAAAAGAAATAGAAGAAGTTTTAACTATTTTACGAGGCGGTGTAAAAAAAATAAAAGGTATGTGGTCAAGAAGAGCCCAAGAATATGAAGAAAAAATCAATTCTGGCAACATTATGCTACTTGCCGAAGTAATACGCGATCTCACCCGCGATATTCAAGATGGCGATCGCTCGTTTAGTGAAAGGCTTATTTACGAAACTGCCATTTTTCGGCTAGCAAACGAATATGCAATTATTTTCAACATTTCTCTTGATGTTGCCAAAGAAAAAGTCGTTGCTATTGCCAAAGATAAAATTACTATCGAGCCAAAAGGCAAAGATTTTGACCTTGATTTTGATAATATGGTTAAATCTCTACACGAAGAAGACGAAGAAGAGGGTGAAGAAGAAGAAGAAGACGACGATGAAGAACACTATAAATCTCTCGATAAATACTCGCAAGAAGACGATGAAGATGATTTTATGGAGCAGTTTAAAAAAGCCGAAAAAAATATTAAAAAAGATAAAAAATCAACCAACAAAACTGCTAAAAAATCAAAAAAATGACCAAAATTTTGCAGTTTATTGATGTTTGTAAATATTTTTATCAAGCAAATCAACAAGTTGTGGCTCTTAACAACATTAATTTAAGCATTCATCAACAAGAATTTACTATGCTAATTGGCCCTTCTGGCTCTGGCAAAACCACTTTATTGCAAATTGCGGGTTTGCTCGACAACATTAGCTCTGGTGAATTAATTATAGATAACATAAATTGCTCTGTGGCAAACGATCAGCAATTAACCAATTTACGAAAACATAAAATAGGCTTTGTTTATCAATATCATCACTTATTGCCCGAATTTACTGCCCTAGAAAATGTGATGTTGCCTTTATTAATTCAAGATATTCCCAAAGAAATTGCCTATCAAAAAGCCAAAGAAATGCTTGAATTAGTTGATTTAAGCAACAGAATCAGTCACAAACCTGCACAATTATCGGGCGGGCAACAACAAAGAGTTGCTATTGCTCGAGCCATTGTTGGCAGACCAAAATTGGTTTTGGCAGATGAGCCAACTGGTAATTTAGATAATTCTTTATCAGAAAAAATCTTTTCTTTGTTAAAAGATCTTACTAAAACCTATCAAATCGCCTGTCTTGTGGTTACTCATAATCAAGAATTTACCAAAATGGCTGACAAAATTTTTTGTATTAAAAATTCCTCTCTTATAACAATTTAACTAATTAAATCGAATGCGATTTAAATTCCCCTTTTTTAGAAGGGGTGGCACGAAGTGCCGGGGTAGTATTGGGAGACTATCGCTGATGTTTTTTCGAAGAGATCTTATTCTCAAAATAAGACAGCCAGTTAAAAA
>CANNFC010000041.1:0-12496 GCA_947503755.1 Rickettsiales bacterium | reverse complement strand
AATTGGTATTATAAGCTATATAAATATGGGAAATGATATTATGTGTTATTTTTTTGAAAATCAACAGGCAAATTCTTTTTTTTAGAAGGGTAATTTATATCAAGCACTGGATCGGAATTCTCCTTCCCTTGGAAGGGGTGGATTTTTTTGCGACAGCAAAAAAAGACCAAGGTATTATTGGGAGCCGATCGCAGATGATATTTTGAGTCGCACATCTTTTCGAGTGCTGGTTGCCGACACGACCCCGTCGACCTTCGGTCGCCACCCCTTTTCTGCAGAAGGGGAATTGTGCATCGAGCACTGCTTGCCAAGCAAGCTTCATTTATAGTAAAAATGGTATTATATTTTGCCTAATATTTCGTAAATTGGGGTTTCGTTGACAATAAAATCAAGATTTTTTTCTCTTCTTATGTCAAGTTGAGCATTGTTATCTTTGGTAGCGGGATTTTTACTTGCAATTTCATTGCTAATATTAGGCAAACTGTTATTTAAATCTCTTAAGAAAGTTTGATATTTTTCGAAAATAAGAGGATCGGAGTTTTCTTTTATAACATTTTGTTGAGTATAATTTTGCAACTCTGTTTTCAACAAATTAACAAAATCAAAGTAATTTGCAATTTTAACAGTAATGCCACCAGATAAATTGATATCATCAAGTAAAGAAACTAATTTGCCATTTACCGATATTTTATATTTTTCATGAGAAAAATTCATTGATTTTATTAAGATATTTTCAGCATATTGCTCGTTGTTTTCTTCGATTAAAGAAGGATCTACAGGCACTTCTGCATTGGTTTTTGATTTTTCTACAGGAGTAGAAGATATTTCTATTTCAAGAGCAATATCGATTGCATTGTTGCTAGCCGGCTGGCTATTATTTGCAGAATCTAAATTTGCAACAGCAACAGTATTGCTTGGTACTGGTTGATTGACATTATCTGCACCGCCACCAACAACTGTGTTGGCAGGTTGAGTTGCAACGACAGAATTATCGGTTGGAGAAACCGCCTGATTGGCGACATTTGAAACTTGTTCTGCAACTTGAGCGGGAGCTGGTGGGGTTGGTTTTTGAGAATCGGCAATATTTTGATTGATATTTGCACCTCTAGGCTGATCGGCATTTGCTTTTACTGGCACTTGAACGGCTTGGGCATTAGGTTTTTGTTGATTTTGTGTGGCAACATCTGCATTAACAGCATTTGCATTGATTGGAGGAGCTTGACCAGCTGGATTTTGCACAGGAGCTTGGGCAATGTTTTGGGCATTGGCATTTGCCTGAATTACCAATTGCTGTATTTGATTATTGATATCAACAGCATTATTTGGATTAATTTGTGCAATTGTTAATTGCTGTATTTGTTGAAAAAGAGCAGGATTTGTAGTAGCTAAATTACTAAGAAAAGCAGGATCTAAAGAAAGAGGGTTCGCCTGAACAACTTGATTAATTTTGATTTCACCAGTTTTAATGCCTTCAATTATTTTATTTTCAAAAATATTTTTATAGAAGTTTAAAAAAGAATAACCTGTAAGTTGTTTAATATTTAAAGAAATACTCACAGGATTTTGCGAATCTTCTTGCTCAAAAACAAAAGGGGCAGGAAGGGAGATATTCATAGAGCTAGCTGTATGAATAACAGAGTTGTTTTTGGTGTCTAAAATTTTAAAACCAGAATCGGAGTAGGTTAAGTCATTAACGGCATTGCCAACAATGTTAAAAGATATTTCTGGGGCAGAATTAAATTGCAATTCATACGCATTGTTATTGTCAGAGGCCTTAACTTCAATTGCATCGGTTATTTGTGCTTTGAAATTATTGGAAAAAATACTAGAAGAGATTTCTATTTTTTTGACAATAAAGTTTCTTTTTTCTATAGCATTAACCGGTATGTTAATTTTTAAATTTTCTATAGTAATTTTTTGCGACACCGGAAAGCCCGAACTGGATATTTTATCAAAAGAAACAATTTTTGATTTTTGCACAATACTGGTTATTTTTCTCTCTGATTGACCAATTTTAAAAAGCCAAAACACACAATAAGATAACAAAACAATAACAATAGCGACCGCTAACTTGATAATCAAAGATTTTTTCATAGATTTGTGTTTTTAATTAGAAATATTGCGAGTTTCGCTTGGTACATAAACCACCAAGCCGTCTAATTCTTGAGTCATAACAATTTGACAACCCAGTCTAGAAGTAGGAGTAAGACCAAAAGCTAAATCTAGCATATCTTCTTCATCTTCAGCTGGTTGTGGCAAAATGTTATAAAATTTTTCATCAACCACAACATGACAAGTAGAACAAGCCAAAGAACCTTCGCAAGCACCTTCAAGATCAATATTATTTTGATGAGCAGCTTCTAAAACAGTTGTTCCAACCGGAACTTCGAATTGTTTTGGATCGCCTAAAACCATAAAGGTAATTTTTACTTTTTTCATTTGAGAATACAAATATAATTTACAAAATTATTAAAAGAAATAGCTTAATGTTTCAATTTAAAAATTGCAATAAAAAAAACAATATTAAAAATCAAGTTGCGAATAATGTGTTGGCGGAAATATATTGGTTATTCTGTCTTTTAAAATTTCATTAAAAAATCGATGAGATTTTAGTAAAACATACCATTCTTTAATGTTGATATGATGATGCCAAGTAATATCGCCAAAATAATCGAGTATAGATAATTGTGCCGAAGCAGAAAAGTCGGCAATAGAGATTTGATCGCCATTTAAATATTTGTTATTTTCTAAAAGATATTCTATATAATTAAGATGAATAGCCAAATTACGGTGAGCGATGTGTAAAATCTCGGTATCGGGAGTCTTTTTTTCGCCATTTAAATAACGATTAAAATATCTTTGATAAATAATATATTCGGTTACTTCTTGATAAAATTTTTGTTCAAACCAATTTTGCAACCTTCGGGCTTCTGCTCTTTTATTGATGTTGATGCCTAAAAAATCATATTCATCGTATTTTTCTTCGATATATTCGCTAATTACACTACTACCAACCACGACATTTTGATTTTCGCTATCAACTAAAATCGGTAAATTGCCAGCAGGGTTAAGGGCAATAAACTCGGTTCTTCTTTCGAGAAAATTTTCTAAAATAAGCTCAAAACCAATTTCTTTAGCCGATAAATGCATACGTATTTTTCGTGAAAAAGGACAAAGTGGGTGATGATATAGTCTATACATTTTGTTATAATAAGCTTTATTTTTGACCTTTCGCCTGTTTAATTAAAGAAAGCAATTCTTGTTTATTAAGAAATTCGCTAGCTAACAAGCCCTGCTTTGCATTTGGCCCATAAACCGCATTAAAAGGAATGGCTACTCTATTATGTTTTTTCATAAAATTAATAATATCTTGATCAGGAGAAGTTATGTCGGCTTTTAACCCAATTATTTGCCCAGATTTTAATAAATCAACAATTTCTTTGCTTTGTAATACCAAAATTTTATTAGCATGACAAGTGATGCACCATTTGGCGGTGATGTCGACCAAGATTATTTTTTGTTCTTTTATGAGGTTGTTTAAAATAGATTCGTCAAAAGTTGACCATAGCGAATTATAGGCATCTTCTTGTATTTTTTTATGATTATGAAATTTCATAGGCACCACAACAGAAACCACAAACAAAAAAGCAAGTACAGCTATTTTAATTTTATTGCTTGCTTTACTTTTCAAACAATAAAACATCAACAGATTAGCGATAAATACAATACAAGAAGCGATAATGCCTATATTTTCTGCCAAAACCGAAAGAAGCCAAATGATTGTTGCCCCAAGCATTCCTGCCATAATTTGTTTGGTTTTTTGCATCCAATCTCCAGGTTTTGGTAAAATTCTGATAAATTGCGGAGCAATAATTAAAATCGCATAAGGCAAAGCAAAGCCAAAACCAATGAGAATAAAAACAAAAAAAATAGTGAAAAAATCTTGAGTAAAGGCAAATGAAATTGCCGTTCCTAAAAACGGTGCCGAACAAGGGGTTGCCAGTAAAACCGCTAAAATTCCTGATAAAAAATTAGGTAAAAAGATGTGTTTTTTTACTTCTTGTTGTGAAATTTTTTTGTTAAGCAAAGAGGCTAAAAAACTGTTGACTTCGATCTCAAAAAAACCACAAAGCTGGGCGGTGAACAGCACTAAAATGCCAATCATCAAAATAAGGAAATAGGGATTTTGAAATTGAAAGCCCCAACCAAGAGAATCGCCTGTAGATTTAATGATAAAAGTTATTATTGCTAAGGTAGAAAAACAAAAAATAATACCCAAAATGGTGGCAAAAAAACTGAAACGAATTTTATTAATCTTGGCTCCAGAATGCTTTAAAATAGACATAAGTTTAATAGAAAGCACTGGCAAAACACATGGCATAATGTTTAAAATAAAACCACCGATAATTGCCCCAATAACTATTGCCAAAGAAATTTTCTTTTTAACAGGCTTGTTTAAATTAATTGAATCAAGCAAATTAGGTGCCGAATTTGCAAGCAAATCAACAGAACTAAACGGTTGAATTTCTTGCAGAATGTTGTTTTGCACCTTGTTATTTAAAGAAAAATCAAAATTTTGTTGCACTGGTATGCAAATGTTGTTGCATATTGAATAGTGCAGAGAAACCTTGATTTTATTGGCATCTAAAACACTAGACACATCAACAATAACCGGCAAAATAATATGTTGATCGTAATAGCTATATTTTACTATTTCAGAACCAAAATCTTCTTGACCTTCTTTGGCTTTTGGCCAAATAATTTGATGGCTTTGATAATGATCGGAACCAGCAAAATCAAGCTCTGGCGGAATGCCGATGTCGCTAGAATTTTGTGAATATATTTTCCAGCCAGAAGGCAGATTAAAATCTAGCCCCAAAACAATTTTAGTTTGATTACTAAGCTCTGCAACACTGGAAATTATTTTTGTTTCTACACCACTAGCAGAGTGTTTTTGCACAGCGGAGACATTGGCAAAAGCAGAAAAAGATAACAAAAAAACAACAATTAAAGAAAATATTTTGGTGAAAAATTTTATCATAGAAAGAAACTGGTTTATTTTTTAATCATAATATTTTATAACCAAAAAAACAAAAAGTCTATTAAAAATTTTCTATCAAACAAATAGAAAATGTCGTTATACCATTTCCACTAATTAAAACCACACTTCGATCTAAATTCCCCTTCCACAGGAAGGGGAATTGAATTGAATCGAATTGTGGCTTTAATTAGTGGAAATGGTATTATTCTTCGTTTGAATTAACAGAAACATTAACACAAGCAACAGCTTGGCAGGCAATGCCTTCTTTTCGCCCCAAAAAACCTAAATTTTCGGTGGTGGTTGCTTTAATATTAACATCAGAAATGGCAATGCCAAGGAGATTTGCCAAATTTTTTTGCATTAAAATTTTATAATCGGCAATTTTAGGTTGTTGAGCAATGATAGTAATGTCAACATTAACAATATTGGCTTTCTTATCGGCAAGCATACTTAACACTTTGTTTAACATAATTTGCGAATCACAATTTTGCCATTTTTCGGTATTAGGAAAATAATCACCAATATCGCCAGCACCAATAGAGCCAAGCAAAGCATCCATCAAGGCATGAATCAACACATCACCATCGGAATGGGCAATTATTTTGCCTGCAAAAGGAATGTCGATGCCACCAAGTTTGATATTTTGGTTATCAACACTATAATCAAAGGCATGCACATCAAAACCACAGCCAATTTTGGTTTGCTTGCTAGCACCAAAAATAAAGTTGGCTAAATATTTTGCCCTTTCGTAGTCTTCTTGAGTGGTGATTTTAAAATTATTTTGCGAACCAGGAACAATAGCCACAGGAATGCCAGCATATTCATTTAAAGAAGAATCGTCAGTAAAGTGCAAATCTTTAAAAGCGGTATGAGAATTTAAAATATCGCTATACACAAAACCTTGGGGGGTTTGGGCTCGCCATAAATTTTCGCGTTCTAAAGTCCATTCTATTTTGCCTTCGCCAATTTTTTTTAGAGTATCTTCAACGGCAACAGCAGGAATAACCGCAGGATGAGTTTCGAGTTTTTCTAAAATACCATTAATAATTCTTTTTGAAACAAAAGGCCGAACACCATCGTGAATTAAAACTTTACTTGGTTTGTATTCTGTTAAAGCAAGCAAGCCATTGTAAATAGAGGCTTGCCTAGTTTCGCCACCAAAAACCGGATTTAGCAAATCAAGACCAACCGTGGCATTTTCGTATAACAAAACATCGTCTGGATGAATAACGCAAATAACATCATCAATTTTTGGATGGTTAAGAAATGCCAAAATAGAATGACGAAGCATATGCACCCCAAGCAAAGGCAAATATTGCTTTGGAATGCCATTTTCTTGCAATAAACGAGAGCCTCTGCCACAAGCGGTGATGAGAGCGACAATTTTGTTGGTCATAATTAATTATTTTGCTGATAGTTTTGTATTCTTTTTACCATTTCTTCACGAAAATTTTTAATCAAACCCTGTACAGGCCAAGCAGCGGCATCGCCCAAAGCACAAATAGTGTGGCCTTCGATTTGTTTGCTGATGTTATAAAGCTGATCAATTTCTTCTGTTTTTGCATTGCCCACAACCATACGGTCAAGAATTCGCATCATCCAACCCGTTCCTTCGCGACAAGGAGTGCATTGACCGCAAGATTCGTGTTTATAAAAATGAGATAATCTGGCAATTGCCTTGACAATATCGGTTGATTTATTCATCACAATAACCCCAGCAGTTCCCAAGCCCGTGCCCACTGCTTTTAAAGAATCAAAATCCATCAAAACTGTATCGCAAACTTCTTTTTTAATAAGCGGAACCGAAGAGCCACCAGGTATGACGGCTAATAGATTGTCCCAACCGCCAATAACTCCGCCAGCATGTTTTTCGATTAGATCTTTCAAAGAAATACCCATTTCTTCTTCAACATTGCAAGGCTTATTAACATGCCCTGAGATACAAAAAATTTTCGTGCCTGTATTTTTTTCTCTACCCAAAGAAGCAAACCAAGAGGCTCCTCTTCTTAAAATAGTTGGCACAACCGCAATAGATTCGACATTGTTAATAACGGTTGGACAACCATACAAGCCAATTAAGGCAGGAAAAGGCGGTTTTAATCTGGGTTGGCCTTTATTGCCTTCTAAACTTTCTAGCAAAGCAGTTTCTTCGCCGCAAATATAGGCACCTGCCCCGCGATGCACATAAATATCGAGATCGTAGCCAGAATTGCAGGCATTTTTGCCAATTAGTTTTGCATTGTAGGCTTCGTCTATTGCTTGTTGCAAAACTTCGGCTTCGCGAAAATATTCGCCCCGAATGTAAATGTAGCAAATTCTGGCATTAATGGCTCTTGATGACAGCAAGGCACCTTCTATTAGCTTGTGCGGTTCGTATCTTAAAATATCGCGATCTTTGCAAGTGCCAGGCTCGGATTCGTCGGCATTGATAACTAAATAATGAGGTTTGCCTGTGTTTTGATTTTCTTTTTTAGGCACAAAAGACCATTTCATGCCGGTAGGAAAGCCTGCCCCGCCCCTGCCCCTTAAGCCAGAGCTTTTGATTTGCTCGATGATATATTCGCAACCTTGACTAAGAAAAGATTTGGTGTTGTGCCAATCGCCTCTTTTTTGGGCAAAATCTAGGCTAAAAGACTGTTCGCCAGATAAATTGGTAAATATTTTATTTTCAGAACTAAGCATAAAAAAAACGAAATCGATGCAATAAAAAGTAATGTTAAATAATTTTTGAAAAAAAACTTGTAATTATTTTAATTAATGAATTATAATTTTGCAAATCAATTTAACTTTTATTTTCATATATTTTTGTGCTAAATATATCCAAGCTTCACAAATCGCTACTTTACAAGGCATTATTGCTTGTTGCACTCTTTGTTAATTTTTCTTGCTCTAAAAAAAAATTAGATGTTTTTGATACTAAATCTAACTTATCTATTTCTGAAATCGAAAAATCAATGATAAAAGAAAAAAAAGACAAGCCAAGCCAACAATCTCAACAACAAATACAATCATCCATTCCCAAACTTAACAAAACCATCGTAACTCCTCCTCCGCCAATCATTGGTGGCGACACCATAATGTCTGTCTACATTAATTCTTCCAACCCAATAGTAGATGCCTTGGTTGACATTGGTAGGGCAGCAAACATCGATGTCGATATAGATCCTACCATCAACAATTCTGGCGGTGTTATTATTAATGCCAACAATCGTCCTCTCAAAGAAATTATCGATCGCATTTGCACTCAAGCAAATTTACGATATTCTTATAAAAATAAAGTGTTATTTTTTGAACCAGATAAATCTTTCTTAAAAAACTATTATTCCGATTTTCTACCCGATTCTCCTCTTTGGGACGAAGTCAAAACCAATCTCGAAAACATTTTAACCGTAGAAGCTCCAAGAAATAATTTTTCAGCCCCTTCCGAATCAGTCTCTTCTTCGTCATCTTCTTCGTCTTCTGGCTCTCAAACCAGCACTTCGGTTACAGCAAATAAAAATTCTGGTTTATTCACCATTTATGCCAACACTAAACAACATCTATCCATAGAAAAATATCTCAACGAAGTGAACAAACAAGCTTCAGCACAAGTATTAATTGAAGCAAAAATTGTAGAAGTTTCTTTAAGCGACAGTTTTCAGGCTGGTATAGATTGGGGTCATAAATCTTGGGCTAATATGGTTGGTGCAGGCAATGGAGCATCGAGTTTTATCACAAAAAACAACTATTCTACCACTGGCGGTCTTTCTTATTTACCGGGCAAAGCTGTTAAAATATTTGGTTTAGGTCCCGATATTAACTTAGCAGTAAAAGCTCTTTCAACTTTTGGCGTTACTAAAGCAATTTCTAGCCCGCGAATTAGTGCCATCAACAACCAAAAATCTACCCTCACCTTTGCCAATAAACTAGTATATTTTAAAATAGAACAAACCGCAGGGGTAGCTTCTACCGCCAACACTCCTGGCACTGGTAATGTTGCAAACTCTACAAAACAAGAAGAATCAGTTGGTGTAATACTTAACCTCACTCCTTCAATCAATCTTAAAAGCAACGAAGTTACTATTAGTATTGAACCAAAATTTACTACTAGCAACGAAAAAGTGCAAGATCCAGTTAATGCACTTAACTCTATCCCAGTTATTGTAACTCGCGAATTAAAAACCATAGCCAAAATACAAAGTGGCAATGTTTTGGTGCTTGGTGGCTTAATGGAAGATTCTTCTAGCAATTCTCAAACTGGCACACCATTTATAAGCAAAATTCCAGTATTAGGGTGGTTTTTCAAATTTGTTAATCGTTCTTCAAACATAAAAGAAACCGTTATTTTCATCAAAGCAACCATCATCAATTCTAGCTCTCAAGTTAATTCTGTTGATCGCGAGTTGCAAGAAAAATACGATGTTAATCGCAGAGAATATTTTTAATTAATCTACATTATGTTGCCAATTTTAAAATATATCCTAAGAAACGGTCTACGCGACAAACTTTATCTTGGTTTATTCATCACCATTTCAATTTGCTTGGCAATTGCCATCTTTTTAGGCTCCACTATGCTTACCGAACAAGCTCAAACCAGTGTTGCCTATTTTGCTGGTTCTTGTCGCACAATTTTATCTTGTGGCTTAATTTTATTTGTTTGCATCACCATAAACAGAGCTTTCGAACACAAAGAAATAGAATTTATTTTATCAAAAGCCATTTCTCGAGAACAATTTATTCTTGGCTATTTGCTTGGCTTTTTTGTGGCTGGCATCATCATTTTGTTGCCAATTAGCTTGGTTGCAATGTTGATTTTTGGCATTTATAATCTTGGCTTGGTTTGTTGGTTTTTAACAGTTCTTGCCGAAAGTTTAATTGTCATTTGTTTTGCTTTACTTAGCTCTCTTATCTTAAAAAATGCCTTTTCTGCCATCTTGGCTTCTCTTGGTTTTTATGCCATCTCTCGTTTAATGGGTATGTTTGTTTTGGCAATTGAATTACCAGAAAAAATCAACATCAATTCTTATAATATTTTAGGTATGTCGTTAAAATTTTTATCAATATTGTTTCCCCGACTCGATCTTTATGCTCAAAGCTCTTGGCTTGCCTATGCCAATTCTATCAGTTCGGCCGAATTATTAATCATCTTTTTTCAGTCAATCATCTACTTGCCCTTACTTATTTTTATGTCCTTTCACGATTTTAAGAAAAAACAGTTTTAATTATGCAATGCAAAACTTTTTTTTATATCTATTCTCATAAAATATTTTTTTGGCTATTCATTGTTTTTTTTGCTTTGCAAGCTTGGTTTTGGCACAAAACCGAATCCTACCACAAAACACCGCAACCAATTCCAGAAACTCCCAGCAAATATGTGGTTTCAGCTATGTCTTTTGGCGATAAAGAATTTTTATTTCGAGCCCTCGCCACCCGCATCCAAAATGCAGGCGATATTTTTGCTGGCTTTATGGCTCTTAAATATTACGATTACAAAAATCTCTATCAATGGCTAAAAACATTAGACAATCTCAATAATCAATCGTTGTTAATGCCCTCTCTGACTAGTTATTATTATTCGCAAACTCAAAAAAAAGCAGACAACATTTATATCGTCAATTATCTAGATGAATTTGCCAGCAAAGATATCGACAAATATTGGTGGTGGCTATTTCAGGCAACTTTTATTGCCAAAAGAGATTTAAAAAACTACGATTTAAGCCTAAAAATTGCCAACAAACTAGCTCAAAATCAAGCAAAAACCGCACCTCTCTGGACCAAGCAAATGCCCGCCTTTATTAGTGCCGAAATGGGCAATAATTGCTTGGCTCTAAACATTATCAGCCACATTTTGCAAGACTACGAAAAACAAAACAACACTAAAGAAAACAGCCAAGAAATTGTCAAAGAAATTAATTTTATGAAATTTTTTATCGAAAAACAAATTCATCTGTTAAAACAGCAAAATTTTAATGCTAAGCAATGCCCATAAAATCTCTTGCCACCATCGTTAACATTGCCCTACAAGAAGATAATGCCACCTGCGATATCACCAGCGATATTACTATCAACCCTAAACAAGAGCATAATTTTAGCATCGTCGCCAGACAAAATATGGTTTTATCTGCCATCAGTGCCGTTGATGAAACTTTTTTGCAACTAAACAAGCATAGCAAATTTAAAAATAGCACCTATCAATTAACCAATCACTATCAAGATGGCGATTTCATTTCTGCCAATCAAACAATTGCCAGTGGCACAGCTTCTACTCAACTAATTTTGGCAGGCGAAAGAACTCTGCTTAATATTTTACAACATCTAAGCGGTATCGCCACCAAAACTCGTGATTTTGTTGAAAAATTAAACAATCCTGCCATTAAAATATTTGACACACGAAAAACCCTTCCGGGTTTAAGAGATTTACAAAAATATGCCGTAAAATGCGGTGGCGGTAATAATCATCGATTTTGTTTAGCTAGCCAAATTCTCATCAAAGACAACCACATCGCCGCCAACCAAAGTATTCTACAAACCATTAAAAAAGCACAATCTGAAAACACCAAAAACCTATTGTTAGAAGTAGAGTGCGACAACATCAAGCAAGTTGCAGAAGTGATGTTGGCAAACCCCGACATTATTATGCTTGACAATATGTTGATTAACGAAATTATTGAGTGCAGTAATTTAATTAGACAACATAATAAAAAAATCATTATCGAAGTTTCTGGCTCAATCAACTTACAAAACATTCATTTATATAAAAATCTCGATATAGACCTAATCTCTATCGGCTCTCTCACCCATTCGGTTGCCAGCATAGATATTGGCCTTGATTTTTAAGGCAGATTCACCTTCATTTTGAGGAAATTTTGCACCGCATTCGATCTAAATTCCCCTTCTTGCAGAAGGTGTGGCGACCGAAGGTCGACGGGGTAGTGTCGGTAGCAGTTCTCGGTCAGAATTCCCCTTCCTTTGGTGCAGGGAATTTTGCCCCCCCAGTAATAGCATTAAATATAGCATTAAATTAATAACATTTTGCTATAAAATTTTACGCAGATCTAGCACTTTTTTTTGAGAAAAATCTGCATAATTGACAATTTCTTTAAATTCTGGCCACTCGGTTAAAATCACCACAAAATCGCTTGCCTTGTAACAATCAGCCAAGCTGGAGCAATATTTTATGTTATCAAATAAAATTGCTTGGGCATTTGGCATTGCCACTGGGTCGTAGGCAGAAATCGCAAAGCCATCTGCCAACAACAACTTAATAATTTCAATAGCGGGGCTCACCCGCACATCGTCGGTGCCAGCTTTAAAAGCCAAACCCAGCACAGCAAGGTTTTTGCTATCGCAAGCCTTCTTTTTAATTTTATTTGCCATCGCCACAAACCGCTGTTGATTGCTTGCAATAGTGGCTTGCAAAATATGTAAATCAATGTCGTTTTCGCAAGCTAAATGATGAAGAGCCAACGAATCTTT
>CANNFC010000040.1:0-12763 GCA_947503755.1 Rickettsiales bacterium | reverse complement strand
TTGAAGAAGAAAAGGCAAATTATTATGATTGTTCTAGTTTTTTTAATTTTTTGACAATTTTGACAAAATGTAATCCTTTCACTTCATGCATTCCAAAAACAGCAGAAAATATAGACGATCATGAAATATGTCTAAAAAACTCCAGATAAATACATTCTCTACCTTCGTTTTGGGCTTTGAGTTGATATTTGGTTTGGTGCCAATAGGGCGGAAAGTTTTGCCAGTCGTCAGAACTTTTGGCTTGCCAAAGAAAATTTTTGCTTGGTTGTGCTAAAATCCAGGTGGCATAATCGGGGTGGTCGGTGGCGATAATTAGTTTGCCTTGCTTTGCTATTTTTTTTGCCAAAATTTCGTCAAGAAAATGGCTGTTAATGAGCCTTCTTTTGTAGTGTTTTACTTTTGGCCACGGGTCGGGGAAGAGAATAAAAATTTGCTGAAAAAAATCATCAGGAAAGCTTTGTAAAAACAGCCGAACATCGCAGTTGTTGATTTTTAAATTATCAAGAGGTTGCCGTTGTAATTTAGCAAGCAAATTAACAATGCCGTTGAGGTGCGGTTCGCAACCATAAAACATAGTATTTTGGCAATTACTTGCTTGATGAAACAAAAAATCGCCAAAACCATAACCAATTTCTAAAATATTTTGCAAAAAATTGTTTGATTGATAACTTTCTAACAAATAATTTGGCAATAAATTTTGCAATAAATATTCTTTTTGGCTAGAAAGCTTTCGGCTTTTGATTCGACCAAAACTTCTGATTAATTTATTGGTTGTTGATTTTGTTGACTCGAATAACATGTCGACCTGCTTCAAATGGTTGTTTGAGAAAATTTTTTACAATATTAATTGCTGTTTTGTTTGTAACGACCCGAGCCCCCAAGCATAAAACATTGGCATTGTTGTGAGCCCTGGCTAATTTTGCCAACTTTGCATTGTGGCATAAAGCCGCCCTGATGTGTGGGTGCCGATTGGCAGAAATGCTGATGCCAATGCCGCTACCACAAATTAAAATGCCAAAATCTTGTGAATTTTGAAGATTTTTAGCCAATTTGTGGGCGAAATCGGGATAGTCAACGGTAGATTCGGCAGAATAGCAACCTAAATCGATGGTGGTGAAGTTTTGTTGCTGTAAAAAAGCAATAATTTGTTGTTTTAAAGCATAGCCAGCATGATCGGAAGCTAAAAAAATTTTCATAAATTATTTTGTATTTTTATTAACCAAGTTTCTTATAAAGCTAGCAAAAACCAAGTATTGCCCCAGTTTGCTTTGTTTTAAATTTAGTTCTAATTCTTCTAGTTGTTGTAGCATTGTGCTGATAAATTGTTGAGTTAATTGTTGTAGATGTTGAAAAAACGGCTCTTGCATTGGGTAAAAAATTTTTTCTTCTAAGGCGATTTGTGGCAATTGTTTTTGATGAATTTGCCAAGCAATTTTGCCAAAATAAAGTTTGCTAAAATAGTTGATTAAAACTCGGGTAAGCATAATAAATTCGTGATGAACCGAATATATTTTTGCCATATTTTCGAAGCAAATTTGATATTTTTTATAGGCAAAATCAAGCACAAAATTTTGCACCAAGTTTTCGCCAGAACTGGCTTGGGTTTCGCCTAATAATTTTTGCAATATGAAAAGATCGAGAGTTTTATTTTCTCCTAAATAAGTGGCGATTTTGTTGATTTCGGTGCTGATAATTTGCCTGTTTTTGCCAGTGTTGTTGATGAGTGCTTTTATTGTGGCGGTGTTAGCTTTTAGTTGATGTTTTTTTAGTTCAAAAATGACAAATTGATTGATGTCGGATTCTTTTTCGGCATAGGCAGGAATTGCCATAAAATAAGGATCTTCTTCGACAATTTTTCGTAAAGCAGAATCTTTATCGAGTTCTTGGGCATAAATCAAAATAAAATTAGTTCCTTTGCTGGCATAATTTGTGGTGGCAAACAATGTTTTTAGAGCAACGGTAAAATCTTTTTCTGGATTTTTAACGATAATTAATTTTCTGTCGCCAAACATTGGAATTGAAAAAAATTCGTCTAACAAAACACCGGGATCTTCTTTTATTTGCTGGTTGTTAAGGTTGGTTACTAAAAATTGATCTTGCAAGTTGGTAACAATATTTTTGGCAATTAATTCGAAACGAAAATTGTTAAGCAAAATATTGGGGCCATAAAGTAGGCAACCAGCAATTTTGGCTTGGTTGATGCTTTTTAAATAATTGTCGATGTGAATATTTTTTTGTAAAATAGCCATTGTTATTGCAATCTAGGAAAAACAGGATAAACAGTTGAAATTTGCTGATTATCGTGCCACGAGGTGGCGAGATGTGCGAAATTTCGTTGATTATGGGCAATGTTTAAAATATCTAAAATTTTATGGGCAGAAGTTGGAATGAAAGGCAAAAGCATAATGCCAATAATGCGAATGGCATCGGTGGTGTGTAGTAAACATTGTTGCATTTCGGCGATTTGCTGGTGTTTTTTGAGATTCCAAGGGGCGGTATCGTTGAATTGTTTGTTGATTAAGTTAGCAAAATCAATGATTGCTCCCAAAGCTTTGTCGTAAGCAAAATTTTGCATAGCGTTGAAAAATTGCTGACGATAAGGCTCAAACAAAGCAAAAGCAGAGTGTTTTGCTACGGGTAGACCAGCAAAAAACTCTTTGGCAACCATAGTTAAGCATCGTTGCACTAAATTGCCGATGTTGTTGGCAAGTTCGGCATTGATTCGCTTAATTAGGCTTTCTTGTGAATAGTCGCCGTCGTTGCCAAAAGGCACTTCTTTTAACAAAAAATAGCGAAAATAATCAACGGCAATTGGCAAAGAAGAATCGTGGCTTAGGGTAGGGGAGTTGATTTTGCTTTGTAAATAAGCAATTTCTTGATATGGGCAAATAATGTTGCCAAGAGATTTTGAAATTTTTTGCCCAGAATTGGTCCACCAGCCGTGGGCATAAATAGTGTGGGGCAAATTAAGATTGGCGGCCATCAAAAAAGCTGGCCAATAAACCGCATGAAACCTGATAATGTCTTTGCCTACAATATGAATTGGCTTGCCTTCTTGCCAAAATTGTTGATATTTCGGCGATTGTTCGGCAAAATCAAGGGCAGAAAGATAGTTGGTGAGGGCATCGAGCCACACATAAATGATGTTTCGTTGATCGTTTGGAACTTTAATGCCCCAAGTAAAAGAATTTCGTGAAATCGACAGATCTTTCAAACCACTTTTCACAAACGAAACTACTTCGTTGTATCGTGAAACGGGCTGAATAAAATCGGGCACCGCTTCATAAAGAGCTAATAATTTTTCTTGAAAAGCCGAAAGTTGAAAAAAATAACTTTCTTCTTGATGCCAAGAAACTTCTGCCCCGCTGGGGGCTTTGCCATCGATAATTTCGTCGGCAGAATAAAAAGCCTCGTCGCGAACTGCATACCAACCTTCATAAACACCGCGATAAATGTAGCCATTTTCTTGTAAAATTTGCCAAAGTTTTTCTACAGTAAAAATGTGCCTGGTTTCGGTGGTTCTGATAAAATCGTTGTTGCTTAAACCAAGAAATTGGGCTAGTTGGCGAAATTTTTGCGAAACTTCATCGCAAAATTGCTGGGGCGGAAGATTTTTGGCTATGGCAGATTTTTCAACTTTTTGGCCGTGTTCGTCGGTGCCAGTGAGAAAATAAACTTGATCGTTGTTTAGTTGATGAAATCTTGCCAAAGCATCGCAAGCAATTGAGGTGTAGGCATGCCCAATGTGCGGGGCGTCGTTGACATAATAAATGGGAGAAGAGATGTAGATGTTTTGTGTCATAAACCTAATAAATTAAATACTTCGGCAAGCTTTTTACTGGCTTGTTGTTGTGCTTTTTGATTGCCTTGCAAAATGATTTGTTGCAAATAAGATTGTTCGTTGAGCAGTTGTTGAGTTTTTTGCCAAATAGGAGAGAGACAAGAAATGATGAGATCGGCTAAATCGTTTTTGAATTTGCCATAACCGCTATGTTGATAGTTGTTGATGATGGTTTGTGGCTCTTGTTTGCTTAGGCTTGCAAAAATATTGATTAAATTATAAAGCTCTGGTTGTAGCTCTTTGTTGTAAATAAAAGAGCCGGTAGAATCGGTTTTGGCTTTTTTGATTTTGTGTAAAATTTGCTCTGGGCTGTCGTTGAGATTTATTTTGGCTAAATCAGAAGCATCGGATTTACTCATTTTTTTGCTAGCATCTTGCAAAGACATAATTCTTTTATTTTGCTCAAAAATTAGAGGTTGAGGCAAGGTAAATAGATTGGTGTTAAAGTTGCGATTGAAAGCAGAAGCAATATGGCAAGTGAGCTCGAGATGCTGTTTTTGATCTTCGCCAACTGGCACAAAATTGGTGTTGTAAATCAAGATATCGCAAGCCATAAGCACTGGATAGGCAAACAAGCCTAAATTGATTTTTTCTTCTTTTAATTTGTGGCTTTTGTCTTTAAATTGAGTCATTCTGTTTAGCCAGCCCAAAGGTGTGATGGTGTTTAAAACCCAAGCTAATTCGCTATGTTGCGAAACGGCACTTTGCACAAAAATTGTAGATTTATCGGCATCTAAACCGCAAGCTAAATAGGTGGCGACAGTAAGTAAGGTGCTTTGCTTGAGTTGTTGCGGGTTTTGCAAAACGGTGATGGCATGAAGATTCATCACCCCAAACCAGCATTGATGCTGATCTTGTAGCGGAAGCCAGTTTGCAATTGCCCCCAAATAGTTTCCTAAATGCGGGTTGCCAGTTGCTTGTATGCCAGAAAAAACTATGGCCATAGTTTAATTTAGTTTGTTTTTGATGATTAAGGGAAATTGCGATAAAATAAATAAAATCGACAACGAAGTTGCCCCAAATATTTTAAAATTTACCCAAAAATCGGTGCTAAAATTTCGCCAAACTATTTCGTTGAGAATGGCTAAAGTTAAGAAAAATAAAGCAAAATGCAGAGAAAGTTTTTGCCAAATATCGTTTGGTAGCTTGATTTGTTCTCCAAATAAGTGAGATAACCAATTTTTTTTGGCAAAAAAAGAATAAAATAAAAGCGAAGAAAAAGCTAAATTGATGATGGTAAGTTTAATTTTAAGAAAATCTTGATTGTTGTTGTAAATTGACAAACCGCAAAAAAACATAAAAATGACAGTGGTAATGGTTGGCACTTTGGGAATAGATTTGGTTTTAAAATAGCCAATTAAAATAACTAAAATACTAGTAAAAAGCATTGCAAAAGAAGGTATCAACAAGTCGTTAGGATTGCTTTTTAATTTATAACTAGCGAAAAAAACAATTAATGGCAAATAATCGTAAAAAAATTTGTTATATTCTTTTTTAACAGGCTCAACAGTTTTTTTGGCTGATTTTGTTGTAAAATATTCTGGTTTTAGTTGCATATAATTTGAGGAGAAAAATTTGGTGTTAAATCTAAAATGGTAATTCTATATTCTAAAATCTTAGTTTGCAACAAATTATCTATCTCGGTATCGTTGGTTTTATAGCCAATTGGCACTTCTACTAATCGCCAGTTATCGCTCGATAAATTGCTGGCTATTTGCTCGAGAAATTCATTTTGTTTGCTACCTAAAATAACCTCGATTTGCTGTTTTTTGATTAATTCTTGTTTGTTATCATAGATAGAAATTTCGAGCTTTAACTTATCTTTGCAATTGCTTTTATAAGAGTTTTCGTTGTTGTTAATATTTTTATAATCTTTTATTTTTAGTTGCAATGCAGATAAATTATTTTCTTTTAACTCTTGATTTATATTTTTTTGTTTATTATAATAGTTATAGTTTTTTTTAGCTTCATTTAAAGTTTTGATGCCGTTTTTAATATTTTCAGAAGTGAGAGCATTGCTTATTGATTGCTTATCTTCTTTTGAACTGAGATAAAGAAGATAAACAAAACCAACGGTTACAAAAAATTTAAACCACTTAGAATGGAAAATTTTGTTAATCATAAATTTAAAATATTAAAGTTTAACTTGTGCCTATGTAGGCCGAAATTTTAGTATGCCTTTTTATAATTATCAACAATTCTAAAATCAACAATTAATTTTAAAGACAATGACATTTCCTAAAAAAGAACAAGATATTCATGGTCTACCGGTGTATGATATAACAATATTTTCTAAATTATTAACAACCCAAGGTCTTCTTCGGCCTTTACCAAAACGAGATGGACAATACAATAAGTGTCAAGAGCAACCAAAATCAGTAAGAGATGCTTTGATAAATTTGTTTTGTTATGATGTAAGATGGCGTAACCTTTCAACAGATAAAAATGGTTGGCAAGTATGGTCATATGATGATAAAGAATTAGATGACAAAATTTGTCTTTATACTAAAAAATTAGGTCATATTTTAAATAAACTTGCCGAATTTAACGATGATGAATTAACCAAACATTTTGTAGAACGAATTGCAGAACAACTTAAAAAAACCCCAGCAGAGACATCGAAATTATTGCAAGAATTTCATATATTCACAAAAACACCATCAACAAGTCGCAGTCAAAGTTCAGCAATATTAGCTATTAAACAATGTGTCTCGGATTTTTTTAGAAATGTTAGTGGTTTTCAATATTATTGTTATTCAGAAGGCTGTGTTTCTCTTGTAGGTAAGCCTTATATATCTGGATATGCTGATGGTATTATTGAGTTTACTAAAAAGGTAAGTGGAGAGAAATATTTAATTTTTGTTGAATATGATGGAATTGGGAAAACACCAGATCAATTATCAGCAAGAGAATCTAGATATTTAAATTTTAACTTAGATCGTGCAGATCATGATCGACTTGTAATTGATGGTAAAGAATTAGAAAATGTTAAAAGTGTTGATATAATTTGTGGTAATAGAGAATATATACTGAAGGAAAAATTGTATGCTGTGTTTATAGAAAAAAAAGAAATACCTGGAACGGTTTTTTGGCTCTTAGATATGCAAAATGCGTTTTCACCTGAAGTTCGTTTAAATAATTTATAGCTTTATTACCACTTCGCCTTGGCGGAGAATTTTAAAATTGTTTTCTGTGATTTCAACAACTGTTGAAGCTGTGTTAGAACAAATTTTTTCGTTATCAATAATCAGTTCTAAATCAAAAATTTTTGTAATATCTTGGGCTGATTTTGCAACCTCAAAGCCAGAAATATTGGCACTGGTAACTGCAAGAGGTTTTTGATAAGATTGCAATAATTTTTGCACAAAAAAACTATCAACAAAGCGAAAACCAATGGTTTTATGATGATAATTAAGGTTTGTGGCTAAATTAAAGCTATTTTCTTTTGCAGGTAGAATCATTGTGATTTTACCGGGCATATGTAAATTAGCGAGTTTTTCGGCCAATTCGTTAAAAGCAAAAATTTCTTTTGCCATTGCCAAATTTTGCACAAAAATAGCGATGGGTTTTTGATTTTCTCGTTTTTTTAATGCATATAGTTTTTCGACCGCTTCAAAATTGGTGGCATCAACTGCTAAGCCATAGATTGTGTCGGTTGGAATGGCGATTACTTGTTGCTGTTGCAATTGTTGCATAGCGAGATTTACGGAATCTTGATGATATTGCGAAATTATCATATTTTAATTTTAAATGATTGACGATGAATTGGGCAAAGAGCAAATTTTTGTATCGCTAACTTATGTTGCAAGGTTAGATAGCCATAGTTTGTGTTAAAATGATACATCGGAAATTGCTGATGATATTTTGTTAAAATCTCATCTCTTGTTTCTTTGGCGATAATTGAGGCAGAGGCAATAGAAAGGCTTTTGCTATCGCCTTTTATTATTGATAAAATGGTTTGTTTTGGTAGCGAAAATGGTTTAAAATTGCCGTCAACAAGCAACACATCTGGTTCAAATCGATATTTTAAACAAAAATCTAGGTAGGCAAGATGCATTGCCATTTTGGTTGCCTGCAAAATATTTATTCTGTCAATAGTTAAGCTATCAACAATACCTAAGCCAAACTGCATATCTTGCATTAAATGATTAGCTAATATTTTTCTTGTGGCGGGTTTAATTTTTTTTGAATCGTTGATTTGTTGATAATAATCGTATTTTTGGCAATTATTGTGATTTTGTTTTAGTAAAACACAGCAAGCAACCACGGGACCCGCAAGAGAGCCTCTGCCAACCTCATCGATCCCGACAATTTTTTTTTCTTTAAACTGTTGTTCAATTAAAAAAGATGGTTGCATTATTTATTTTTAAAATTTAGAATTATCGTTTGTTGTCATTTTAACTATTGTTTATTTAAAATGCTATATTAAAATTTACTAATTAAACTATCTAAATCAAACCATTTAGATAGTTTAATTCTATAAAAACAACCAAAAAATTTTGTTATGTCTTTCTTAAAATCTCAAAATAAACAATCTATAATTAAATTAGCAATTGCTGGTATTGCTGGTATTGCTATTATTGGTGGTGCCTATTTTGGTTATCAAAAATTCTCTAAAAAATCAGATTCTGCCACAGAAAATACCGCAGAAAAAAAAGGTAGTGGTCTTGATCCTAACCAAAATATAAGTGAAGTGAAAGATGTTGAAGAAGTTGTGGCTAAATGGGTTGAAAATAATCCGCAAGCTATTTTAGAATCTGTGCAAAATATGTATAAAAAAGCTCAAGAAGAGCAACAAAAAAATGCACAAAAAAATATTAGTGCTAAAAAAGAAGAATTATTTAACACTAAAGTTACAGGTGAATATGCTCCTGCTGGCTACGATGTTTCTATCGTTGAGTTTTATGATTATAACTGCGGTTATTGCAAAAAAGCCCAAGCTTCTGTTGAAGATTTAATCAAGTCAGATTCTAAGGTAAGAATTATTTATCGTGAATTTCCAATCTTAGGTCAAGATTCTCTTGAAATGGCAAAAGTTTCTGTTGCTGTTAATATGATTAGCCCAAAATCATTTAAGGCTTTCCACGACGAATTAATGAAAACAAAAGAAAAAGGCAAATCTGCCGCTTTAAAAGCTGCTAAAACTGCAGGTGTTAATTCTTCTGAACTAGAAAAAACCCTTTCTGGCAAGAAAGATGAAATTGAAAAAATCATTAATAGTAGCATCGAATTAGGTTCTTCTATTGGTATTTCTGGAACTCCAGGTTTTGTTATTGGCGAAGAGCTAATCCCAGGTGCAGTTGATAAAACTTCTTTACAAGAAAAAATCAAAGCTATCAGAGAAAAAAAATAATCTCTTTTTGACACTCAAGGGGCTTATATGGCCCCTTGTTTAGTTTAAATTTTTATGAATATACAAAATAACGAGCTATCTAATTTACAACAAAATGCTGTAAATTACTTTTTACTTGGTGAAAATGTTTTTGTTTCGGGTGGTGCAGGTTGTGGTAAATCTTATCTTATTAATTTTCTTAAAAATAACTACTCTCAATTAGGTTTAGAAATAACTGCCAGCACTGGCATTGCTGCTGTCAATATTGGTGGCTCAACTATTCATTCTTGGGCTGGTATTGGTTTGGCAAACCAGCCTTTAGAACATATTCTAGAAAATCTTAACTCTTTTAAATTTAGCAAAATTAAACAAAGAATCAGGGCCACTAATTGTTTAATTATCGATGAAATCTCAATGATTTCTGCGGAAGTTCTTGATTTATTAAACAAAGTTTTGCAAAACATTAGAAAAAATCAAAAACCAATGGGCGGTTTGCAAATATTGCTTTTTGGTGATTTTTTGCAATTACCGCCAGTAGGTAATCATAAAGATGG
This sequence comes from Rickettsiales bacterium, assembly GCA_947503755.1. GTDB lineage: Bacteria > Pseudomonadota > Alphaproteobacteria > Rickettsiales > UBA1997 > CAILUF01. Next base: position 3,036 of record CANNFC010000040.1, on the reverse strand, counting down.
TGCTAAATATTGTTTTGATAGTCAAGTTTGGCAAGATCTTAATTTAAAAAACATCATTCTTAATCAAAGTTTTCGGCAATCAGATGCTAAATTTGTGGAAGTGCTAAATCATATTCGTTTTGGCAATATTAACGACGAAGTAAAACAGTTACTTACTGCTAGAATTGCCGTTTATGACAACTCTCCCGCTATTAAACCCACAGTTCTTACCACTCACAATCACCGGGCAGATGAAATTAATCAGCAATTTTTGCAACAAATAAATGGCGAAGCCAAAGACTTTTCTGCCACTTACAAAGGCAATGAAAACAAAATTGTTTTCTTAAAAAAAAATTGTTTAGCCTACGAAAATCTTACCTTAAAAATCGGTGCTCAAGTAATGATGATTAAAAACTCCTTGCAAAAAGAAGGAGTGGTCAATGGTTCTATCGGTATTGTTAAAGATTTTTCTAGCAAAAAAAATTATCCGATTGTTGAATTTGCTGATCAAAAAAGCTATGTTATTGCTCCTGAAACTTGGAATATCGAAAAAATCAATCTCACTACCAAAGCAATAGAGATAGAGGCTTCTTTGGTGCAGATCCCTCTTGTTTTGGCTTGGTCTATCACCGTTCATAAATCGCAAGGTTTAACCCTTGACAAAATCAAGTGCGATCTTAATTATGTTTTTGATGCAGGTCAGGCATATGTTGCACTTTCTCGAGCCAGATTTTTAGAAGGTGTTTTTATTGATTCTATCGATTTTAAAAAAATTACTGCCAATAAGCAAGCAATAGAATTTTATCAAAAAATCTTATGCTAAAAAATAAATCATGGCAAGGCTTGTTATATATGGCTTTCGCCTGTTTTTTAGCATCAATTATGATTGCCATTGTCAGATTTTTATCTGATCAATTTCATAGTTCTTTTATAGTTTTGATGCGAAATTTATTTAGTGTTATTTTTTTCGTACCGTTGTTTATACAGGATTATAAAAAAATATTACATACTAAAAAAATCGGGCATCATTTTTTAAGAGGTTTAAACGGCACACTAACTATGATGTGTTGGTTTTATACCATTTCGGTTTTGCCTTTGCAAGAAGCGGTTTCTTTAAGTTTTTTAAGTCCGATTCTTACTATTTTGGCGGGTCAGTTATTTTTGCAAGAAAGAATTAATAAATATACCTATTTTGCTTGTTTGTTAAGTTTCGCTGGGGTTTTAATTATTTTAAGGCCAGGGTTTAAAAATATTTCTCTTATTTATTTGGTGCCATTAATTTCGGTATTGCTTTGGGTTATTTCTAATTTAGTAGTAAAAATTATGACTAAAACCGAAAAACCAACAACTATTGTGGCATATATGTCTATTTTTATGTTGTTTTTTTCAATACCTTTTGGTCTTATGCACTTGCAAAAAATAACCTTATTAAATTTATTTTTATTTGCTATGCTTGGTTTAATTTCTAATTTGTCTCATATGTATGTGGCAAAAGCTTACAGTGTGAGCGATTTAGCCACTGTTTCGCCTATCGATTTTACTCGATTAATTTTTATTTCATTAATTGCTTATTTTGTGTTTCATGAAAAGCCCGATTTTTATGTTTTCGTTGGCTCTGGTATTATTTTGGTGGCAATGATTCTTATTTCTAAAAAACCAAAAATTATCAACAATATTGTTCTTTAAATCGTTAAAAGATATGCAAAAGCTAATTGCAATGTTTTTAAACAAAATCATCAGCGAAGATGGGCTTAGTCAAAATACCAAGCAGGCTTATTTTTTTGATTTAACAGATCTGTTGCAGTTTTTTGCACAGCAAAATCTCGACATAAAGCAAATTGCTAGTCAACATCTTAGCGATTATTTACAGCAACATAGCCATTTGCAAAACACTTCTTTACAACGAAAAATTTCTTGTTTTAAAAGTTTTTTTCATTTTTTATTAGCAGAAAAAATATTAGATCATAATCCATGTTTAGATTTAGTTTCTCCTAAACTTGGCAAAAATTTACCTAATTTTTTAACTCGCGACGAAATCAATAAAATGATGAATCATCTATATCAACAAGAAAGTGAATTTAATTTAAAATTTGCCACAATGTTCGAAATTATGTATTCTGCTGGTTTGCGAGTTTCGGAGTTGGTTTCGTTGCCGTTTTCTGCTTTGCAGTTTGATGGCGATAGATTGTTAGATTATTTGTTGGTAACAGGCAAAGGCAATAAAGAAAGAATTGCTCCGCTGAATTCGGCTTGCCTTTGTATTTTGCCAAAATATTTGCATTATCGTAGGCAATATGCTAATCAAGAATGGTTGTTTTTAGGTAAAATAAGAACTAGTAAAAAACAATTAATTAATTCTGGTAAGTTAGCGGTCAACAAAAATAGTCATCTTACTAGGCAAGGATTTTTTTTGTCAATCAAAAAAATTGCTCTTGCTTGCAATATCGATCAACACAAGGTTTATCCGCATGCAATTCGACATTCTTTTGCCACTCATTTGCTAGAAAATGGTCTAGATTTACGAATTTTGCAAGAATTATTGGGGCATAGCAATATTAACACCACCGAAATTTACACTGCGGTAGGTGAAAGTAAATTAAAAAAAACCATACTACAACATCATCCGTTAAAAAATCTCACATAAAAGCACTTTCGATTGTAGTGTTGTGCGACACGTAAAAATGCCAATTAAAGCGAATCCGAGTTTTGGTTGCCGACACTACCCCGTCGGGCTTCGCCAGCCACCCCTTCTTTAGTGCAAGGAATTTAGATCGAAGTGCGGTATTTATTTATGGAAATGGTATAAGTTCTTTGGCGATTTCAAATTTCTGTGGTTCTAAAATTGTGATTGTGATTTTTGGAAAAGTGCTAATTCTAACAATTTTATTTAAATGTGAAAAAGGCGAATATCATAAGAAAAATTTGCAACAAATAAAGTTTAAATTTGATTAACAAAATAATCACAAAACTTGAAGAAACCATAAATAAAGCATTCAAAACATGGTTTGCGGCAACAATTCGTGATAGATATTTACTTTTAGATCTATGTTGCATTAT
>CANNFC010000039.1:0-12898 GCA_947503755.1 Rickettsiales bacterium | reverse complement strand
TAGATAAATAGCTAGTGATAGCAGCAGTAAGAGTAGTTTTGCCATGGTCAACGTGACCAATGGTGCCAATATTAACATGTGGCTTATTGCGTTCAAATTTTGCTTTAGACATAGTTATATGTGATAAATAGTTGACATTACTTAAAGAGACTTTTGAAAATACAAAAGTAACTTAAAATAAATCTGTTTTTTTTAAGTAAGAATTTTTACAATTTGATATTATCAATTTTATAGATTAATTTTAAAATCAACAAAATTTTAATGCAAGCAAAAAAATATCTACTAATTTTTTTTCTGTTATTTAATTGCTGTTTTTTTATGAAATTAAATTTTTCAGCAATGGCAGAAGAAATAAAGCTAATTTCTGATGCAGAAACTGAAATATTTTTGCAAGAATTAATCAATCCATTTCGGCAATTGGCTCAATTAAAAGAAGCAAAAATATATTTAGTGCAAGATGAGGCTATCAATGCTTTTGTTGATAAAAATCATAATATTTTTATCAACACTGGTTTATTGATGAAATTTAATAAAATAGAGGTGTTACTTGGGGTTTTGGCTCATGAAATTGGGCATGTTGTAGGAAAACATGCTTTAAAAACAGAAATTTATCAACAAGATAAAAATAAAGCTTTTTTTGGTTATGGTATGGCACTTGGTGCAATTTTGGCAAAATCGCCAGATAGTGCCACGGCTATTGCTTTGGCAACTAATGAGGGCATTTATAAAATGCAATTAAAATATTCAAGACAACAAGAAGATTCGGCAGATTTAATAGCCATAGAGTTTTTGGAAGCTTTAAATTATCCAGTTTCTGGTCTAAAAGAAATATTTCAATTTTTTTTACAACAATCTTTGCAAGAAAATTTAGATCGGCAGCAAAAAATTGAGCTAGAATATTCTCAAACTCATCCGTTAAGTGAAAAAAGATTAACAAGAATTCAGCAATATCAGCAAAAAAATGCTATTAATTGGCAAAAAATCGCACAGTTCAATGAAAGATTGTTGTTAATACAAGCGAAACTTGATGGTTTTTTATTGCCGACCGATTTGGTGCTAAAAAAATACCTTGATGACAATAAAACCAATCATCAAATCGCCAGAGCGGTTGCTTATTTTAGATTAAATCAATATCAAAAAAGCTTTCAAATACTTGATAAGGCCATTAAAAATAACCAAAATAATGGTTTTTTATTTGAATTAAAGGCAGAGTTATTGCAAAAGAGCCGTCATATTGATTTGGCTATGCAAAATTATCAAAAAGCGATATTATTGCTAGATATCAAACAATCGGCGATGGCAAGGTTAATGCTTGCTGAAATAGTGATTAATCAAGAAAATATTCAGCCAAAATTGCTTGATTTTGTTGAACAAAAATTGATGGAAGCAAAATTTTATTTAGATGATAAGCCGTTATTTTTCAAACAAATTGCCACGATTTTTCATCTAAAAAAACAATATTCTTATGCTAATTTTTATTTAGGCAAATATTATTTTTTATTACAAAATGAAAAAAAAGCCAAAGAATTGTGGCAAGAGGCCTTAAAAACAGAACCTCCACTAGACACTCACACAAAATTTATCATAACAGATTACGGAGTTTTATAAAGCCGATCTCGGTCATAATTCCCTTCGTTAGTGCGGGGAATTTAGATCGAGCATTTCGTGTCACCCTGCACTAAAAAAATACTTTTAAAGAGCGATATCTGTGCGATAAAAGCCGTGTTGCCAGTTAATTTGTTGCAATAAATTATAGGCTTTTTTTCTGGCTTTGGCAAAATCATCGTCAATCGCAATTATATTTAAAACTCTGCCTGAGACGGCAATAATTTTTGAGTTATCAAGAATGGTGCCAGCATGTAAAAAATAACAATCTGGTGTTTGTTGAATTTTTTCTAAACCAATAATTTCTGTGTTTTTAATATGATTCTCTGGATAACCTTTGGCACATAAAACCACACAAACTAATTTTTTCGTTTCATCGATAATTAATTGAAAATTAGCTAATTTTTTATGAACAGAAGCTAAAATTAAAGATAAAAATTGTTGATTAAGTCTGGGCAATAGAACCTGAGTTTCTGGATCGCCAAATCGCACATTAAATTCGAGCAGTTTTGGACCTTGTTTAGTAATCATCAAACCAGCAAACAACACACCGCAAAAAGTGATGTTTTGTTGTTGCAAAGCCAACAGGGTGGGTAAAATAATTTCTTGATCTATTTGTTTGTGTAGTTGTTTTGAAACTTTATCTACTGGAGAAAAAGTGCCCATGCCACCAGTGTTAAGGCCAGTGTCATTTTCCCCTACTTTTTTATGATCGCAAACAAAACCAAGAGAAACAAAATTGCAACCATCGGCTACCACAAAATAACTCACTTCATAACCTGTTAAAAACTCTTCAATGACAATTTTTTCACCTGCCAAACCAAATTTGCCAGCAAACATACTGTTTATGGCATCTTGAGCTTCTTGTTGATTGTTGGCAATAATCACACCCTTGCCAGAAGCGAGGCCATCGGCTTTAATGACACAAGGAAAACCTAGTTCTAAACAATATTGCAGGGCAGGTTGGCTAGAAGTAAATTCTTGATAACGAGCTGTAGGCACCAGTGCTTGGTTAGCAATTTTTTTCATAAAAATTTTCGAACCTTCTAGTTGAGAGGCTTTTTTATTGGGCCCAAAAACTAAAATTTGCTCTTGCTGTAAATCATCAACCAAGCCATTTACCAGCGGTTGTTCTGGCCCAACAAAAACTAAATCAATTTTTTGTTCTTGACAAAAAGCAATGATGTCGGGGTGGTTATTGATGTTGATATGAGAAACATTGATGGCGATAGAAGCGGTGCCGGCATTTCCTGGTAAGGCAAAGATTTTTAAATGAGGGTCGGATTGTAAAAAAGCCTTGCAGACCGCGCTTTCTCTGCCACCAGAGCCTATAACTAAAATATTTTTCACCATATGCTAAAATTGACGTAAAGTTAATTGATGGTGAGAATGAAGATTGTTGATAATTTTTTGGCTGATTGCATCTATTTCGCCACTAGTGAGAGTTTGGGTGGTTGGCTTGATTTTAACCCGAAAAGTAAGAGAAGTTGATTGATTAGCTAAATTTTTGCCACCAGAAAAAATATCAAGTAAAATAACCTGGCTAATATAGGTTTTGTCGGTGTTGATGATTGTTTTTAAAATATCGCCAATAACAAAAGAGTTGTTGGCAATAAAAGAAAAATCTCGCTCAACAGTTGGCAAAATATTGTGCTGATAAGCTTTATGATTGATGTTTAGGTTGATTTGCGGTAGATTTTGACAAAAAATTTCGGCAACATTTAGCTTGTTTTTAAGATCGAAATGTTGATTGATATTTGGGTGAATTTCGCCAAAATAGCCCAATAATTTTTTGCCTAAACAAACTGCTACAGAGCGGTGCGGATGATAATAATTTGGTAGATTTTCGGTTTGCAATTGCAGACTTTCAGATTTTATGTTAAAAATTTCTAAAACACTTAACAAATTTTGTTTGATATCAAAAACATCAAAAGCTCGGGATGGTTGCAGGTGATTAGCAGAAAGATTGTTGCCAGTTTGCAACAGGGCAATTGAAGGCTGATTTTGTTGATTGGCAAAAATACTGCCAATTTCAAACAAAGAGCAATCAAAAAAACTATATGCCGAATTTTTTTGATAATTAGTGATTAAGCCAGTTAAAAGAGTTGGTCTTAGATATTGCATTTCAACAGAAAGGGGATTTTGCAATTCTAATAATTCTTCTTGTTTTGCAAAATTACTTGCTGTGTTAAGGCTGGTAAAAGACCAATTGATGGTTTCGATAAAACCACAAGAAACCAAGTTTGTTCTTACTAAATCAAAAGCAGAATGCAAAGTGTTTTTGTTGAAATTTTCGGAAGAAACATCGATGTTTAAAGGAATAATTGGGATGTTGTTGTAGCCATATATTCGGGCGATTTCTTCTACTAAATCACAAGCGATGTTGATGTCGAAGCGGTTGCTTGGCACTGTGATTTTTTTTTGGTTGTTTGGCAAAGAATTATCAGCAATATTGTCGATGATAAAACCAAGTTTTTCTAAAATGTTGGTGATGTTTTTTTCATCAATATCAAGTGCAGTAAGTTTTTTTACTAAATCATAGTCAAATTCGATGATTTTTGTTGCATTAATTTTGCCACAAGAGTTGATATTGCTAGCTTCTCCGCCACAAATTTCTAGAATTAAATTAGTGGCAAAATCAAGAGTGAAACAGCATAATGAATCGTCAACTCCTCTTTCAAAACGATATCTAGAATCAGAAAGAATATTTAATTCTCTGCCTGTAGTGGCAATATTTTCTGCTAAAAAATGAGCAGATTCTAGCACTATGTCGGTTGTTTGTAAGGTGCAAGAACTATCAAAACCGCCAATAATGCCAGCTAAACTAAGTATTTTATGTTGATTAGCAATAACAAGATGGTTGTTGTTTAGTGTATGGTTTTGTTGTTTTAGCGAAACAAATTGTTCAGAATTGTTGGCTAATTTAATTTCTAGATCGCCTTCGATGTGTTGTGCATTGTAGGCATGCATTGGTTGATTAAAAAGGTGCATTGTGTAATTTAGGCAATCAACCACAGCAGAAATGCTATTTAAACCAACTTTATTGAGATAATCGGTGAGCCACTGCGGAGATTGTTGATTTTTAATATTGCTGATTTTGCGAAAAGCAATAAAACTACACAAATTGCTTGCTAAATTCTTGATGTGATGAGGAAAGTTTGTGGTTGTTGTGATGGAAGTTTTTGAAAGTAGTTTTAATTTGCCAATATTGGTTGCCGACAAATCTTTGGCAATATTGTAAACTCCTAAGCAATCTCCGCGATTGGGTGTGATATTTAGCTCAATTAAAGCATCGTTTTTTTGAAAAACCTCGGCAATCAAACTGCCAATTTTAATATTGTTGTCAATTTCAAGAATTCCAGCAGAATCAAAGCCTAAGCCAAGTTCAAAAGCAGAGCAAAGCATACCGTTGCTTTCTATGCCCGCTATTTTTGCTTTTTTTAATACTAAATTAGAGGATGGTATGGTTGAGCCGATAGGGGCAAAAGCAACCTTAATGCCAGATCGAGCATTAGAAGCTCCGCAAACTATGGCGAGAGGTTCTTTTTGCAACGAGGTTTGCACCAAACAAACTTGTAATTTTTGTGAATTAGGGTGAGGGCTGGTTGAAATAATTTCTGCCACTGTAAAATTTGCTAAAGAAGCAGAGTAGTCTAGGCAAGATTCTGCCTCTAGACCAATATTGGTGAGTGTTTGGCAGATTTCTGTTAGAGATGCTTTAGTTTCTAAAAAATTTTTTAGAGCGCTAAGAAGAAATTTCATGTATTTAAATTGCTATTTTCAAGATTTTTAAGAGCTTTGCTAATGAGAAATTTTTGTTGAGAATCTTCTATTTTGCTGTTGGCAACAATTTTTATAGCCTCGTTAATAATGGTTTCTTGCACTTTTCTTACCGCGATTTGCTCTTCTTCTTGTAATCTTTTTTGAGAAGCGGTAGTTATTTTTGCCAATTCTTGTTCTAAGTTTATTTTGGCATTTTGATGTATAATGTTTAATTCGTTAGAAGTGTTTAGTTGTAGTTTTTTGGCATATTCTATTGATTGTTGATTATATTCTTGGGCTTCTTTTAGTAATTTTTCGGCTTTTTCTTTTGCTTGCGATGCCATCAGCAAATCGCGAGCAATTTGTTGAGATTTTTCGTTGAGCATTGAGCTAATTTTGCAACCTAAAAACTTATAGATAAAAATTATAAAAAGAACAAAAGCTATCGCCAGCCAAAATTTTTCGTCTATCATAGGTTATGAAAAAATTTTATTTTTGATTAAATTTACAACATTAGCTATTTGTTGCTGATTTTGCAAAAAAGATTGTTGAAAAAATTCTTGTATTTTTTTTTGCATTTCTTTTTGAGTAAGAGCTATTTCTGCTTTTGTTTTGGCAAGAGAAATTTCGTGGTTGTGATTGATTTCTTTAGTTGCTTGATTGATGTTTTCTTGATAAGAATTTTGAGCTTTTGTTCGGAGTTGCTGAGATTCTTGACTGATTTTAGTTATTTCTTGTTGCAATTCTTCGGCAATAGCAATGTTAGAAGAAATGATATTTGTTCGGTTGTTGATAATTTCAGATAGTCTAGGAATGATAACAAAGTAAATTGTTAAATATAAAATGCTAAAACAAATAATAAACCAAAAAATTTGCGAAGCATAGGTGGTGTAATCAAATTGTGGCATAGAGCTTAAATTCAATGTTTGTTTAAATATTTGGGCAAAAACAACAAGCTATTTTTGATAAGTTGTTGTGGATTGATTTGATAATAAAACAAGGGGGTTTTTTTATTGTTTTAACCCCTTGTGAATTATTGTTGTGAATTATTGTTGTGAATTATTTATTTTTCTATTTAAAAATTAAAATGAAGGCAATAACAGCAGCAAGTAAAGCAATCATTTCAGCGAAAGCCGCAGCAACATAGACATATTTTTGAATTTGCGGTGTAGCAGAAGGATTTTTGGCGATGCTTTCAAAAAGAGAGCTGAATATTTTGCCGATAGCTAAGGCAGAACCAGCCATAGCAATTGCTAATAAACCGATAGCGATGAATTTTAGTTCCATATTATTTTGAGAATAAGTTAATTAAATAAAAAAATTAATGTTCCTTGGTGGTTTCGCCTAAATATGTTGCTACCAAAATAGCAAATATATAAGCTTGCAAACCAGCAACAAAGAACTCAAAACCAATCATTGCTATTGCAAATAACAACGGTATGGTGCCAAAAACTAGACCCATAGAAACAATAAAGCCTGCAATTACTTTTAATAGCACATGGCCTGCCACCATATTGGCGAACAATCGAACAGAAAGGGTGATTGGCCTGATTAAAAAAGAAATTAGTTCTAAAACAAAAATTAGAGGAGCGATTAAAACTGGCACACCACTTGGCAAAAACATATGCAAGAAGCCAGAAAAACCGTTTCTTATGATGGCATAAATAGTGATGGTTAAAAAAGCAATTGTTGCCAAAGCAAAATTAACTGCAATTTGGCTGGTTGAGGTAAAGCTGTAAGGAGTTAAGCCCAAAGCATTACACATAAAAATAAATAAGAAGATACTAAATATTAGAGGGAAGAATTTTTTGCCTTCTTCGCCAATGGTTTCTTTGATGATGTTGTTGACAAAATTAAATAAAGTTTCGGCAAGAACTTGTGTTTTTGAAGGAATTAATAGTTTTTTGCTGGTTGCTTTCAATAAAAAAACAATGATTAACAAAGTAGAAAGCATCATAAAAAAAGCAGAATTGGTGATGCTTAAATCGAGTTTGCCGATTTTAAAATCAACGAAATTATGTATTTTAAATTGATCTAATGGGCTGTGTTTTTGATGAGATTCTTCTGCATGAGGAAGGGCAGAATTGTTGTTTGATAAAGTAGATTGAGCTTCGTTGTTTTGAATTGATGCATTATCGTGAGAAGAGGATGATGGATTTTGCTGTATATTGTTGTTATTGTTAATGGCAGAATCGTTATTTTGCATACAATTAAAAAGGCAAAAAATTAAATTGTTAAATTATTTTTAGTAAATAAAATGTTATATGTGATTGATTTTTTATTGCATCAATTAGCATATTGCTGGCATAAATATTAAACTTTTATATTTTCAATGTCAAGTTTGTTTATAAAAAAACATTAACAATATTTGTTAAAAATTACTATTAAAATAAATGAAAAATTATTTCAAGAAAATCATTATCGTGTTTAGTTGTTTGCTTTCAAGCTTAATTTCGAGCTTAATTTTCTCGGCATCGGCACAAGAATTGCAAGGAAAATTTCAAGATTGGAGTGTTTTTAAAATTAATCACAACAATAAAATTGTTTGTTATATCGCCTCTATACCAATTGGCACTTCTGGCAACATCAAAAAAGAAGGGGAGCCATTTTTTTTGGTAACCAAAATTAATGAAGATAGCGACGAAATAAGCTCTTCTTTGGGTGCTATTATTGCTAGCAACAGCAATGCCGAATTGTCAATTGGCAATCAAAAATATGTTTTATTTCCTTATCAATCTATGCTTTGGGCCAACAACAAAACCGATGACATCAATATTATTAAGGCTATGCAACAACAAGCAGATTTTACTATTACCGCAGTTTTAGATAATGCCAAAAATTTTGTTGATACCTATTCTTTGATTGGTTTTAATGAAAGTTATCAATTAATGAAAAAAATATGCAAATAGTTTTGTTTTTGCTTGTTATTATTGCCATTTTATTATTTTGGTTAATAACATCGTCGTCAGTTAATCAAAAGCAAGTTTTGCTAAGTAAAAGAAAAAAAACCAAGAAAAAAAAACCCTTTTCAACCAAAAAAATACCCAAAACAGACGAAGAGCTATTTATTGCTAAAGAAGAAGTAATATCAAATACCGAAAGAAAAAAAAGAAAACTACAAAATCAACAAGAGAATGATTTTAATTTGCCCGAAGAAAAAATAGTTGGCATTGTCAAGCCACAAGGATATTGGACTAATAAAATTTTTGGCGAAAGATTTGGCACTATTTTGGCTATGTCTAAGCAAAATAAATCTGGTTTTTGGACCACTCTTGTCGAGTTAAACCGCTCTAACAGCACCCGTTCTAATTCTAATCGTAATAAAGCAAGATGACTAACTATTTTGAGCTTGCCTCCAATAATTTATGGTTACCCTATACCCCGATGTTAAACCATCTTCAGCAACTACCAGTTAAAAAGGCAAAAGGTTGCAAAATTTTTTTAGAAGATGGTAGTATTTTGCTAGATGGTATTTCTTCTTGGTGGTCGGTTGCTCATGGCTATCAACACCCGCACTTGGTTGCATGCCTTGTGAAGCAAGCAAAAAAGCTCTCGCACATTATGTTAGCAGGTTTTGCTAATGAGCAAACCTATAAACTATCTTATCGGCTTTGCCAATTTACCAATATGGATGCGGTTTTTTTCTCTGATTCTGGCTCGACGGCTATTGAGGTTGCTATGAAAATTGCTTGGCAATTTTTTTATAATCAAAAACAAACTTCAAAAAAATATTTCGTAAGTTTTGCCAATTCTTATCACGGAGACACCACGGGAGCGATGTCTTTGGCCGATTTACAGCACGGTATGCATAAAAAGTTTAAAAATTTGTTATTGAGAAATTTCAATTTGCCACTGCCAACTTCGCAAAATGATCTTGATTTTTTTGCTAATTTTGTGAGTAAAAACAAACAGCAACTTGCAGGGGTTTTTATTGAGCCGATGTTGCAATGTGCTGGTGGTATGCATTTTTATGATGCTAATATTTTGCAAGGCATTGCCAAAATTACTCAAGAAAACAATATTTTACTGATAGTCGACGAATGTGCCACAGGTTTTTATCGCACTGGCAAAAAATTTGCTCACCACTATGCTAATATTAAGCCAGATATTTTGGTTTTAGGCAAGGCCCTTACAGGAGGTATGCTTACTTTATCGGCAACTTTGGTAAATCAAAAAATTTATCAACAATTTTTAAAAACAGATCTAGATTCTGCCCTAATGCACGGCCCTACTTTTATGGGAAATGCTTTGGCTTGTGCCTCGGCGAATGCTTCTTTAGATTTGTTTGAAAATAATTCTTACGACAGAAAAGCCAAAAAAATTGAGCAAATTTTACAACAAGAATTGCTTTGTTTAGCAAATAATCAAAATGTGAGAAAAGTTGAAATATTAGGGGCGACAGCCAATATCAAGCTACAAAAAACCACTTGGGAGCAAACTTTGCAACTTAGGCAACAAGCAATAAAACTTGGAGTTTTTTTACGACCTTTTGCCGATTGTCTTTATACAATGCCCGCCCTTACCATAAAATCTTACGAACTAAAAAAAGTTTGCAAAGCTATGAAATTATTGGTAAATTCTATTTAATACCATTTTCATAAATAAATATCGCACCTCGATCTAATCACCCTCCCGTAAAATAAATTTCTTGGGGGAGGGTGATTTAGATCGAAGCGCTGTATTTATTTATGTAAATGGTATTACATATTTTCTAAAAATTGTAAATAAAGCCAAGGTTGAGGCTTCTGCTGACATAATTGTATTTTCTTTTATTTTCAAAATAGGCTCTTTTTTCAAAATTATGTCGAGCTTCAAGCGAAAAAGAACTGTTAAGTTTATAAGAAATGCTATTTCGTAGTTCATAATCTAGACTGTTGCTGTTGTTAAATGCAAAAGCTCGGCTATTGATGCTGATTAAATCGTTGATTTTATGTTGCATTCTTGCCGAAAAAACAACTTCGTTTTGCTGTTTAAAACTGGCGAGTTTTCTTTTGCCAAAGCCAAGATCGAGCTCTAAAAGATCGGGTAAAAAAATATAGCCCAAACTAATATCAAGCCTTAAATCGTAAGGGTTGGTGGCAAGATAGTCTTGTAAAGTTCGTTGATATAAAGCAACATAATAGGGGCTGTTAAAAATTTTATTTTTGCTGTTAAATTTAAAATCGTATTGCTCTTTAGTTTTAACATTGTATTGCTTTTTCTTGCCACTACCCACATCGGCAAAATTTTTGTCGCAGTCAAAATTAACATCTGCCAAAAGTTGTGGATTTTGATAAAAATAGCGAAAACCAAGTTGATAGTTGTGCGAATTGTAATCGGAAGATGTATTGCCATTAATTGCCACATATTGCCTTTGTTTGCTAGCAAACTTGCGGTTTAGGCCAGAAACAATGGCTTCTCGATAAGATTTGCTTTCGATAGCAAAAGCAGAATTGACAAAAAACAACAGAATGATTTTTGTCAAAAAAAGGTGGTGAACTTTTTTTAACATTTTTTTTGGTTATTTGGTGGTTTTTTTAATGATGGTTTATTTTAAAAAATTAGGGTTTTTTAATTGCTGGTTTAGGCTCTTCAGCTTCACTCACCGCAGGAATATCTTGAGTTTCTGCTGGTGGGGTGGCACTGCTTTCGGGGCTTGTTACTTGCATTTCGGTGGCATTAACATTAGAAATGTTGCCTGCATCACCTTCGTCTTCTGGGCTATAAGGAATTTCGGGCTCTGGATTTTCGCCAGACATATCGGGTAGGTCAATTTCTTGCTCTTCTTGATTTTTTAGCCAACTAAGATGTGATTTTACTTCGTTGGCATATTTCACCCCAAAAAAGAACGAAAACACCATTAAAGCAATAATAACAATAATTTCAACCGCTCTAATCATATAAAATAAAGAAAATTAATTAAAAAAACAGCCTTAAAAAAGGTTCTTAAAAAAAGTATATAGCTAAATTTTAAAACATCAATTAATTAAAGCAACCATATTTTATACATTGCTAAAAAAATAATTAAAAAAAACTATGATTTAAGTTTTGGAAATGGTATTGCAAATTTTTTAGCTAAAATAAAAAACATTGCTTGACATCTAAAAATTTATATGCTATCTTTTAAAAAATAATATTTTTGTTAATTTTAATATATAGTTTTATGTCAAAGTCAAAAACTCCAGCAACTTACGAAGAAAATAAATTAACAATTCAGTCGGATGTTCGTTTTGATGATAAACAAGCCAGTGCTAACAATTCTCATGAAAAACTATATTATTTTCTAGGAAAAGATTTAGAAACACTTAAACAAAAATTACAAATAGAGCCAGAAGAAGGTAAATCTAAATTAAAAGCACTTTTTACAAAAATTTACGACGGTGAAAATAACATACCGCATGATATAAAATCTTTTTTAGATGCCGATGCCAATGCCAATGCCGATGCTACTGTTGAAATTAGTGCAGATCTTGCCAAAAAAATATTTATTTGTATTGATAATACAGCTGGTTATGGTGTAGATAGAGAAGATACTTATCTCGAAAAACAACATTCTGGTTTTGATTTAGCATTGGTTAGCGAAGGTTTAAGAAATTCATTTATTGCTTGCAGACAGAGTGTTTTAAAAGTAGAAAAATATAAAACAAGCGAAGAACAAGAAATTATTTCATTTTTTAGCGGTGTGCCACATGCAGATATGAGTAAATGGAAAAAAGAAGGAAAAACATTTAAACTTGCATCATCCCCAGAAACAAAAGGTATTGATGGTTATAAACTATTAATTTCATCATATATATCAGCATTAAATAGTGCTAAAGATTTTTTGAAAGAAGGAGAACACAAAAAACATTATGAACTACTAGAAAAAAAATTAAAAGAAGGATTAGAGGTAAAAGAATTAACTTTAACAAAGAAAGACTTACGAGCAATACAAGAAGCTAATTGTGTATTAAAATTGGGGATGGCGCAAAAAGCAGGTATAATTCCTGTTTTATCTGCACCAAATGCATTTGCAGGAGAGTTAAAATTCGAAAATAATGAAGAATTTCAAAAATTTATTAAAGAAATTTTAAAAGAAAAAATGGAACCTGCTAAAATTCCAGAAGCGGTGATTTTAAATTTTAACAAATCGATTTTAATTAAGAAAAATGGTACAGAAAAACAGGTAGATGTAAAAAATAATAAGGGATATTTTTTTAAAGTAAGTGAGATAGAAGGAGAGAAAACTTTTTCTGCATTTAAAGATTTTTTCTCACCATCATTATCATCAACTGAAACAATTGTTTTTGATTGTTGTGCAGCAAACTTTCCAATGAGTCTTCGTAGTTATTCTGTTGCTCAAGGAAAAGGGCCAGATTTAAAAGAAAGTACAGCGGAGGAATCTATGAGAGGTCTTGCCTATGATTGCTGTCAAGATGGCGATAAAGTGGATATATATGTCGATGGCGAACACTTTGCTTCTTCTCTTATGAAACCTTTAACAAAATTTTTTACTAAAAGAAGTATTGATAAAGAAACTACCTCTGCCGCTAGTAGTCATGCTACAATCCCC
>CANNFC010000038.1:0-13482 GCA_947503755.1 Rickettsiales bacterium | reverse complement strand
GCCAACCAAAATAATATCGCAATGTTTGTCGAGTATTTTTGCCACCGAATAAGTATAGGCGGTAAGGCAAACCAGTTTTTCTTGTTGTTGTTTTTTAGATAGCAATTCGTTGATTTTATTCATAAGATTAAGGTTTTGTTTCTTCAAGAATAACTGATTTTTCTGTAGAATTTAAAATATCAATTCTGTTTTGTTGTTGCTGTTTTTCTGTAAATTGTTGATTAAATTTTGTTTCTAAAATTTCTTTACTAATTTTTTCAAGACCAAGATATTGGCGAACCTGATTTAGATTGCTGATATAGCTAAAATCGTTGATTTTGCCAGCAATATTGGTGATGATGTTGATGGGCATATTTTTTTGATTGTTATCGATGAGAAAAATGCTATTTAACGAGCCATTAATGGTGCCTTTATTGGTATTAATTTTGCCAGAAAAAACCGAATTTAACCCAGTTTCTTGTAATTTAAAAGAAAAATTACCAGTATTTCCATCGATAATAGAAATAAAGCCAGAAGCTTGTTTATATTTGGTGATGGCTTGTTGATTTTCTAAGATTTGTTCTGGATTTTTTAGGGTGCTTTTTTTGTTGACCATGGTGTTGATAAGATCGTTTAAACCATAACCAGCAATTTGTGGAGAGTTGCTGTTGATAGCAATTTGTAGGGCGGTATTTTGAAAAACTTCTTGTTTCTTGCTGGCAACACTAATGATGTTTCCTTCGATATTTGTGATGCCAGAAATATTGTTGATTTGAAAATAGTGTTTAGTGATAGAATCAAGATAGCAAGATTTGCAAGAAAAAGTTCCTGAAATTATTTTGTTTAATTTCATATTAATGTCGCCTTTAAATTCAAAATTACCTTGATGTAAATTGCTGGTGAGATTGGTAAAAATAATTTGCCCGTCTTGCATAGTGGCGGTTGCCTTGAGATTGCTTAGTTTATCTTGATAGAATTGTAGATTATTAAGATTGATATTGAGTTGCCCATTAAAACCCTCTAATGAAGCTAGTTTATAAAAATTATCAACAAAATCGTAGTTAAGATTTTTTGTATTATCTTTATTGGCGATGCTGTTGATAGACATTTTTTCGCCCGATATTTTTAGATCAATAGTTGGTTTTTCTTTAGCTAAATTGAGGGCCAATTCGGCATTAAAATTGTTTTCATCGTTATTAAATTGAGAATTGTTTAGTTGTAAAAAGCCTTTTTTAAATGAAAAATCAAAAGATTGGTTGTTGAATTTTTGGTTGCGATAAATTAGTTCATCGAATTTGAGTTTGATGTTGTAATCGCCAGAAATTTTGTTGAGCCACAAAGTTTTATCAAACATTTTGCCAAAATTAAAGTAAGAATTGTCTTTTGATAAAGAAATATATTTAGAAAGATCGAATTTGGAAAAATTGATTTGAGCTTTAAAAACTCTGTTTTTATCGAAACCTATTGCCTTGATATTGCTATAAATTTCGGATTCTCCATTGTTTAAAACAAGATAGAATCGATTGAGTATTTTATAGCTTGGAGTAAAAATAACATCGGAGTTAAATTTGTAAGATAAGTTATCGTTAATGTTGATATTTGGAAAATTTAACTGAATATTTTTGAGACCTTTATCGATTGAACTGCCGTTGCCACTCATTTTGCCAATAAATTTAGGATAAGATTCTGTGTTATCAACAATTCCTGCGATATAAAAATTGTTATCGTCAATATTAAATTTGATAGGCGAAATAATAGCATTGCCACTAGAAGCCAAGCTATAAAACTCGAAATCTTTGATGGTTGATTCGTAAAATTTAATATTTTTTACTTGAATTTCGGTGATAATATCAAATTTATTGCTTTTTTTGATATAATTGTTGAGTAAACTTTCTTTGTTTTCTAGATTGATAATATTTTTGTTTTCGCTTAACAAAATAATATCTTCGTTATTTTCTAAATCACTGATCGGAGCTTGGTTATTAAAGGTTTCTTCGGTGATTTTTTCTTCACTTTCTTCTTTTGGTAATAAAAACTCGTTAAGATCAAGATCGTTTAAGTTAATTTTGATATCTAGAAATGAGATTTTTTGGTCGATGCCAATATTGATTTTTGCATTACCAGAGGCAGATAAAGAATCTATTTTAATATTTTTGGCAACAATTTCACTGCCGTCATTTTCGAGTGTGGTGTTTAGTTTAATTGATTTGATATTATTTTTTAAGTTAGGAGCCAAAATATCGTGATTGCCAAAAAGTAGTTGATAAAAGTTTTTAAAATTAACTATTTCGGCGGTTAAATTACCTTGAAATTTGCCTAATAATTTATTGAATAAAGGCTGATTATCGTTTTTTTCGAGAAAATTACCATCAACCGCTAAATTAAAAGCATCGGAATTGATTTTGAGGTAGGAATTTTTTTTAGGATTAAACAAAAATAATAAATCGAGATTATAAGTTGTGTTATTATTGTTTAGATTGCCGTAAAGTTCGATTTTTTTCTGAGAAAGATGAAAATTAAAATTAATATTTTCTAAATCTTGTTGCACTCCAAATTTGTTATATTGTAAAAAGTGAATATCAATAACTTCGATATTGTTAAGTTTTAAATTACCAGCATCAATTTTATCGATATTAAACAATTTAGCAGTGAAGGCCTTTTTATTGGCGGTTGGTAAGGCAATATTGACAAATTCTTGGTTGATTTTTTTTAATTCGGTGTTTTCAATGCTAAGCGAATGATGATTGCTTTCTAATAGGGCATTTTCTAGGGTGATTTTTTTGATTTTATGTTTACTAAAAAAATAGTCAACCCCAAAAGAAATAGTGATTTTTTTGGCATATAAATTGTAAATATTGTCTGCATAGCGATAGTTTTCGATAAAAACATCGGATAAAATAATTTTTGGAGTAGGGATAATTTGTGCTTTCACACCGCCTTTAACAACAAAATTGGCATTAATTATTTTTGAAGTGTGAGTGCTGATTTTATTTTGTAGGTAAGTGTTATCAAAAAATAAAGAAGAAATAAACAGCAAAAAAACAACAAGCAACAGCACTGCTAAGGCAATAAATATTTTTAGGTGCGGTATTTTTTTGCTAAAAATATTACTTGTTTTGAGTTTAGAAACAAGATTATTGATTTGTTGTTTTATTATCGAAATTACTTGATGATATTTCATTTATTTTTTTTTAATTCTTCAATTAAATGTTGATGGTTGATATATTGCCTACTTTTGATATGCCAATTATAATAAAATATGGCGATTAAAAATAAAACCATAAAAATTAAAAAACTATGCAAAGAAATTTCTTGTTTTGGGCTAAGATCTTTATATTCGCCAATATTGACTAAAGTATGCTTTTTATTGTCGATATTGGGTCGAAAAGATAATTCTTGTATTTTTTGTTCAATTAATTTTTGTTCTAGTTTAAGTATTTTAGCATACGATAAAATAAAGCCAGGAATATAGATATTTTTAGAAATATTTTCGATATGATTGTTTTCTAAAAAATTAATATCAACAACTCTTACTTTAAGAATTTTACTAATTTCATCGATATCTATTTTAGCTTCTATTCTTTTATTTTTCAATAAAGAGCCTAAAGTTTCTTCGATATAGGTTATATCAAGCTCTTCGGTGCTTTTTTTTTCGAGATTTTTTTTTAAAAAATTAATAAACATTGTTTAAAACTTTTATTAAATTATCGGTGGCTTCAATTTTTGCTAATTTTGAGCTATTTTCAGACATTTTATATAAAATTTCTGGTTTTTCTAGTAAATTTCTTAAAATTTGGCTAATATTGTTGATGTTAAATTCTTTTTCTTCTAGCACAATTGCCCCGCCATTTTTAGCGATATAGTGAGCATTTTTTTGCTGATGATGATCGGCAGAATTGGCAAATGGCACTAAAATCATAGGTTTTTTGCTGGCACAAAACTCAAAAATAGAAGATGCCCCCGCTCTGGCAATAACGAGATGAGATTGCTTTAAAATTATTGGTATATCTTCAAAAAAACTATCAACAACCACATTGATATTAAAATTTTTATAGCTTTCAAAAGTAGATTCGACAAGTTCTTTTCTGCATTGTTGAACTATTTTTAGATTGTCTTTTAAATTGTCGGGCAAATTAAAAAAAGCTTGAGGCAAAACATCGCTAAAAACCTTTGCTCCGCCAGATCCGCCTAAAACTAATATTTGCCAAAATTCTTGCTCTTTACATTCTGATTCGTTTTCTGAGGTTTGGTAAAAATCGGAATTTAAAATTAAATCATAGCCAAAGCGGTTATAAGAAATTTGATTAGTTGGTTGAGAATTTGGAATTTCATAGGGTTGTTGCCAAAGCGCAGAAATTTCATTTCGCACAGGGTTGCCGGTGTAAATTATTTTAGATTGATATTTGGGCTTGATGCCAGAAATATCAGGAAAAGAAATGGCGATTTTCGTGGCAAAAGGGGAAAATATGCGATTAACTTTGCCAAGATGGACATTTTGTTCGTGCAGCACAATTTTTTTACCCAGAAAAACACTGGCTAGCAACATAGGAAAGCTGGCATAACCGCCAAAAGCAACAACTACATTTGGTTGTTTGATAAGCAAGAAAAATAATGATTGTAAAAAGCCCAAACAAATTTTGAGAGTGGCAAAAATTAAAGATCGGTAGTTTTTAACGATTTTTGAACTACTTAATAAGCAAAATTGAAAATTTTGTTGATTATCAAGATAATGTAAATAGTTTTTTACTTTACTATCGCCAAAAACTATTGTGTGATTATTTTGTTTTATTAAAGCCTTAGCTAAACACATTGCAGGTAAAATGTGCCCGCCAGTTCCGCCAGTGGTGATGAAAATTTTTTTTAGCATTGAGATTATTCTTGTATTTTTGGCGTTAAGTTGTCAAAATAAACTGATATTATACCATTTTATAGTTTTAAAATGCAATTAAAACAATATAAAAAATCATATGCCTAACTTTTCTACCCTAAAACAATCTTTGCTTGCTTGTTCTATCAAAATGCAAAGCCATATGGAAAGCTTATTAGATGTCAATAAAAATAGTTCTGCCATACTAGAAGCTATGAGCTATTCGGCATTGGCATCTGGCAAAAGAATTAGGTCTTTTTTGTTGTTTGCTTCTGCTGATATTTTTGGAGTGCCGATTTCTAGCTGTTTAAATGCTGCTTCGGCAATAGAATTTATACATGTTTATTCGTTAATTCACGACGATTTGCCAGCAATGGATGACGACGATTTTCGTCGAGGAAAATTATCTAACCACAAAAAATTTGGTGAAGCAACGGCAATTTTGGCGGGAGATGCTTTACTTACTTATGCTTTTGAAATTTTATCTTGCCCCAAAACCAGTCCAGATGCCCACATTCGTTGCGAACTTATCAAAATTATTGCCAAAGCTGCTGGTTTTTTGGGCATGGTGGGCGGTCAGATGCTTGATATACAAAGTAAAAACAACATTACTACCGAAGAAATCATTAACCTGCATCGACTAAAAACAGGAGAATTATTTATGGCTTCGGTAGAATGTGGGGCAATTATTGGCAGAGCCAACTTGCAAGAAAGACAAGCAGTTCGGCATTATGCCAAAGATTTGGGCATTGCTTTTCAGATTCAAGATGATATTTTAGATTATCTTGGCACCAATCTTGGCAAAACCAACCTCGATGAAACCGTTAAACACAAAGAAGAAACCAGTATTGTAAAAATCATCGGTCTTGATTCTGCCAAGCAACATTTGCAATTTTTAAAACAACAAGCCAACAATCATTTGCATATTTTTGGCAGTAAAGCTTCGATTTTGTGCGACCTCACCAATTTTATTTTACAATAAATGCAAATGTTGAATTTAATTTTATTGTCCTCGTCCTTGTCCTCTTGGTGATTGTAATGGTGTTGGTGAAGAGCTAGCTCTTGTTGATGAAGTTGATGATGTACCATCTCCTCCTAATAAAAAGTCATCTTGGGGCAGTTCTGGAGCTGGTTGTGGTCCTAGTCTTGGTGATGGTGGTGTGCGAAATATTCCTAATAAACTTGGTCGATTTTCAGGATTTGTATTTGGTACTGATCTTCCTCTACGACGAACATCGAATAGTTCATTATCATCATGATCCAATGTATCTGGATCATCCAATGTTGTTGGTGCTGCTGTTGTTGCTGATGTTACTGCTGCTGCTGTTGTTGCTGCTGTTGCTGCTGTTGCTGCTGTTGCTGCTGTTGTTGCTGCTGTTGTTGCTGCTGTTGCTGCTGTTGCTGCTGTTGCTGCTGTTGCTGCTGCTGTTGTATCAGGGCTGTTATTATCTTGCATATTATTGTAAAAATTGATTGAAAAAAAATATAGTATATAAAAATATGCTATTAATATAATATTATATTTAACTTTTAATTATTAATCAATAGTTAAATATAATATTTTTCTTTCATAATCTAAAAATTTTTTAAGAAAAAAGCTGGTTAATATCAAGCCTTGTTTTAATTGCTTGTTGTCAAGAATATCGTTTTTATGCACTAAAAAATTGGGTAAAGCAAGTAGTTTATGGGCGAAATCTTTGCCTACTTCATAACAAACCGCACTGCCAGATTTTGGCGAAACAAACACTAAATTTGTGGTTTTTTTGGTGGCAACACATTTTCTTAAATCAAGACCGTAGCCCATTTTTTCGAGAATTTTTAATTCAATTTTAATGTAATTGGCAATGGCATTTTTTTGATCGTCGTTAATTAATTGATTGGCAAAAGCAATAATTTCTGCAAATAAATGATAAAACACAATATTTTCGACAAGGCTGTGGTTTAGCAAGTCTAGCACAGATTGCATCAGGTTAAATTTTAATCTTTCTAACAAAAAATTTAGGCAATAACTTTTGATAAGTTCGCTATAAAAAAAACTTGCCAAGTTTTTTTCTGGTTGTTTATAATAAAAATCGGCGGTGATTAAATTGCCAATTTGATAGATATTTTGATTGTTTTTGCTGTAAATATTTTTAACGAAACCGCTTCTTAAACCGTTGTTTTGTGAGAAAACTTTAACAATTGCCGAATCTTCGCCATAAGGCTTAATGTGTAAAATTAGGGCAGAATCGTTAAATTTCACAGTGTTGGCTGATAATTTTGGTAAGAAAAGTTGGATTATTTAAGTGTGGAGCATGACCGCAATTTGGCATTTGATAAAAATGTAAATTTGGTATTCTTTGTTGAAAATATTTTGCTTGACCGATGTTGATGATGGCATCGTTTTCGCCATGAAAATAAATAGTGGTTGGCATATGGCTAAAATCAAGGTTAAAGCAAGAAAAACTATATAATTCGTTGAGCCAAGCAAGCCAGTTTTGTTGATTTTCTACAGAAACATTAAGATTTTTTAACATTTCTTTGCTATTTCTATCGTTTAACGAACTTAATACAGAAAATTGTTGCAGGGTTTCTAGGGGTTTTTGGGCAAAATTTTGGTAAAAATTTTGGGCGGTTTGAGGTGGCATACCAGATTGCACATTAACATTTTTAACCATTTGAAATGGCGGTGCTAACAACACTAAATATTTTGGTTGTAAAATTTGATCGGCAATTAATCGCAAAGCAATTTGCCCGCCCAAGCTCCAGCCAATTAAAATATGCGGTTGGTGGTGCAAAAAATGATGATTGACAACAAAATTTTGATAAGAATGAAAAGCCGAATAATTGATAGAAAATAAACGAAAGTTTTTGTTATCAAATAAAGCTTCTAAAGCATTGTGTTGCTGAGCCCAACCGCTAAAGCAAAAGATATCATTTGGCATTGTAAAAATTAACTATATTTTGCTAACCAAACTAGCAAAAATTTTTGTTAAAAATCAAAATCGCCGAATTTTTCTTTGAATTTAGAAACTCGAGCATCTTTGCTATTCACAACTTGCGAAGATTTATCTTGCCAAGCAGGATGATTTATTGGGCTAAGATCGAGGTGCAGAGTTTGGTCTTCTTTGCCCCAAGTGGTAATAATTTCAAAAAAAGTGCCATCGGTGTTTAAAACTTTTACTTTGTGTTGTTTTGGATTGATGCCTTCTAGTGTAGCTTTTTGAGTTTTAGTGGTTGTTTTTGCTTGTTTGCCGGCTTGAGTAGACATAAAAAATTTAGTTTTATTTGTTGAAAAAATATTTCTTTACAAAAGAATATACAATGCTATCATTTTGGCATTTTGTCAAATACTTGTCAATAACTATTTTTAATGTTCTTTTTCTTTTTTAATCGCAAAAAACCAAAAATTTCTTATATTAATAATCAGCAACAACTTGCTGAAATATTGGTGATTTTAAAACAGCAAACTTGCTTGGCTGTTGATAGTGAGTTTTATCGTCAAAGCACTTATTACCCTCAATTATGCTTGTTGCAAGTGGCTTTTACCCACAAAAAACAAGTTAATATTGTGCTTATTGATTGTTTGGCGGGCTTGTGTTTGCTTGATTTTTGGCAAATTATTTTAGATGAAAAAATTATCAAAATTATGCATTCTGCTTTACAAGATGTGCAAATATTTTATCATTATATTCAGGCAAAGCCAAAAAATATTGTCGACACTCAAATTATGGCAAATTTTTGCGGTTTTGATTTTAATATTGGTTATGCCAATTTATTGCAAAAAACTTTGCATAAAAAACTCAATAAAGATCAGCAAAATAGCGATTGGCGACAAAGGCCAC
This sequence comes from Rickettsiales bacterium, assembly GCA_947503755.1. Lineage (GTDB taxonomy): Bacteria > Pseudomonadota > Alphaproteobacteria > Rickettsiales > UBA1997 > CAILUF01. The sequence continues at coordinate 4,812 of CANNFC010000038.1, read as the reverse complement.
TAAGTAAAGAACAGCTTGATTATGCTGTGGGTGATGTGCTTGATTTGCAAAATGTTTATGAAAAATTACAAAAAAATTTGCAAAAAAATCAGTTGCTTGATATATTTTTTGAAGAAATGATTAGATTTATTGATGAAATAGAAAACCCCGATTGCTTTCATTTGGTAAATAAAATTTTGCATAAAAACAACCGGCCACATCATCAATCATTAATTAATCTGGTTTTATTACGTGAAAAGTGGGCAAAAATTCAAAATGTAAGTCGGCAAAAAGTGTTAAAAGATGACGATTTTGTTGATTTTATCAACAACTCAAATTTGGTAAAAAATAATTTAAACCAAAATATGGTTATTGATTTTATCAATAAAAACTATTTAACAGATGCCGATCAATATTATTATTACAGCAATGATATTTTAAAAAAACAAAAAACCTTAAAGAAAATTGCTCAAGAACTGGCGGAAACAAAAAATATTTGTCAACAATTCTTGCTTTCTAATAAACATATTAATAAAATTATTAGTGATTTTATTAGCAATAAACCAATTAATTTACTTGATATTATTGGTAATTGGCGATATAATTTATTTGGATCTAAAATCGAAAATATTATACAACAATGGAAAAATATTTCATAGCAAACTGGAAAATGAACAATAGTTTTCAAGAACTCGAAAACTGGCTCGAAGATTTTTATGAAAATTGCAACAATATCAGTGAAAATAAAGAACCGCCCACCCTTATTATGTGCCCACCCAACACTTTGCTCGATCAGCTTGATTCTGAATTAGTTGAAGATGGTTTTGAGTTTCTTGAATATGTGGCACAGCAAGAGTATAGATCTTCCAAAGATTTTTCTACTGACGAAATCATCAAATATGTCTATCAAAGCAGGCCAATTAAAATTGGGGCTCAAGATTGTCATTATCAACTAAATGGCTCTTTTACAGGCAATATTAGTGTGAAAATGCTAAAAGATGTCAATTGCGAGTTTGTGCTGGTTGGGCATTCTGAAAGAAGAGCTTTAAATGCCGAAACCAACCAAATTATTTCTTTAAAAGCATCAATTGCTTTAGATCACAAAATAACTCCCATCATTTGTATTGGTGAAAATAAAGAGCAAAGAGAGCAGGGCGATTATCTTGATTTTATCTTGCAACAACTGGTAGAATCTTTGCCAAATCAAGTTGGAGAAGATCAAACAATTATCATTGCTTATGAGCCAATTTGGGCGATTGGCACAGGTAACGCCGCCACAATACAGCAAATACAAGAAGTTATCGATGCCATCAGAAACAAACTTCAACAATTGCAACCACAACTATCTTTTGCAGTTTTATATGGCGGTTCGGTTGATTCTGCTAGTTCTCAAAACATTATGCAAATTAAAGGTATCGATGGTTTGCTAATTGGCAAGGCGAGTCTAGATGCTATTGAATTTTTAAAGATTGTCGAATCTGGTTTAAATTGATGTCTTTCACTAAACGAATTGCTTGGCAAGACCCTTTATTATTGCTAAAAAAAGTGCTTGTTAATTACCAAGAAAATTTAGTTTTTCTCTATTCTGCTTTGTGGCAACAAGTTGCTAATTCTCGCTCTTTTTTGGCTTTATTTCCGCAAGAAAAAATCATACTTGAAAATTTTGCATCGCTAGATAAAATTTTCACAAATAACCAAAAAACTTGGTTTGGCTATTTTGCTTATGAAAATATTTCCGCTCTCGAAAAAATCAGTTTTTGCCATAATCGGCAATCAATTCTTGGGCAATTACAATCTCCTGCAGTTTTTTTGCAAAATTTTGGCTTGGTGCTAGAATTTAATCATAGCAAAAAAATATTAATTGCTAAATCTCAAAATCAACAATATCTCGATTTTATTTTGTCTTTAACACCAAATGATGTGCTTTGCAATATTTTTCCTAAGGGCGATATTTTTCCTAAGGGCGATATTTTTCCTAAGGGCGATATTTTTCCTAAGGCTCAAAATATTTCTTCTAATTTTACCGACGAGCAATATTTACAAGCAATTGCCGATATTAAACAAAAAATTCAAGCAGGAGATTTATTTCAAACCAATCTTACTCGTAAATTTTATGGCTCGCTTGATTTTGCTATTAATCATCACTTCGCTTTTAATTTATTTGCCAAATTAATGCAAGCCAGCCCCGCCAATTATGCAAGCTTTGCGGTTTTTGATGAAACTTTTGTGGTTTCTGCCAGTCCCGAATTGTTTTTGCAAGCCAACGGCAAAAATATTCTTACCCAGCCAATTAAAGGCACCATCGCTAGCAAAAAAAATAAAAAATCCGATTTAGAACAGCAAAAAATATTACAAAATTCTAGCAAAGACAAGGCAGAAAATTTAATGATAACCGATTTAATGCGAAACGATTTAGCCAAAGTTTGTGTGGCAAATAGTGTGCAGGTGCCAAAATTATTTGAGTTGCAAAGTTATAAAAATTTGCATCATTTGGTTTCAAGCATCACTGGCAAATTAGCTCATAAAAATAGTTATATTAAATTGTTGCAAGCTTGCTTTCCACCTGGTTCGATGACGGGTGCCCCCAAACTAGAAGCAATAAAAGTTGCTCATCAATACGAACAACAGCATCGAGGAATTTATAGCGGTTGTCTTGGGTTTATTGGCAAAAAACAGCTCAATTTAGCGGTGGTCATTCGCACCTTACTTTTGCAAAAAAACCAGTTCGAATTTCAAGCGGGAGGTGGCATCACCTATGCTTCTGACCCTAAGCAAGAATTGTTAGAAGTCGAAATCAAAAGTTCTGCCCTAAAAAATTTATTATCTTAACAATTATTTTTCTAAAAATATGAAAAAAATTATTATTATTCCCGCCAGAATGGCATCAACTCGTCTACCAAATAAACCTTTGGCACTAATTGCTGGGCTCACTATGATTAGCAGAGTTTACCAACAGGCTAAAAAAACTAATTGTGAAGTGGTGGTGGCTTGTGATTGTTTAGAAATTGCCAACGAAATTAGCAAAATTGGTGGCAAATATGTTTTAACCGAGCCAAATTTGCCTTCTGGCACCGACAGAATTTACGAGGCTTATCAAAAACTTGGTGCCAATCACGATGTTGTGGTAAATTTGCAGGGCGACTTGCCAAATATTGATCCGCAACTAATTTTGCAGTGTGTTGATTTATTGCAAAACCCAAATTGTGATATCGGCACTTTGGCTTCAATAATCACCGATAAAGAACAAATAAATAATCCAAATGTGGTAAAAATAGCTTTGAGCTCGCAAAAACAAGCTTTATATTTTTCTAGAAGTGCAATTCCATATGGAGCCAGCGATTATTTGCACCACATCGGTATTTATGCCTACACAAAATCTGCCCTAGAAAAATTTGTTAGTTTACCACCAGCAAAGCTAGAAAAACAAGAAAGTCTCGAGCAATTACGAGCCCTAGAAAACAATCTTAAAATTTTTGTTGAAACAGTAGATTATCACCCGATTTCGGTTGATACAATGGCGGATTTAACATTGGCTAATCAAATTTTTGCAGTTGAAAATGATTAAAAAAATAAATAATACTTTTTTAGTTGGCTGGAAAGAATGGTTTAACCTTGATTTTCTTGGTTTACCTGCCATTAAAGGCAAAATTGATACTGGGGCAAAAACATCGGTTTTGCATGCTTTTAATATTGAAAATTTTTTTTTAGAAGGGGTTGAATATGTCAAATTTCATATTCATCCTTTGCAGAAAAATCAGGGTTTAGTCAAAGAATGTATTGCCCCTGTGATTGACAAAAGATTGGTTTCGGATTCTAGCGGTAAAAAAGAAAAAAGATTTTTTATTTCGGCAAATATTAAAATTGGCAATATCAATATTTGCACTCATTTAAGTTTGGCAAATCGCGACACAATGTTTTTTCGTATGCTTTTGGGCAGAGATGCCCTAAAACAAGCCAAAATACAAGTTGATGTCTCAAAATCTTTTGTGCAAGGAAGGTTAAAAAAACAACAAATTAACAAGCTTTATAAACAAGTTTAATATCATTGCAATTTTATTTTTTTATGGAACTTAGCCAGTTACTTTGTGAATTATCAGCCTTATCACTCGTAGATAGAATTTTAACTAAGACAAGATTAAAATGTCAATTTAGCAAAGAAACTGATTCAAAAAAACAAGTATTGGGATATTTCTTACAGCTCTTAAAAGAAAGTAAAGAAAATCAAGAGTTTATACAAAAATTAAGTGACGAACACAAAAAGGAATTGATAAAATTTTTTGGCTACGATAGTCTGATTCAAGAAGAGGCAGAGGCAGGGTCAGACCGAAAAGATATGATATTGCGTTCTTTGTTAACATTTGAGATGACTAATGGTGTTTATTATTTTGGTGATGTTGACAAAGATGGTAAGTTAAATGGTGAAGCCACTATAACATATGGGGAACATTGTATTTATGTAGGTGCGGTAAAAAATGGTTTGCCAGATGGTCAAGGAAAAATTTTTAGTTCTAGTGGAAAAGTATGTTTTTATTATGAAGGGACATTTGAAAAAGGTTCGCCAAATGGTGAAAATACTACTGTTATTGATAGCGCGCAGTATGAAGGGACTTGGAAGAATCGCAGCATGCTAACTAATAAGGATGAGGATGGTAATCAGGTAGAAATAAGATTTATAATAGACCAGAACGGAATTCCAAGTTTTGTTGTTGAAGAAGAAAAGGCAAATTATTATGATTGTTCTAGTTTTTTTAATTTTTTGACAATTTTGACAAAATGTAATCCTTTCACTTCATGCATTCCAAAAACAGCAGAAAATATAGACGATCATGAAAT
>CANNFC010000037.1:0-14566 GCA_947503755.1 Rickettsiales bacterium | reverse complement strand
ATTTGATTCGAAATCTCAAACTATAAAGACAAAAGAAGAACTTATAAAAGAAATAGAATCTTCTTCAACAAATTCACAAAAACAAATATTAGCTTTATTTTATGTAGGAATTGGTGTTTTAGATTTTGAAGAAGCTCAAGAAATAATAACTTTTGATTCATTAACTATTGATGAATTAAAATTACAATTACAACAAGAAACAGAAAGCAGAAAAAAAATTATCATTGAAACAGCCCTAGAAGTAGAAGTTATAAAATATCTTACATTTGAAAATTTAAAAGAGCTTTGTGGTTTAGTTGTAGATTATTATGGCGATATAAAATTCGCAATAATCAAAAAAGCCCTAGAAAAAAAAGCTATAAAAAATCTTACATTTGAAAATTTAAAAGAGCTTTGTGATTTAGTTAGACATGATGAATATAAATTCGCAATAATCGAACAAGCCCTAGAAATAGAAGCTATAAAAGAAGATCTTACAGTTAAAAATTTAAAAAAGCTTTGTGGTTTAGTTAGATATGATAAATATAAATTCGCAATAATCAACAAAGGCCTAGAAATAGAAGCTATAAAAGAAGATCTTACAGTTAAAAATTTAAAAGAGCTTTGTGGTTTATTTGAAGATGATAGAGATATAAAATTCGCAATAATCAACAAAGCCCTAGAAATAGAAGCTATAAAAAATCTTACAGTTAAAAATTTAAAAAAGCTTTGTGGTTTATTTGAAGATGATAAATATAAATTCGCAATAATCAAAAAAGCCCTAGAAAAAAAAGCTATAAAAAATCTTACATTTAAAAATTTAAAAAAGCTTTGTGGTTTAGTTGGAGATTATAAATATAAATCAGCAATAATCGAAAAAGCCCTAGAAGCAGAAGCTATAAAAGATCTTACATTTGAAAATTTAAAAGAGCTTTGTGGTTTAGGTGGAGATGATAAATATAAATCAGCAATAATCAAAAAAGGCCTAGAAGTATTTAAAAATTTAAAAAAGCTTTGTGGTTTAGGTGGAGATGATAAATATAAATCAGCAATAATCAAAAAAGCCCTAGAAAAAAAAGCTATAAAAAATCTTACATTTAAAAATTTAAAAGAGCTTTGTGGTTTATTTGGAGATGATAGAGATATAAAATTCGCAATAATCAACAAAGGCCTAGACATAGAAGCTATAAAAGAAAATCTTACAGTTGAAGATTTAAAAGAGCTTTGTGGTTTATTTGGAGATGATAGAGATATAAAATTCGCAATAATCAACAAAGGCCTAGACATAGAAGCTATAAAAGAAAATCTTACAGTTGAAGATTTAAAAGAGCTTTGTGGTTTATTTGGAGATGATAGAGATATAAAATTCGCAATAATCAACAAAGGCCTAGACATAGAAGCTATAAAAGAAAATCTTACAGTTGAAGATTTAAAAGAGCTTTGTGGTTTATTTGGAGATGATAGAGATATAAAATTCGCAATAATCAAAAAAGCCCTAGAAGCAGGAGCTATAAAAGATCCTATTACAGTTGAAGATTTAAAAGAGCTTTGTGGTTTAGTTGGATATGATAGCTATAAATTCGCAATAATCGAAAAAGCCCTAGAAAAAAAAGCTATAAAAGATCTTACGGTTGAAAATTTAACAAAGCTTTGTGCTTTAGTTGGAGATGATGTATATAAATTAGCAATAATCGAACAAGCCCTAGAAATAGAAGCTATAAAAGATCTTAAAGTTGAAAAGGTAAAAGAGCTTTGTGATTTATTTGAAGATGATAGATATAAATTCGCAATAATCAAAAAAGCCCTAGAAGAAAAAGCTATAAAAGATCTTACAGTTGAAAATTTAACAAAGCTTTTTGAAAATTTAACAAAGCTTTGTGCTTTAGTTGGACATGATGAATATAAATTCGCAATAATCGAACAAGCCCTAGAAATAGAAGCTATAAAAGAAAATCTTACAGTTGAAAATTTAACAAAGCTTTGTGCTTTAGTTGGACATGATGAATATAAATCCATAATAATCAAAAAAGCCCTAGAAGAAAAAGCTATAAAAGATCCTATTACAGTTGAAGATTTAAAAGAGCTTTGTGGTTTAGTTGGATATGATGAATATAAATGCGAAATAATCAAAAAAGCCCTAGAAGAAAAAGCTATAAAAGATCTTACAGTTGATAAGTTAAAAAAGCTTTGTGCTTTAGTTGGAGATGATAGAGATATAAAATTCGCAATAATCAAAAAAGCCCTAGAAGCAGGAGCTATAAAAGATCCTATTACAGTTGAAGATTTAAAAGAGCTTTGTGATTTGTTTGAAGATGATGGATATAAATTAGAAATAAAACGATTAGCAGATAAGATTAAGCTACCCCTGCCCCCGCTATTTACTAGGGCTTATAATTATGTGAAACCTTTTGTTGTTGATAGTAGTATTAATAAACTGGGAAGATAAAAAATGCCATTATATACCATATATCTAAATAGTTGACGCTTTATGCTTCATCTTTTTGAGTACTATAAGTTTAAGGACAAAAAACTGCCCGCCAAGTATAGAGAACCGCAAATCAACACAGTGTTTTGAGTGTTGGTTAAAAACTGGTTAATGTCGGTAAAGTTATTAATAATTGTGTTAGAAATATCGAGTTGCTTGGCTTTTTGGCTAATTTCTGTGGCTTGGTATTGTTGTTGATGAAAGGCGATATTAATAATCAACAACAAATCGAGGTGGTTTTTAATTTGTTGTAAAAACCCAGATAAATCTTTGTTTTGTAGCATATTAAAAACCACAACTCTTTTGGTATTTTGTTTTGTTTTTAAAAATTTCGCCACAATTTTTGCCCCAGCTAAATTATGAGCTCCGTCAAGATAAAGTTGGCAATTTTGTAGATTATTTTTGATAGAACCAAATTCGATTTTTTGCAACCTAGCTGGCCATTTTGTGGTTTTTGCTGATTGCAACATATGGTCGAAGCCAATTTTGAATTTATGTTGAGTTAAAATAGCAAGATAAGCTAATGTTAGGTTATCAATTTGGTGTCGACCAAGTAAAGCGATATTTTTGGTTAATAGTTCAGGCGGTAATTTTTTGATGTTGGCACTAATAATTTTGGCTTGCTTTGCTTTGGCAGTTTGCCATAAAACTTTTTTCACTGCTAAATTTTGTTTGGCAGTGATTACTGGGCAGTTATTTTTAATAATTCCCGCCTTTGCTTTGGCTATTTCTGTTAAAGAATTACCTAAAAATTCTTGATGATCAAACGAAATGGTGGTGATGATTGATAACAAAACCTGTGGAACAACATTGGTGGCATCAAATTCTCCTCCTAAACCAGTTTCAAGCAACACAACATCGGCTTTGTGTTGGCTAAATGCTAAAAAAGCCATAGCAGTGGTAAATTCAAAAAAAGTTGGGTTAATTGCTGGTGTGATTTGGCAAGCTAAATGACACTGCTTAGCGAGTTTATTGAGTTCTTCATCAGAAATTATTTGGTTAGCAATTTCAATTCTCTCGTTAAATCTTACCAAATGTGGCGAAGTGTAGCGATGCACAGTGTAATTTGCCTGATTAAAAATTTCCTTAAGAAATGCCAAAACAGAGCCCTTTCCATTGGTGCCTGCAATATGAACGACGGGAGGTAAATTAAGGTGCGGGTTGTTAAGTCGAGAAAGTAACAGCAAAATACGATCTAAGCCTAACTCAATGTTATTGCTGTTGGTAGAGGCAAGATAGTTATGAAAAAACATTTAATTTTTTAACGAATTGTCATTGGGTAAATGTAAAGAAAAACTTGGTAAATTAGCTTGTAAAAATTCGGCAGTTTCGGTGTTTTGCATTTTATAATAACCAGACATAATGCCACTCTCTGTTTTTAAATGCATCCCGCTACTATATTGAAAAGACTGTTTTGGTTTGATAATGGGCTGTTCGCCCACCACTCCATCGCCGTTGACTTCGATGATGCGACCTTTTTCGTCGGTGATGCGAAAGTGCCTGCTTATTAATTTTAAATTATTCGTTGTTAAATTTTTGATATTAATATGATAAGCCCAAATATAGATAAAATCTAGATCGTTGTTTTTGATATCTAAAAATTCTGGCCACACATTAATTTCGATATGATCATCGGTATAGATGTAGGGTTTTTCGTTGTTTTTGTAAGAATCAAAAAGAAAGTTGTGCGAAATATCATTAATCATTATTAAAAGACGGTTATATTAAGGTTTGGCATGATTTCAATTAACGAGTTATTTTTTAAATCTTGCAAATAAGATTTGGAAAAATTGTTTAATTTTTGATGAAAAATCAAGTTTTCTAGCTTGTTTCTTGTGTTTTCATCGAGATTATTTTTGTGTATTTTATTAATAATTTTAAAAATATACCAATTATTCTCAATTTGTAATGGTAAAGAATAGTTGTTAATAGATAAATTTGCAATAGCTTGATAAACTTTTTTATTTAAATCTTGTTGAGAAAACCAACCAATTTCGCCATTTTTTTGAGCAGATTCTGAGATAGAAAATTGTCTTACCAAGCTTTTAAAATCGGCATCTAGCAACAATTGCTGATGAAGATTGTCAATAAATTTTTCGGTGTTTTTGTTGTTATTGCTGATAACAATTTCGGCTAGTTGAAATTTTATTTCTAAATTGTTGGTATGATTTTGTTCGGCAATCTCGTTTATTTCTAGGGTGCTAACTTGTATTTTTGGCTTGATTTTTTGCTCGATAATTTGAAACCACAGCATTTCAGCTTTTATTTGTTTGAGATAATAATTGAAATCAAGATTATTTTTTTGTAAAAAATTTTGCCATTGTGCCAAGGTTTTTTGTTGTTGATTGGCGATTTCGGTGAGATAATTGTTGAGATTTTGGCTAGATACTTCGAGTTTTAATTTTTTGGCTGTTTGTAAAATCAGTTCTTCTTCTATTAGTTTTTCTAGTAATTTTTCTTGCCAAATTGCTATTATTTGATTGTTTTTATGGTGAGATATTTTGCTGGTATTTAACAAAAATTGCCATCTTTGCCAAATTTCTGGTTGTGTAATATGTTGTTGATTAACAATAATTAAGCTTGGCAAATAGCTGTTTGGCTTAGCATATGCCAAATTAAAATTAAAAGTTAAAAATAACAATATTAGATAAACTCTAAATTGGGACTGTTGCATCAATAATTTGTTTTAATTTTTTGCTAGTTTTGAGGAGAAATTTTAGCTATTTTTAGCTCATATTAAGCATATCGTGTTGTTGCGATAGCACAACTAAGTAATTGTGTTGTTGCGATAGCACAACTAAGTAATTGTGTTGTTGCGATAGCACAACTAAGTAATTGTGTTGTTGCGATAGCACAACTAAGTAATTGTGTTGTTGCGATAGCACAACTAAATAATCGTGTTGTTGCGATAGCACAACTAAATAATCGTGTTGTTGCGATAGCAAATAAAGTAAAATATAATTAGTGCTGCAATAGTCCTAAATAGCATTATATTTTTTAAGAACCGCTAAAAATAGCTTTGCTTAAACTTACTCCCCTAATTAAATCAATTGCTCTGCCTAATTGATAATCTTTTTGATAGATTTCTAAGTTGCTGTCAAGCAGTTTTTTATCTTGATTTTTTGCGGTCTTGTTGATGTTTTGATTAATTTCAACTTCTATATGACCTTTTAAATCGGCTTCAGAATCTTTGGGAAGATTTTGTTTTTGTTTTTCGATAGTGGCAATTTCAAGCTCAATGTCGGGTTCGATGCCAGATGCTTGAATTGATCTGCCAGAAGGTGTGTAATATAGAGAGGTTGTAATTTTAATAGCAGAAGAATTGTTTTGCAACGGAATTAAGCTTTGCACCGAACCTTTGCCAAAAGATTTGCTACCCATAATTATGGCTCTTTTGTTGTCTTGCAAAGCGCCTGCGACAATTTCAGAAGCAGAAGCGGAACCTTCGTTAATTAAAACTGCAATTGGCAAATTTGGTAATAAAGTTTCTGGTTTGTCATCGATAAATTCGATGATTTTAGTTTTATCTCGACCTTTGATAGAAACTATTTTAGCACCTTTTGGCAAAAATAAATCGGCAACTTCTGCTGATTGATCGAGCAAGCCACCAGGGTTGTTTCTGAGATCTAAAACCAATCCTCTTAAGCTAACAGTTTTATCGAGCTTTTTTTGAATGTTGGCAAATTCTTTAATTACCGCATCTGTTGTTTTTTCGGAGAAAGAATTGATTTTGATGTAGGCAACATCTTTAAATAAGTTGCTTTTTACAGGGTTGATTTTGATAATTTTTCGTAATATGGTTTTTTCAATTGGTGCGGTTTCGCCTTTGCGATAGATGGTGAGCTTTACAGAAGTGTTGGGCTTTCCTCTGATTTTTTTAACTACCTCATCAATTCGTAAGCCTTGAGTAGAAACATCATCGACTCTAATGATGTAGTCGCCAGAATTTATGCCTGCTTTAAAGGCGGGAGTGTCTTCTATGGCAGAAACCACTTTGGTTACCGACATTTCGCTTGAAATTTCAATGCCAATTCCACCAAATTCGCCTTTGGTGTGCACATTAATTTCTTTGAGATCTTCTTCATTTAAAAAAGAAGAGTGAGGATCGAGAGAAGACAAAATGCCCGAAGCGGCGGCCTCAATAAGTTGAGAATCGGTTTTTTCTTCGACATATTCGTTTTTGACTTTATTGACAATTTCATTAAGAAAATCGGCAGAATATTTTTTGTTAGAAACAGGCTGTGATTTGGTTTTAAGTAGAGAGTTTTCGGCAATAGAAATTGCTGAAAAGAAACCAACAAAAACAGATAAAGTAACGATGGCAAATATTTTAAGATTTTTCATAATGAAAGATGATTAATCGATACCGTATTCGTCTTTTAAGGCTTTGGTGATGTGAGCTGGAGGCTCTTCGCCATAGGCAGAATATAGTATTTTACCGTAATTCTCTAAATGAATAATATCATCGTTTAAAGCTTTTAAAAATAACTGCACTTTTAAGGCTTCAACCAACACATAATACCAAGCTTTTCTGCCAGCATCTATACCTTTTACTAAATAAATATATTTTGCTAAGGCTCTTTTTTTTGGGTCGATTGGTTTTCTTTCAGAATCTGGCTCTTCTTCTGCGACATTATCGAGTTTAGTAGAAGTCATGGTTGGTTTTTTTTGAAAACGATCGGCAAAGCTAGATTCTGCTTGGTTTTGTTTATCTGCTATATTTTCATTTTTAGCTGGATCGTTATTTTTTTTAATTCTAGCTAAAAATGAATTATTTTTCTTTTCTTCGGACATAAAAAATTAAGAAATTTGATTTTGAGAAATGTCTTTAAGCCACCAATTGTTGATTGGTTTTTTAGGGCCACAAGGACCATGCTTAGAAGAAACACAGGGGCTTTTGACATCGATGACTCTGTTTGAGCAAGAGCAACAAAGCAATAAAGCAATGATAATAAAGAGATATTTTTTCATCTGATATACAAGAAAAAAATTGGTAAATTTTACTAAAAATATTATGGTATCAAAATAAATTTGCAATAACTTATTACATTGTTTTTAAAAAATAATACCAAAGCTCATCTTTATGCATTTAAAGATGAGCTAAAGATGAGCTTTGGTATAATTAATTGATAAATATTTATTAAAAATAAAAGCCAAAATAATGTCAAGAAAAATAATTTGCTTTTTAGTTTTAATCGATTATAATTTTTGGCAATTTTAGTTTTTGAAATTATTGAAGTGCTTATTTATAAAGTTTCAACCAAACACCATTTGCAAAAATTATGTCTAGCGAAAATTCATCTCCAAATCAATATAGTGCCGATTCCATTAAGGTTTTAAAAGGCTTAGAAGCAGTCCGAAAAAGGCCAGGTATGTATATTGGCGACACCGACGACGGTAGCGGTCTGCATCATATGGTTTATGAAGTTGTTGATAATGCCATTGACGAAGCTTTAGCTGGTCATTGTAACGAAGTTTTGGTGTCATTAAATGCCGAAGGTTCGGTTACGGTGCGTGATAATGGTAGGGGTATTCCTGTTGATCTCCATAAAGAAGAAGGGGTTTCGGCTGCCGAGGTGATTATGACTCAACTTCATGCAGGTGGCAAATTTGATCAAAATTCTTATAAAGTTTCGGGCGGTTTGCACGGTGTTGGCGTTTCGGTGGTAAATGCTTTATCTGATTGGCTAGAGCTTGTTGTGTGGCGAGAAGGTAAAGAATATTTTATTAAATTTCATAATGGCGAAGCGGTTTCTCCGCTGAAAATGGTGGCTGAAAACGTTAATAAAAAGGGCACCCAAGTAACTTTTTTTCCGTCACACCAAACTTTTAGTAATGTTTTAGAATTTAACTATGCCACTTTAGAGCAAAGATTAAGAGAACTCTCGTTTTTAAATTCTGGGGTAAAAATTATTTTGCAAGATTTTCGTGCCCAAGAAAATAAAGAAGTTTTATTGTTTTATCAGGGCGGGGTTGAGGCATATGTACATTTCTTAGACAAAAGTAAAAATTCTTTGCATCAAACTATCACCATTAATTCTGCCGATAAAATTAGTGGCATTAGTCTTGAATTGTCAATGCAATGGAACGATAGTTATCATGAAAATGTTTTGTGCTTCACCAACAACATTAGGCAAAGAGATGGTGGCACTCACCTAGCTGGCATGAAGGCTGCACTCACCAGAACTATCAATAATTATGCAGGCAACAGCAAGTTGTTTAAAAAAGAAAAAATTATTCTTTCTGGCGAAGATGTTCGCGAAGGTTTAACTGCGGTTTTGTCGGTAAAAGTTCCTGATCCTAAATTTTCTTCTCAAACTAAAGATAAACTAATATCTTCAGAGGTTCGTGCTTTTGTAGAATCTTGCATGAATGATAAATTAGCTCAAATTTTTGAAGAAAAACCCAATGAAGCAAAAATTATTGTAAGCAAAGCAATAGAAGCCGCACAAGCCCGAGAGGCCGCGAGAAAAGCCAGAGAGCTCACTCGCAGAAAATCTGCCCTTGAAATTTCTAGTCTGCCAGGTAAATTGGCCGATTGTCAAGAAAAAGATCCTGCATTAAGTGAAATATTTATTGTCGAAGGTAATTCGGCGGGCGGTTCGGCAAAATCGGGCAGAAATCGTAAATTTCAAGCAATATTGCCTATTAGAGGCAAAATTCTTAATGTTGAAAGAGCCAGATTCGATAAAATGCTTTCTTCGGTTGAGGTTGGCACTATTATTATTGCTTTGGGCGGTGGTATTGGTAAAGACGATTTTGATATTAATAAAATTCGCTATCATAAAATTATCATTATGGCCGATGCCGATGTTGACGGTTCGCATATTCGCACCTTGTTGCTTACTTTTTTCTTTCGTCATATGCCAAAATTAATAGATTTAGGCTATTTATATATCGCTCAACCGCCGTTATACAAATTAAAAAAAGGCAGTAGCGAGGTTTATTTAAAAAACGAACTTGCTTTGCAACAATATATCGTGCAAAATGCCTGTCAAAATGCGGTTTTTAAATCAGCTGTTGGCGACAGATCTGGTTTAGATTTGCAAGATTTTATCACCAAGCTTTCTAAATTTTGCAAATTATTAAACGATATTGCTCGAATAATTCCACCAGAAATATCTGCAAAATTAGCTTTAGCTGGGGTTTTCAATCAAAATTTGGCTGATCTTGTTGCAGATGCTCAACATTTAAACAACATAAGACAAGTGTTTAACAATATCGGTGGCGAACAATATCAAATTTCGTTCAATACTTTGCAACAGTTAGTAATCAGCAAGCAAGAAAGAGGTGTTAATACCGAATTTTTATTAAAAAATCATCACTTTGAAATGCCAGAAGTTGTTGGCTTAGCTCAACTTTGTCAGCATATTTGCCCTTCTTTTTTAAATAGCAACAACAAGTTTGTGCGAAATGAAGAAGAATTTTCAATCAACGGTCCTTTGCAAATGTGGCAAGTAATTGAAGAAATAGGCAAAAAAGGAGTTGTTGTTCAGCGGTTTAAAGGTTTGGGCGAAATGAATGCCGAACAGCTTTGGGAAACCACTCTCGACCCTGCAAATCGCACTTTGTTGCAAGTGAAAATAGAGCAATTCGATGAGGCAGACGAAACTTTTTCTATTTTAATGGGAAATGTGGTTGAGCCAAGACGCGAATTTATTCAAGAGAATGCTTTGAAAGTTGTTAATTTAGATGTATAATTATGAAAGATTATTCTTTATTTGTGTTTAGCTCTTATTTGGTTATTTTTTTTATTATGTTTATTATGCTAATTAAATCGGTAATCACATATTTTATTTTAGAAAAAAAATATTATCAAAAACTTTATGCTAAAACAGAAGAAGAAAATCAAGATAAAACATAAGCAACAAAGGCTTATCTTTGTAAGCGGTGTTTTTTTTGTTTCTTTGCTTTCTTTGTGGTTTATTGTTGATAATTTCAGGCAAAATTTGCTTTTTTTTTATGCCCCAACCGAATTTTGGCAGGCTCACAATAAGCAACAAGCAAAACTAAAAAAAACCATTAGAGTTGGCGGTTTGGTGAAGTCGCGGTCGGTGGTAAAAATAAATAGTCTACACACCAAGTTTGTTATCACCGATAATCTGCAAGAACTTACTGTTTCTTATGTCGGTTTGTTGCCCGATTTATTTAAAGAACAACAAGGTGTTATTGCTAAAGGAATGTTTTCGGAAAATGAAAATGCTTTTCTTTCTTCCGAATTATTGGTTAAGCACGACGAAAAATATATGCCGCCAGAGGTTGCTAAAACTTTAAAATAATGAAAACCAAATCTAGTATTTTTATAAAAAATTGAGTTGTAATTAAAAAAATATTACTTAGAATTTTTGTAAAAAAATTATTAAATCGCATTTTTCATTGAAAATATATTACAATACAAAAATCACCTCAATATGATAAAAATTTTGCGTAATCTTTTTAAAAATAGTCAAATAAATTTTATGAATTATCGCAAATTAGCGATATATTTTTCGATTATTTCTATGTTATTTTCACTAATTTTGGTGTTTTTTAAAGGCTTAAATCTTGGCATCGATTTTTCTGGTGGCATATTAATAGAAGTAGAATTACCAAGCAACAACAACATCAATGATTTACGAAATGTTTTGTCTAGCAAGTTTTCTGATGTGCAAATACAAAATGTTGATAACAGTTCTTTTTTAATCAAGATGCCACTTGTTAACCAAGAACAAAATTTTTTAGTAAAAAACATTCAACAAACTTTGCAAGAAAATTTTACTCAAATTCAATATCGCAAAATAGATTATGTCGGTCCGCAAGTTGGTTCTGAGCTTATTTTAAAAGGCTTGTTGGCTTTGATTCTTTCTTTTGTTGCCATTATGATCTACATCACAATTCGGTTTGACTGGCAGTTTGGCATCGGTGGTATTTTTGCTCTTTTGCACGATGCAATAGTGGTTTTGGGTTTTTTTGCGATTACGGGTTTAGAATTTAATCTCACCTCAATTGCTTGCATCCTTACCGTAATTGGCTATTCTATCAATGATTCTGTGGTTATTTACGATCGCATACGTGAAAATCTCAAAAAACATCCTAAAATAAATCTTAATGATTTGATTAATACCAGCATTAATTCTACTTTAAGTCGCACCATACTTACTGCCAGCACTACTCTTATTTCTTTATTGGCTCTCATAATTTATGGTGGCGATGTGTTGTTTAGTTTTAGTGTGGCAACCTTTTTTGGTATTGCTTTGGGCACTTATTCTTCTATCTATATTTCGGCACCAATATTATTTTATTTCGATCCAAGATCTAAAAAACAAGAAGTATGAAAAAAATCCTAGCCACTTTGTTGGCAGTATTCATTTTTATTGTTGTTTTTGTTATTATTGCTATTGTTGTCATTTTTAAAGAAAACAGCGAAAATCTGCCTGATTACGAACAGCTTAAAAATTATAACCCCATCACCACTACTCGTATTTATGCTTCTAATGGTTCTTTGATTAGCGAATTTTCTAAAGAAAAAAGAGTTTTCCTCGAAATTAAACACATTCCACAAAATGTTATCAATGCTTTTTTGGCAGCTGAGGATGCAAATTTTTATAAACATTCTGGGGTTGATTTTTTAGCAATTTTCAGAACCTCCATCACCAATACTTTAGGTGCAATTAGTGGCGAAGGCGGTATGGGCGGGGCTTCTACCATCACTCAGCAGGTAGTGAAAAATTTTTTACTTACCAAAGAACGAACTTGGCAACGAAAAATCAAAGAAGCAATATTGGCATATCGCATTTCTAAAGAATTCTCAAAAGAACATATTTTAGAGCTATATCTTAATCAAATATATCTAGGTTCTGGTGCTTATGGTGTTGAAGCGGCTAGCCAGGTTTATTTTAATAAATCGGTTACCGATATTTCGTTAGAAGAAATGTCTTTGTTGGCTACTTTGCCAAAAGCTCCTTCAAAATTAGATCCGAGAAAAAACATCAACAAAGCTAAAAATCGCCGAGATTGGGTTTTGCAAAGAATGTATGAAGAAAAATTTATTAGCAAAGAAGAATTTGAAACAGCGCTAAATCAACCGATACAAATCGTTAACAACACAACCAATAATAGCAACACAGAAAATAGTTTTTTTTCTGATAGTGTTAAAAAAGAACTTACAGCACTTTATGGCTCTGACCATGTATTTGAAGATGGTATTGTGGTAAGCACAACTCTGCATCCTAATTTGCAACAAATCGCCCTACAATCTTTTGTTAAGGGCATCGAAGAATACGATCAAAAACATGGTTATCGCGGGTCGTTGCATAAAATCGATATAACCAACAATTGGCAAAATGCTTTGGCTGAATTTAAAATAGAAAAACTATATCAACCGCATTGGCAAAAAGCGGTGACACTAACTATTGGCAAAGATTTAATAACAATTGGCCTAGAAAATGGCAATATTGGCAATATTGAGTTGGCTACCACTAAATGGGCAAAACTCTACAAAACCATAGATGGTCGTGGCCCTTCGCCCAAAAAAATGTCTGATATTTTTGCGATAGGCGATGTTATTTTGGTTGAAACAATTTCTTCTAAACCAGATTTTTATCTTCTCAGACAAATACCTGAAGTCAACGGTGGTTTTGTGGTAATGAATCCGCATAGTGGTAAAGTTTTGGCAATGTCTGGTGGCTATGTTGATTCGCCCAATCAATTTAATAGAGCAACCCAAGCTATGAGGCAACCAGGTTCTACTATGAAAACCTTTGGTTATATTGCGGCTCTAGAAAATGGTTTAAATCCTGCTTCACTTATTATGGACGAAGAAATTTCGCTTAATCAAGGTGTTGGTATGCCACCTTATAGCCCATCTAATTATTCGGGCAGATTTTATGGCCCCACCACTCTAAGAACCGCCCTTGAACAATCTTTTAATGTTACCGCTGTTCGAATGGCAAGCGATGTTGGGCTTGATAAAGTGGCAGAGGTGGTGAAAAGATTTCAGGTAAATGATAATCCGCAAAAAATCTATTCGTTGGTTTTGGGCTCTACCGAAACAACCGTGATGAGAATGGCAACCGCCTATGCCATGATGGTGAATGGTGGCAAAAAAATTAGCCCCGCTTTAATTGAAAAAATCCAAGATCGTTTTGGCAAAACAATCTATCGCCTCGATAACAGAGCTTGCGATAACTGTATGTTGTTTAACCTTAACAATGTCCCTAAAAACAAAGATTTGTCGATGCCAAATTTGCTTGATAACCGCCAAATTATCACCGATTCTGCCACTGCCTACCAAATCACTTCTATGTTGCAAGGTGTGGTAGAAAGGGGCACCGCGGCTCGGGCAAGATCTATTGGCAAAATTGTTGCTGGTAAAACTGGCACCACCAATAACTCTATTGATTCTTGGTTTGTGGGCTTTTCTCCAGATTTGGTGATGGCGGTTTATGTTGGTTTTGATACTCCAAAAACTTTGGGTAAAGAAGAAACTGGCTCTTCGGTTTCTTTGCCTATTTTTATTAACTTTATGAAAGAAGCTCTCAAAAACACTTCTTCAACTCCTTTTCGCATTCCAAACGACATTAAATTTGAAAAAATCGATCGTCTCACAGGCAAATATCCAACTCCCGAAACTCCAAAAGAACAAATTTTTTCTGAAGCTTTTAAACTTAACGATGTTCTTTTAGATGAAAATCAAACAGAAGAAGATTCAACAGAAGAAGAGTCTGCAATAAATCAAAACAACACAGAACAGGCAGTTCAGCCTGTTGATGGTGCTAAAAATCAATCTCTTGATACCATCATCGAAGAATCTTCTAAAAATCTCGATGCAGAAGATGTCGAAAAAACTCAACCAAACAATCAACAACCAAGTGGCATTTACTAATAATTTTACTGTCAATTATCTGTTTTTATTAAGTTTTGTGCCGATTTTTGGCTTGTTGCTGGTAAAAATAATTGTTAGTCCCGATTTGTCTGGTAAAATTATGGCAATTTATGTGTTGATTACTAACTTTATTGTGGTTTTTTTGGTGGTTAATCAGCAACTTTTTACAAAATATTTTGTGTTGATTTTGTTATTTACTTTATTTAATTTTGGCTTATTATTTGTTGCTAAAAAGTAAT
>CANNFC010000036.1:0-14883 GCA_947503755.1 Rickettsiales bacterium | reverse complement strand
ACAAAAATATCTCAAAATTTCTCTAAATTTCTTCGTAAGTAAATATGGGAATGTTTTATATACTTGTTTTGCATAGACAAATTATGGCTTTAGCAGATATTAAAATCAACTAAAATTGTCTAGACCCAAAAATTATATTCTAATGAATTTATTAAAGATTCTCTTTCAACTTCTAATAACCAGTGACTTATGGTTGAGCTGAACTTATTTTTATCATCAGTATAGATTGGTAAACTAGGGCAATTTATTTTACTATATTTTGCAAATTCTTCAAATCTCTTTTGAATTTGTTGCCAATTTTTTTTTTCAGTAATTATATGCACCAAATAAACATAAAGCACAGGATTGATTAAAGAAATCGGTCTATAATTATCTTGATTTTTATGAGTTAAAATAGTGTATTTATTATCGCCAGTTATTTTTTTACTAAAATTTTTAATGTCATAAATTTTCTTGTTTTCAAAATAATCATTTTCAAAATAATCATTTATTTTTTCTAAAATTTCAGTAAAACTAAAGTATGGAGGCAAATCAGTTGTAAAATAAGCCTTATGTGTTAAAAAATATTTTCTTGCATCATTATTTGATTTTTCAATGATTTTTGTATTTCGTAACTTCATAATTAAACAATTCCATTTTTACTCTAGACACAACTGCCATAATATGAAATGGAAGCTATAGGTTTAGCATTATAGTTTTTAGCAATAAGTTGCGAATAAGTAATGTCAAATATCTTTTCTTGCCTTGAATCAATAACAAAATCATATTTATTTTGATTATTAAGGCAATATTTTTTTTCTTTTAATAAAGAAATTAACAGATTAAATTCAGCATTAGTTAATTTTGTGTGTTTTTTGTGAACAATGTGGGGAGTATTTTGCAAAATAAAATGTTCACTTACTGTAAAGATGAATGTTTTTCTCGATCCAGTGGCATGATAAGATAAAGAGGCGGGAAATTTATCTGTTTTTTTAAATGAACAAGCAAATAAAATCAAAAAAAGCGATAAAAAAATAAAAATTTTATCGCTTTTTTTGATGTGTATCATAAAATAAAAAACTATCTCGTTACTGCAAAATCCATCTTTTCTTTTATTCTAGAAGATTTACCAGTAAGGTTTCTTAAATAATATAATTTAGCCCTTCTCACATCGCCTTGCTTTAGAACATCAATTCCGGCCAAGAGAGGAGAGTATATTGGAAATTTTCTTTCAACCCCAATACCAGAACTAATTTTTCTAACAGTAAAAGTTGAATTGTAGTTATTAAAATTTTTTGTTATAGCAATTACAATGCCATTAAAATTTTGAATTCTAGTTGTGTCGCCTTCTGTTATCTTATATTTTACCGAAACAGTATCTCCAACATGAAAAGATGGAATAGAAAAAGAACGGGAAGATTTAATTTTATCTACTTGAGAAATGTTAAATTTTTCGATAATGTTAGTCATATTTTTAAATAAATTTTATTGAGAGATCTCAACCAATTGAACCTGATCGACCAAGCCCATATAAGCCATAGGAGCTTTGTCGCCAGCACGAAAACCATATTTTAGAATTCTAGTATAACCACCGTTTCTTTCAATTATTCTTGGGCCTATTACTTTAAACAACTTTTCAGTAATATTTTGATTACCAAGAATAGACACTACCAATCTTCTATTAGCAAGATTATCGATTTTAGCTATTGTTATTATTTTTTCCACGAAAGACTTCAATTCTTTTGCTTTTGGCAGTGTTGTTTTAATTTCTTCATGCTCAATCAATGAAATCGCTAAGTTTCTTAGTAAAGATTTTCTATGAGCACTATTTCTATTTAATTTTCTACCTTTTATTCTATGTTTCATAATTTCTAAAATTCTTTATTTTTATTTTTTACCAAATCTTCTATATTTTTCGGAGGCCAATTTTGTATTTTTATTCCGAAAGACAAGTTCATAGATTTGAGATTTTCTTTTAATTCATTCAATGACTTTCTGCCAAAGTTTGCAGTCTTAAGCATCTCAGCTTCAGTTTTAATTACAAGATCTCCAACATAAATAATATTTTCATTTCTCAAACAATTATAAGAACGAACAGAAAGCTCCAATTCATCTATTGTTTTTAATAAATTTCTATTAAATTCGGGCTCTACAAAATCTTTTTGCTCTTTAGCAAAATCAATATTCTCAACATCTAAATTAACAAAAAACTGAAATTGGGTCTGTAAAATTTTTGCCGCAACAGCCAAAGCATTTCTAGGAGAAATAGCTCCATTTGTAGAAATATCAACGATTAACTTGTCGTAATCAGTTGCATTACCAACCCTTGCATTTTCAACACGGTAAGCAACAGTTTTTACAGGATTAAACAATGCATCGACAAAAATAGTTCCTATTGGCATATCCTCTTTTATAAGGTTTTCTGCAATAACATAACCCTTACCAGACTGAACATGAATAGTCATATCAATTTTGCCACCAGTTTCTATATTGCAAATCAAAAGATCTTTATTTAAGATCTCAACTCCAGCTGGAGCAAATATTGATCCAGCATAGACAGATCCAATTTTATCGGAGTGTAATTTTAAAACAACCGGTTCAGAATTATCTTTAGAAATAGCAAGACATTTTAGGTTCATAATAATCTCTAAAACATCCTCTTTTATGCCATTTATAGTGCTATATTCATGTAAGACGCCCTCTATTTTTACTCCAACAACAGCAAAACCAGTAATCGAAGATAGCAAAACTCTTCTTAAAGAATTTCCCAAAGTATTTCCAAAACCTCTTTCAAAAGGCTCAAAAACAATAACGGAATGTTTAAGATCATCAAAACCCTCTTTTAGATTAACAGATGCTGGCTTTGTTAAATTAACCCAACTTTCTTTTAAAATAGTCATAAAATTAATAAATTAATTAAGAAAAATATTAAACCCGACGACTTTTAGCTGGGCGACAACCATTATGAGGTAAATAAGTAATGTCCTTTATTAATGTGACATTTACCCCACATGCCTGTATGGCTCTCAAAGAAGCTTCTCTACCAACACCAGGACCTCTTATTTCAACAACAACACTTTGCAAACCATATTCTTTTGCGATATTAACAACATGTTGAGTAGCGACTTGAGCAGCATAAGGAGTTGCTTTTCTTGAACCTTTAAAGCCATGCTTACCGGCAGAAGACCAAGAAACAACATTGCCAGAAGTGTCAGATATTGATACTATGGTATTATTAAAGCTGGCAAACACATGAACCACGCCGTTAACAATGTTTTTTTTCTTTTTAGATGAAGATTTTACAGTTTTTTTCTGAGCTAAATCTGTTTTTGTTTCTGTCATTTTAATACTATTTTAATTATTTAACCGCTTTCTTTTTGTTTGCTATTGCAACGCCCCTACCTTTTCTTGTTTTGGCATTGGTGTGAGTTCTTTGACCTCTTACTGGTAATTTTCTCACATGTCTTATGCCACGATAACAACCAATATCGATAAGTCTTTTTATATTAGAGGAGACTTTTCTTCTTAGGTCTCCCTCAAGAACACCGAGATTCTTTTCAATATAAGACCTCACTTCTGCCAACTTGATTTCGTCAAGCTGGTTAGTTCGTGTAAAAAAATCTATTTTTAGATTTTTGCATATTTTTTCTGCAGAAGTCGTGCCAATTCCATAAATATAAGTCAAAGCAATTACAAATCGCTTTTCTTTTGGAATGTTAATACCAGCAATCCTAGCCAAAGTTATATCCTCTTAAAAGTTAATATTAATATAAGTTTTAAATTTTCGTTAGATTTTGAATTAGATTCATAAAATTAATTCAAAACCAAAGTTATCGCCACATTTAATTAAAAAAGATAACGATAAAATAACAATATATTTTAAAAAAATAATTTTTGATATTTTTACAAGCTATTTTTTAAAACATCAAAAATGATGTGTGAAGATTTTACAGCTTCAATTGAAATAAGCAAGTGTTTTTTTTGATAAAAATCAATTAAAGGAAAAGTTGATTTATGATACACAAGTAATCTATTTTTTAAAACTTGCTCATTATCGTCTTTTCTGCATTCTAATTTATCAGAATTACATTTATCACATATTCCAAGCCTAGATGTAGGCTTGGAATATGTATTATATATAGAGCCACATTCTTTGCAAGAATAACGACCCAATATTCTCTTTATTAAAACATCATCTGGCACTTCAAAATTAAATACCTTATCTGTTGATTTCCCTATTTCTAAAAACATTTTTTCTAAACTATAAGCTTGATTTATGTTTCTAGGAAATCCATCAAGAATAAACCCATTCAAATGCTTTTGAACTAAAAAATTTTTAATTAATAAAATTATTATCTCATCTGGCACTAAATCGCCACTTTGCATATAAGTTTTAATCTTTTTACCCAATTCCGATCCGCGATCTACTTCATCACGAAGCATATCTCCGCTTGATAAGGTAGGAACATTTAAATAATCAGCTAACATTTTAGCCTGAGTACCTTTTCCAGAGCCAGGAGGACCTAAAAATAAAATATTTTTCATGCTCTAATTCTCAACTTTCTTTTTCTTAAATTACCAGAGTTATATTTGCTAGATAAGCCGTAAGATTGTATTTGGGTTATTAAATCTATGGCAACATTCACCATAATTAAAACACCAGTTCCACCTATATATAAAGGAATATGAATTGCATTTACAAGCAGTTCTGGTGTAATACAGATTATAATTAAATAAATCGAACCTAAAGCTGTAAGTTTGGAAATTATAGCATCTAAATAATCAGATGTAGCAATTCCTGGCCTAACACCAAAAATAAAACAATTACTCTTTTTTAAATTAGTAGCTACTTCTTGAGAATTAAAAATAATAGATGAGTAAAAATAAGAAAAAAATATTATTAAAATAGAGAAAATAAACATGTATATAGCCCCCCCTCTTTGCAGTAGAGAAGAAAAGAACTGATTTTCAACACCAATAATTTGCATAATAGCAACAGGAAATGTTAATACAGAACTAGCAAATATAGGAGGTATGACACCAGAAATATTGATTTTTAAAGGCAAAAAAGAATGATCTTGATTGCCAGAAGATCTTAACATGGCTGAATTTGGATATTGTATTTTAATTTTTCTTTGAGTTTTTTCAAAAAAACAAACAAACATAACAGCTAAAACAAAAAATACAAAAAATAAAATTATATAAAACCAGCTGTAAACACCTTTACTAGATAAATCAAGCATTTGAATTATTGTGTCAGGTAGGGAAGAAACGATTCCTACAAAAATAATAAGAGAAATTCCATTACCAACTCCAAAGGTTGTTATTTTTTCACCAAACCACATCAAAATAATCGTGCCACCCACTAAACTAACTAAAGTAGTCCAAAAAAATATATCAGAATCAGAAACAAATGCATTCATATTATTAGAAGAAAGTGCCTGATAAACACCAAAAGCTTGAAACGTTGCTAATACAATAGTGAGATATCTGGTATATTGATTTATTTTTGCCCTACCTCTTTCTCCATCTTTTTTTAAAGATTCTAACCCTTTGTGCATAGAGGTTAATAATTGCATAACTATAGATGCGGTAATATATGGCATAATATTAAGAGCAAAAATACTCATTCTTTCTAAAGCTCCACCAGAAAACATATTTACCATACCGAATATATTCGCCTCGGATTTAAAAAACTGAGCCATAACATCGCTATTTATGCCAGGTATAGGTATAAAAGTACCAAATTTATATAGCAACAATATAAAAATGGTAAATATTATTTTTTTTGACAGTTCTGTATTTTTACTCTTAACTTGATTCATGGTTTTAATTATGAGTATTTCTTGGCATTTTCAGAGTATTTATCAACCAAAACTTTAATTATAAAATCAGAATTTAAATTATTTGAACCCATAATTAACTTAACTATTGATTTAGTAGATTTAATTAGACCAAAATCTTTTAAAATTTGTTTATTAATTTCTTGATCTGAAGACATTTTGCCACTATTTAACAATGAGAATATCCTGGTAATATTAACAGACTCTGTTTTTTTTGCAAGATTATTAACAAATCCCCTTTTAGGCAATCTCATGTGCACTGGAGTTTGACCACCTTCAAAACCTTTTACAGAATGATGGCCAGTTCTAGCTTTTTGACCTTTCACACCTCTGCCAGAAGTTTTCCCTTTTCCAGATCCTATACCACGACCGACTCTCATTTTGTCTTGTCTTTTAATTTTTGGAAGATGTTGTAATGTTAGAGACATATTTTTATAATTTAACAATTTTAATGATATGATGAATTTTTTTTATCATACCAAGCTTACAAGAATCGATAACTGAGTTAGTTTTTGAACCTATTCCTCGCAAACCCAAACCAATGATACTGCCTTTTTGCCTATCATTTAATTTTGAACCACTCTTAATCTGAGTTATTTCAACTTTTGTATTTAAATATTCTTTCATAGTTTTAATCATTTTTTTTATCTTTATTTCCTAAAGCTAAATTTCTCCTTCTGATAATTTCAGAAATATCTTTAGATCTTTTTTCTGCAATCAATTTTGGAGATGTTAGAGATTTAAGAGCGGAAAAAGTTGCTGCAACCATATTGTATGGATTAGATGTGCCAACTGATTTAGCGACAACATCATGTATTCCAGCACACACAAATATCGCTCTCATAGGTCCACCAGCAATAACTCCAGTTCCTGCTGAAGCAGATCTAAGATAGACTTTTGCAGAACAATATCTTGAAAAAATGTCGTGATGTATTGTTCTACCTTCTTTAAGAGATATTTTTATCATCGATTTTTTGGCGACTTCATAAGCTTTATTTTTAGCATCAGCAACTTCTGTTGCATTACCTTTGCCAAAACCTACTTTACCGTTTTTATCTCCAACAACCACTAAAGCAGAAAAGGACATATTTCTTCCTCCTTTTACTGTTTTAGATACTCGATTAACAGCTATTAAAATTTCTGTAATTTCTTGATTATTTTGCTTTGTCATCTTTTATTTAATTAAATTAGAATTTGAGACCTTGTTCGCGACAAGAATCGGCTAAAGCCTTGATACGCCCATTATAAACATATGCACCCTTGTCAAAAACAACAAAATCAAAACCTTTCTCTAGGCAAGATTTGGCAAAACTTATACCAACAAGTTTAGCTTTTTCCATGCCAGTTTTGTAATTATCATCTTTTACGGTAAGAGTTGAGCAAGAAGCCAACACATTGCCTGAAAGATCGAGTAACTGAGCATAAATATTTTTATTTTTTCTAGCAACAACAATACGTGGACGACCAGATTTATTATTGGCAATCACACTATTTCTTATTCTAAATTTACGTCTTTGATAATTGTTAATCATATATAGTAAGTTATTTATTTTTTCTTTCCTTCTTTTCTTAAAATTGGCTTGCCAAATTTTTTGATACCCTTTCCTTTATAAGGCTCTGGAGCTCTAAAGGAAATAATTTCAGAAGCAACTTGACCAACCAAAACTTTATCGTCGCCAGAAACAACTACAAGATTTGGTTTCTCAAGGGTTACTGATATTTCTTTTGGTAAAACATAAAAAATATCATGACTATAGCCAAGAGTAAGAATTAGCACTGATTTGTCTAAAGCGGTTTTGTAACCAACACCATTTACCTCGAGAACAGTTTTAAAACCAACACTCATGCCAAAAACAATATTTTTAATATTGCTTCTATCCATTCCTATTTTCATTGATAAATCTGAATTTGATTTATCTGAAACTGATAATTTTATTTGATTATCAGAAAAATCAACAACAATACCAGAACTTATGTTGTAATTTTTTTTCATTTTACCATTATCAAAAGATATCTGATTATCATACAAAGAAACCTTGATATCTTGAGGAATTTTTATTGGCAATTTTCCTATACGAGACATAAAAAACCTAAATTAAAATATTTTTACTAAAATTTCTCCACCAAGCTTCTGCATCCGAGCATTATGATCAGCAAGAACTCCTTTTGAAGTTGATATAATAATAACCCCTAGACCATTTTTTACTAAAGGTATATTATCGACTTGACAATAATGTCTTCTTCCTGGCTTAGAAACAACCTCTATATTTGTAATAGCAGGAGAAGAGTTATGATATTTTAAGTTTATGAGAAAATAATCTATATTTTGCTCTTTAACTTTAACAAAATTTGAAACATAACCTTCTTCTTTTAAAATTTGAAGAATATTAGTTCTTAATTTGGAAACTGGTGAAAAAACACTTGTTTTACCAGCTAAATAACCGTTTTTTATTCTTGAAACAAGATCAGAAACAGAATGATTGAAAGACATTTTACCAACTTGATTTAATTAAACCAGGAACTTGACCCCAAGAAGCAAGTTCTCTAAGCGCTATACGCGACATACCGAATTTACGCAGATTACCTCTAGATCTTCCAGTTAGGGCACATCTATTTCTAATTCTAGATTTAGACCCGTCTCTTGAGAGTTGAGATAATTTGAGCTGAGCTGAAAATCTTTCAGATAGGGATAAATCTTTATTAGCAATAATAGATTTTAGATTTAATCTTTTTTCTTTGTGCATTAAGAAGCTCTTTTTTCTTTCTTCATTTCTACGAATTAATGATTTTTTAGCCATATATTATTTTATAGGAAAGTTAAGTTTTTTTAATAAAAATAGCGATTCTTCTTTTGATTTGGCATTGGTTGCAATTGTGATATTCATTCCAAAAACCTTAACAATATTATCAAGATCTACTTCTAAAAATATGCCATGTTCTTTTATGCCAAAACTATAATGATTACTCTGGTTAAAACCTTTATGAGATAATCCTCTAAAATCTCTTATACGTGGCAAAGCAATGTTTACAAGACGATCTAAGAATTGATACATTTTTTTACCTCTCAACGTAACCCTGCAACCAATAGGTAGATCTTTTCTTAATTTAAATGTTGAGATTGCTTTTTTAGATCTCGTTAAAACTGCTTTTTGACCAGCAATATTCGATACCTGATTCAGTAAATAAGACAATAGTTTATTATCACTATCAACGGCTTTTATACCAACATTTATGCTTACCATTTGCACTTTTGGTATCGCTAATTGATTAGTATAGTCAAACTTTGATTTAAGTTCGGCTATAGAATTATGATATAATTTTTCAGTAACTGTTTGCATCTTGTAATTATATTTTATTTTCAGTTTTTTTAGAAATACGAATCTTTTTAGAAAAAGGTTTTCCCTCTTTAGATTCTACAATAAATTTTATTTTTATTGGTTTGCCATTTTCGCAATGAGAAACATTAGATCTATGTATTGCTTTTTCTATTTTTAGAATCTTACCAGGTTGTTGAGATGTTGGTTTTTGATGAAATGTAGCTATATTTACACCCTCAACCACTAATTTTTCACCAAGAACCTTGGTGATTTTTCCTATTTTTCCTCTGTCATTACCAGATATGATAATTACTTGATCGTTCTTTTTAAATTTTTGCATATTTTTATAAAACCTCCGAAGCTAAAGATGCTATTTTAAGAAAATTTTTTTGACGCACTTCTCTCGAAACTGGTCCAAAAACACGAGTAGCTAATGGTTCATTATCTTTATTTACCAAGACTACAGCATTGTCTCCAAAACTAATAAAACTACCATCTGGTCTGACAATTTTGCTTCTAGTTCTTACGATAACTGCTTTTGCAACCTGACCCTTCTTTATTAACTTGGCACCAGGTATTACAGAAGTAATGGCAACAACAATAACATCGGCAACACCTGTTATCATATGATTTGAACCACCTAAAACTTTTATACATCTAGCAGTTTTTGCACCAGAATTATCGGCGACAACTAGATTTGTTTGCATTTGTATCATATTTTTCTCTTAATTTTATATTAATACCCATTTTTTTAATTTAGATATTGGTCTAGAACTTTTCATTTCAATTTCATCGCCAATAGAAACCTCTTTTCCTAAAGATTCTACTAAATAATTTTTATGAACTGTAATATATTTACCATAGCGAGGATGTTTTTTATAATCAGTAACGGTAACTTTTATTGTATTTTTATCTATGATATTAACAACTTTTGCTTTCATATGTTTATTTAACAGAATTTAATTTAGTAAAAAGTCTAGCAACCTCTTTCTTTTTTTGTCTATAATCTTTTATTATAACAGATTCTCTCATAGAGATTTTTAATCTTTTAATAAGCAAATCTTTTTTAAGAGAAGCGATATTTGATAATATTGATTTCTTTTCTTCTTGATTCATAACTATATATGATTAACAATTTTTGTTTTAAAAGGAAGCTTAGAAGATGCTTTTTCTAAAGCTATGTTAGCAGAATCATTATCGATACCATCTATTTCAAAAATAATTCTACCAGGTTTGATTTTAGCAATGTAGTATTCTACACTACCTTTACCACTACCCATTCTAACTTCTGCTGGTTTTTTTGTTACAGGAGTATGAGGAAAGACCATAATCCATAATTTACCAGCTCTTTTCATGTAGCGAGTAATAACTTTTCTAGCAGATTCTATTTGTTTAGAATTTAACTTAGAAGGCTCTAAAGCTTTTAAACCATAGGCACCGAACTTTAAAGAATTGCCATTACTAGCAACACCAAGTATTTTTTTACCACCTTTCTGTGCTTTTCTATATTTTGTTTTTGCAGGTATTAACATATATTAGTTGTCAATTATATTTGTGAAGTTGAAACTTTTTTCTTTTCAACATAACCTTTGTATATCCAAACTTTTACACCTATTACACCATAAGTAGTATAGGCATTAGCAGTTGCATAATCTATGTTACAGCGTAAAGTATGAAGAGGTATAGATCCTTCTTTATACCATTCTGTTCTTGCTATTTCTGCACCACCAAGTCTGCCAGCACAGCTCACTTTAACTCCTAAAGCACCAAATTTCATAGCAGATTGCATAGCTTTTTTCATTACTTTTTTAAAAGCAGCTCTACCTTCGAGTTGTTTAGCTATAGACTGAGCAACCAAAGATGAGTTAATATCTGGCTTATCTATTTCAACAACCTTAACTTCAACCTTATTTTTTGCAATCTTTTCTATAGATTGATTAATTTTATCTATATCAGATCCTTTTTTTCCAATAAGAACACCAGGTTTTGATGTTTTTATAATTAGATTGATTTTATCTGGCAATCTTTCGACAATAACACTGCCAATTCCACAATGAGAATAGTTTTTTTTAATAAACTGTCTAATTTGAACATCATGAAGCAAGTTGATAGCATAATTTTTTTTATCATACCAAATCGACTCCCAGTTTTTATTATTTAATAATCTAAAACCTACTGGATTAACTTTTTGACCCATTTATTCCTCACTTATTTTAAATTACTATTATTTTGGGTCTCTGCCAAAATAACTTTTATATTACTAAAAGTTTTAAGTATTCTGCTAGATTTACCCCTGCCCCGTGCAGCAAACCTGCGAAGAGCAAAAGATCTGCCAACATTAATTTCTTTTATAAATAAATTATCTGCATCCATATTGTGATTGTTTTCAGCATTTGACATTGCGGAATATACCAAAGCACTTATGATTGGAGCTAGTCTTAATTTAGAAAATCCTAAGAATTTTAAAGCATCAGAAACATTAAGTCCAGTAATATTTTTAGTTATTTTCATAACTTTAACAGGACTAGATTTTATTGCTTTAAGTGAAGCTATAGCAAGTTGCTGTGTCATATTGAATTAATTATTTTGTAACTTTTTTATCTCCACCATGACCATAGAAAATGCGAGTAGGAGCGAACTCGCCAAGTTTATGACCAACCATTGCTTCAGTTACGGAAACCGAAACAAATTTTTTGCCGTTGTGCACAACAAAATTAACCCCAACAAATTGAGGAAGAATAGTTGATCTTCTAGACCATGTTTTTATAACTTGTTTCTTAGAAGAAGAAAGATATTCTCGAACTTTTTTTAGTAAGTAACCGTCTACAAAAGGCGGTTTTTTAGAAGATCTTGGCATATTATTTTACTCTCCTTGATTTTATGATAAATTTATTTGTATTTTTATTTCTTTTTCTAGTAATTTTACCTTTAGTTGGTTTGCCAGTAGGCGAAACAGGGTGTCTACCACCAGATGTTTTACCTTCACCGCCCCCATGAGGGTGATCTACTGGGTTCATCGCCACACCCCTAACGGTTGGTCTAATGCCAAACCATCTAGATCTACCAGCTTTACCAACAGTAGCGTTTTTATTATCTAAATTAGAAACAGATCCAATAGTAGCCATACAATCTAGAGGGAAAAGCCTAATTTCACTTGATTGCATTTTAATTAAAGCGTATCCGCTATCTTTACCAACTAATTGAGAGTAATTGCCAGCGGATCTAGAAACAGCTCCACCGCAACCTGGCTTTAGCTCTATATTATGAACATTTGTGCCAATTGGTATAACAGATAAAGGCATTGCATTGCCAACTTTTACATCGACCAAATTTCTAGAAGAAATGATAGAATCGCCTATCGCCAATTTATGAGGAGCTAAAATATAAGAATAGGTGCCGTCAACATATTTAACAAGAGCTATAAATGCTGTGCGATTTGGATCGTATTCTATTCTTTCAACTTTTGCCTCAATATCAAACTTATCTCTTTTAAAATCAATAATTCTATATGATTTTTTATGTCCACCAGATTTATGACGAACAGTGATATGACCAATATTGTTTCTTCCAGATTTTTCAGAAACATTGGTTGTAAGCATCTTGAGAGGCTTTCCTTTCCATAGAGCACTTCTATCTACGGCAACATAATGACGTAAAGAAGGTGTTACTGATTTAAAATTTTTTAATGCCATATGTTTTAATCGAAATTAATTTTTTGTCCTGTCTGCAATGTGATAATAGCTTTTTTAATATCAGATTTACTACCCACAATACCTTTAAATCTTTTTGTTTTGCCAAAAGAATTGATTATGTTTACTTTTTTAACATCCACATTAAAGATCTTTTTTATTAAAGAAGCAATTTCTTTTTTTGTGCAATTATAATCTATCTCAAAAGTATATTTATCATTTGCAACTAATTTATTTGATTTTTCAGTATAAATTAGTTTTTTTATTTTATCGTAATTCAAAAAAGTAGTCATTTTATATAGATGTCAAAATTGATTTTTCAAAGATATCTTGTTCTACGACAATGTTATCATAATTTAAAATATCGTACACATTTAAAGCATTGGAATGCAGCACTTTTATGTTTTTAATATTTTTTACACTTTTTTGTAAAACTGAATTTTTATCGACCACAAACAATACTGTTTCTAAATTAGATTTTTGTAAAAACTTACTAACTTTATTAGTTTTGATAATATTTGCTGTAGGATTAAAAGTAAAAATCTTATTTTCAAGTATCTTTAACATAAGAACATCTGCTAAAGCTTTTTTAGTAATTTTTTTTGGCATAGAAAAGTCAAAACTTCTTGGCATAGGACCATGACAAGTTCTACCACCAACAAATTGAACAGATCTTTTGCTACCTTGACGAGCTCTGCCTGTCCCTTTTTGTTTCCAAGGTTTTGCAGTGGTGCCAGAAATTTCTGACATAGTTTTTGTTTTGGCAGAACCAGATCTTCTTGAAGCCAATTGCCATCTCACAACATATGAAATGTTTTTCGCACTGAAGAAAGAAATATCCGAATCAATATGAAAACTGTTGCTATCAAAAGATTCTGTTTCGAAATTTATTTGTTTTATTGAGATTTCATTCATATAAGACTCTAGTAATTACTAATTTTAACAAAAATATCATTACCAGCTCTACCCGGAATGGCACCTTTAACAGCAATAATTGAAGCTTCAATATCAACAAATAAAACCTGCAAGTTTTTGATAGTTATATTTTCAACCCCTAAATGACCAGCCATTTTTTTGCCACGAAATGTTTTACCTGGATCTTGTCTTTGACCAGTAGAGCCATGAGAACGATGAGAAACAGAAACACCATGCGAAGCTTCTAAGCCTCGAAAGTTCCATCTTTTCATAACACCAGCAAAACCTTTACCGGTTGTTACACCTCTTATACTTACTTTATCTCCTTGTTTAATAAAATTTTCTATTAAAACAGGCTTACCGACCTTAATTTCAAAAGCATCTTTTACTTTACAAGTATGCAATAGTTTATGAACTGGCAAAGATTTTTTTTGATAAGCACCAGCAACAGATTTTGAAATGTTTTTGGTTTTTTCCAGTTTATTAAAAGCAATTGTTAATAACTTATCGTTGCTATTTTTTTGATTTTCTTTTAAATCGAAAACAGTATTGCTGTATAAATGAATCATAGTAAGAGGTGTTGATTGCCCAGCCTCTGAGTAGATATGAGTCATGCCGATTTTTTTTCCTATAAATTCTAACATTTTGTTAATTTTTAGTTCCGTTTAATGCAATTTTAATTTCAACGCCAGCAGAAAGATTGAGCTTCATTAAAGCATCAACCGTTTGAGCAGTTGGAGATATTATTAGTATTCTTTTTGAAGTTCTGATTTCATATTGCTCTCTAGAGTCTTTATCGACATGCGGACTTCTATTTACACAAAATTTCTGAATTTTAGTTGGCATAGGAATTGGTCCTTTAATGCCTGCACCCGTTCTTTTGACTGTAACAATTATTTCATTTACAGCTTTACTCAGAACAAAGTGATCAAAAGATTCTAGTATGATTTTTATACTTTCTTTATTTTTCATATTTCTCCACTATACAGCCCAGTTTTTAAGCTGGACTGAGATAACATTTTTTTTACTTAATAATTTTACTTACAACTCCGGCACCGACGGTTCTGCCACCTTCTCTGATGGCAAATCGTAGACCTTCTTCCATAGCAATTGGGGAGATTAACTCAACAGTTAGTCTAA
>CANNFC010000035.1:0-14994 GCA_947503755.1 Rickettsiales bacterium | reverse complement strand
ATTTTTATAATTCTAACGATATTTGCACCCCAATGCAATGTGTCAAAGAAATGGTTGATTCTTTGCCAGAAAGTTTTTGGCAAAAAGCCGATTTAAAAATTCTTGATCCGTGTTGTGGAAATGGCAATTTTTTTGCTTATATCGCCACCAAAACCAATTTAGAAAATTTATATTTCAACGAAATAAACCCAAAAAGAATAATTAATTTAAAAAAATATTTTGGCGACAATATCAATTTCAGTAATCGTGATTTTTTA
Organism: Rickettsiales bacterium; assembly: GCA_947503755.1. Taxonomy (GTDB): domain Bacteria; phylum Pseudomonadota; class Alphaproteobacteria; order Rickettsiales; family UBA1997; genus CAILUF01. Next base: position 14,737 of record CANNFC010000035.1, on the reverse strand, counting down.
GAATTTGATCAAAAAAATATGTTCGATCTAGTCGTTGCCAACCCGCCTTATGCCAAATTTTCTGAAAACAATGTGAGAGTTTCAAAAAATCATAATTTATCTCGAGATTTTATCAAAAAAGCACTCGAAATAACCAAAATTGGCGGTTATATTTTGTTTATTTCGCCAAATAACTGGATGTCATTTTCTGACCGAAATTTGTTGCCACAATTGTTAAGCCAATATCAATTTATTACTATCGATATTCATGGGGCTAAAAAATGGTTTCCGAAGGTGGGGTCTTCGTTTACTTGGTTTTTATTGCAAAAAATCGAAAATTCTTTTCCTTGCAAAATTAATAATAACTATGTTTTAAAAGATGCTGTTTTTGCTAATATCGACAAAAATAGCAAATTTATTCCGCTATATTACTCCGAAATAGTAAGAAATATTGTTAATAAAACTATCAATAATAATTTATTACCAAAATATAAGGTTTTAACCAGTAGTTATCTGCATCATTACACCAAAAAACATCTTTTTAATAATTGCCAAACGGAAGAATTTAAATATAAAATAATACACACTCCAACACAAACTGTTTGGAGTAAAAAACCTCATAAATATCAAGATTTTCATAAGGTTTTGCTTTCTCTTACCAATCAATATCAAGTTTTTACAGAATATGGTAGTGGCATAACCCAAAGTATTGCTTTTATAATTTGTAAAAATTTAACAGAATCACAAGATATTGCCAAAGAATTAAGTAATCCAGTTTATAAATTTCTTAATAACATCGCTAGATACGGAAATTTTAACAATATAAGAGTTTTACAAAACCTACCAATTTTTTCATCTTTTGAGTTAACAAATTCAGAAAATGATTTTATTTTAGAATTTAACAATAAATATTATGGCGAAAAAGAAAAATAGAAATATAGTTTTATTAAAAACAATGCAAGATCTGCAAAATGAAATTGATTATGAAAACTTTGAATATAAAGAATATTTTTTTCATATTTGTAATTTATTGCCAAATATAGAAAAAGAAAAGCTAGAGATAGAAATTTTAGATCAACATAAAACAAGGCTTTCTGGGTTGGTTTATGTTTTTGTTATTAATAATAAAATCTTTAAAATTGGTCATTCCATAACTCCTATCACAAAAAGAATTCAGTCTTATAATTGTGGCAAAATAGAATACAGAATAAATGGCACAAATTCAACTACCAACTATTTTGTTTTGCAAAGTTTACTAAAAATTGGTGAAAAAGTAGCGGTTTATGGGTTTTTTCCTAATCAACCAGAATACGAAATATTTGGCAAGAAATATCAAGATAGTTTTCCGCCATCAAAAAGAGCGGAAAATGAAATAATCAAAGATTTTATTAAAAAACACAATAAAAAACCAATTGGTTGCACACAAAAATAAACAACGATATTTATGTTAAAAGTTGTTAAAAAAGTTTTTGAGTTAGAATCGGCGACAGGCATTTTGTTGCTTTTTGCCACTTTTTTGGCATTGCTGATTGCTAATTCTGGTGGTTTGGCGAATTATGAAAACTTTTTTTCTATCTCGTTGCCTTTAGAGTTAAAAATGCTTGGCATTAACAAGCATATGACTTTACACACTTGGATTGCTGATTTTTTGATGGCGATATTTTTCTTGTTGGTCGGCAGTGAGCTAAAACAAGAGCTCACCATCGGCTATTTGTCAAGCAAGGCAAAAGCAATGCTTCCTGCTATTGGGGCGATTGGTGGCATTGTGGTGCCAGCAATAATTTTTTATTTTTTTAACCAACAACAGCCCAGCAATTTGGCAGGTTTTGCCGTGCCAACAGCCACCGATATTGCTTTTGCCTATGGAGTGGTGTCGTTTTTTGGCAAAGGAATTTGTCAATCTTTAAAAGTGTTTTTGATTTCTTTGGCAATTTTTGACGATTTGGTGGCAATCGTTATTATTGCTTTATGTTATACCAAGCAACTGCATTGGCAATTTTTGTTTTTTGCCTTTTTGCCCTTATTTTGCTTGTTGATTTTGCCTAAATTTTATCATCTGCCAAAAAAAATTATTGTATTTTTATATTTATTTTTCGGCTTTTGCTTGTGGCTTGCAATTTTAATGTCGGGCATTCATGCCACTATTGCCGGAGTGATTTTGGCAATGTGCATTCCAAGGCAACATTTGGCAAGAATTATTCACACCATCGCTCCTGCGGTTAATTATTTTATTTTGCCGTTATTTATTTTTGCCAATAGTGGCATAGTTTTGCCTAGTTTTTCTTTGTCGTTATTTAGTGATAATTTATTTTCTGGGGTATTTTTTGGCTTATTTTTGGGCAAACAGCTGGGAGTTATGCTGTTTTGCTTTGTGGCAATAAAATTAAAGATCGTTTCTTTGCCAAAATATTATGATGCCAATCAGCAACTTACAGAGGTGAGTTGGTTAAAATTTTATGTAGCGGCTATTATTACTGGCATTGGCTTTACTATGAGTATTTTTATTGGGAACTTGGCTTTTGTTAACAACCCTCAACTACTTAATTTGGCAAAAATCGCGGTGCTTTATGCCTCTTTGTGTTCTGCACTTTTGGCGATTTTGTTATATTATACCATTTCCACTAATTAAAACCACACTTCGATCTAAATTACTTGCACTAAAAAAGGGGTGGTCGCGAAGTGGTTCGGGGTAGTGTTTACAAGCAGATCTCGGATATTCCCCTTCTTGTAGAAGGGTTGCTCACGATAGCGGGCGGGGTAGTGTCGGCAACACACGGTAGGATCCTCTTCGAAAAAACATCTGCGATCGTCTCCCAACACTACCTTGGTCTTTTTTTGCTATCGCAAAAAAATCTACCCCTTCTGCAAGAAGTGGAATTTTGCACCGCATTCGATCTAAATTTCCCTTCCACGGGATGAGTAATTTAGATCGAAGTGTGGTTTAATTAGTGGAATTGGTATTATCTAACAAACAGCAAAATTTAAATGTTGTAAAATTGCCATTCGCACCGCCACACCTGCTTTTACTTGATCTAAAATGCAAGATTTTTCAAGATCATAAGCAAGATCGGCATCAAGTTCAACTTGTCGATTGATGGGGCCGGGATGCAAAATAATTGCTTTGGGAGCCAATTTTAGCTTGTTTCTATCAAGCCCGTATAGCTCAAAATATTCGTGAAAAGAAGAAATATAGCAACTTTCCATTCTTTCTTGTTGCACTCGAAGCATCATAATAACATCGGCATCGGTAATTGCTGAATGCAAATTGGGACATATTTCAACATTGTATTGTTTTAGCCATGGCTGATAGCCAAAAGGCGAAAGTGTTGGCGGGGTGGCAATTTTGATGGAGCAGCCAAATTTACTTAACAAAAAAATATTAGATCTGGCAACTCGCGAATGCAAAACATCGCCACAAATTGCCACCGTTAGGCCTTGTAAAGTTTTTTTGTGTTGCAAAATAGTGAAGGCATCAAGCAAACTTTGCGAAGGATGTTCGTTGGTGCCGTCGCCTGCATTGATTAAACTGGCAGAAATATGCTGTTGTAGCACTTGCAAAATACCACTAGAATTATGACGAATTGCCACAAAATCGGGTTGCATTGCCGACAATGTTTTGGCGGTATCAATGATGGTTTCGCCTTTTTTTAAAGAAGAAAGAGAGGTGTCTAAATTTATCACCTCTGCTCCCATTTTTTTTGCCGACAACTCAAAAGACATTCTGGTTCGAGTAGAGTTTTCGAAGAAAAAATTTATCAATAGTTTGCCTTTTAAAATATCAAAATATTGCTTGGGATGTTGGTAATAAAATTTTGCCACTTCGAGTATTTGCAATATTTGCTCTTGCTTCAAGGGTAAGATAGAAAGAAGATTATGGAACTGTTGCATCACAAATTTGTTTTAATTTTTTGTTAGTTTTAAAAAGAAATTTTAGCTATTTTTGGCCTTATATCCAGCATATTTGGCTGAAAATAGCTGAAATTTATGTCAAAAATGGCAAAAAAGTAAAATATAATTTTTGGTGCAACAGTTCCATTATGCATTTTCATGAATAATGTGTTGAAAAACCTGTTCTAGGTCGGGCTGTTTGGTTGAAATATCTAAAATATCAAGTTTTGCTTCGTTGATTTGCCATAAAATATCGGCAATAGAAAGATGGTTTGGATTATAATTAATGATAATTTCATTTTGATTGCCTAGGCTAAAATTAAGTTTTGGCAATGAAATTTTATTTTCGGTAAGCGATTGTTTCACGTGGAGAATTAGTTGCTTTTCTGCTAGACTGTTTAGCAAATTTTGTTTGCTGTCAAGTGCCACAACCTTGCCTTTGTTGATAACCGCAATTTCGTTGCAGAGTTGTTCGGCTTCTGATAAATAGTGAGTGGTAAGTAAAACTGTAGTTCCTTGCTGATTTAGTTGTTGCACATAAGCCCATAGCTGATTTCGTAGCTCCACATCAACTCCTGCCGTGGGCTCGTCTAGCACCAAAATTTCGGGGTTATGCACCAAGGCTTTTGCCACTAAAAGCCTTCTTCGCATACCTCCCGATAATGCTCTTGGTACAGATTTTGCTTTATCGGCAAGCCCTAATGCCTGAATGATTTCGTTGGTTCTTCGTTGATTTTTTGGCACTCCAAAATAGCCAGCATAAATTTCGAGAGTTTCGTAGACATTAAAAAACGGATCGATGATTAATTCTTGCGGGACAATGCCAATTTTGTATTTGCTTTCGCATAGATGGGTGTCGATATCAAACCCGGCGACTGCGATTTTGCCACTGGTTTTTTTGACTAAACCAGCTAAAATGTTGATTATGGTAGATTTGCCGGCACCGTTTGGCCCTAATAAACCAAAAAAAGAGCCTTTTTTAATTTGCAAATTAATGCCGTTTAAAGCGATTTTTGGTGGAGATTTGGCAGATTTTTGATAGGTTTTATGTAGATTTTCGATGACTATCATATTAATATTTTTTACCAGTAGAATTTTTATTGGTAAAATCATCAAAAACAATAACACCATCAACCACGGTAAGCAAGGTTTTGCCCTTGGTTTTTATGCCGTCGAAAGGCGAATTTTTTGACTTGCTATGAAAATTATTGCTATCAATTTGCCAAGAAAAATCAAGATCAATTAGCACCAAATCGGCGATGGCATTTTTGGCAATGATACCTTTTTTGTCAAGATTGATGATTTTTGCTGGATTGCAAGTGAGTTTTGCCAAAACTTGGGGCAAGGTGAGAAGTTTTTGATGATATAAATCTAACGACAAACACAGCAAAGTTTCAACCCCCACAATGCCAAAAGAAGCTTCTTGAAGCGGTTTTTGTTTTGATGCCAAATCGTGAGGAGCATGATCGGTGGCGATGGCATCGATTAGACCAGATTTTAAACCTGCTAGCAATGCATCTTTATCGAGCTGTGAGCGAAGTGGCGGATTCATTTTGGCATTTGTGCCAGAAATTAACACTTGTTCGTCGGTTAAGGTAAAGTGATGCGGAGCAACTTCAACCGTAACCGCCAAGCCCTTATTTTTCGCCCTTTCTACCGCATATAATGACTCTTTGGTTGACACATGCAACAGATGATATTTGCCTTTGGTGGCCTCTAATATCGCCAAGTCTCGTTCGACAATGACAGACTCAGAAATGTTTGGAATGCCTCTTACTCCAAGTTGATGAGCAACTTCACCTTCGTTGATGCAACCTTTGTTGGATAAATTTAAATCTTCGGCATGTTGGGCGACGACCACATCAAGATCTCTGCTGGTTTCAAAAGCTCTTCTCATAATGTTGGCATTCATCACAGGCAAACCGTCGTCGGTAAAACCAACTGCACCCGCTTGTTTTAAGAGATACATCTCGGTGAGTTCTTGACCTTGCATATTTTTGGTTATGCAGGCATAGGCTAAAACATTGCAATAGGCAGATTCTTTGGCTTTGAGTTTGAGATATTCTAAGGTAAAAACCGAATCAAGACAAGGAGAAGTGTTGGGTTGGCAAACCACGGTGGTGATGCCACCTGCCACGGCAGAAGCCGAGCCAGTTTGCAAAGTTTCTTTGTGGTGTTGGCCAGGGTCGCGAAAATGCACTTGTAAATCGATGAGACCAGGAGCCAAAATATGTTGTTGACAATCGATAACTAAATTTGCCGTTGCTTGCAAATGCGGGCCAAAATCAACAATTTTGTTGCCAATGGTTAGCAAATTGCCGAGGCAATCATAGCCAGTGGCGGGATCGATAATTCGGGCATTTTGGTAAAGAATAGAAAAATCTGTATTTTTGGCTTGATAAGGCAATTGAAAGTGTGGCATAAATTTTGTGTTTGGTTATAGCCAAGAAAGTGCCGATAAAATAAGTAAAATATCGACAACCACCACCACTTGTCGCCAAGTTGGCTTTGAAATTGGCTCTTGCAATAAGATTTTTTTTAATAAAGATTTGGGTTTTTTGATTTTTTCGAGTTGCTGTTCTTCTTTGGTTTTGTTTTCAACGACAGCTGGTTTGCATTTATAAACCGCATAAAGATGCCAGCAAAAACACAAGGCAAGAAAAATACTTAACAGAAAATAACGAGTGGCAAAATAGGTATGAATTTTATGAACAATATAAAATAAGAAACACAAAGATAAAAACCAATAAATCTCAACCAATTTTGTGGTTTCTTGCCCTAATGATGCTTTATAAAAGGATTGCCAAATTTTTTTCATTGTTTAGAATTGGTGTTGTTTTGTGGACCATGCCAAGGCATATCAAAATCAAAATTGCGAAATTCTTGAGCAAGTTTTACTGGCTCATAAACCACTTGTTGCAATTTTTCACTATAACGAACCTCTTGGTAGCCAGTGAGCGGAAAATCTTTTTGTAGCGGATGCCCAACAAAGTCGTAGTCGGTGAGAATTCTTCTTAAATCTGGATGATCTTTAAAATAAATGCCATACATATCAAAAACTTCTCTTTCATACCAGCCAGCACAACTAAACACATTAATGGCGGTTGGCACCTCTATTTTAGTGCTGTCAATGCAAACTTTTAGGGTGATTCTGCTGTTTAGTTTGTAGCTCAGCAAATTATAAACAACTTCAAATCGTGGTTGCTTTAAATAAAGCATATCGCAGGCAAAAAGATCGACAAGAGTTTTAAAAGAAAGGGCATCGTCTTGTTTTAAAAAGGTAAGCAGATGGGTGATTTTTTCAGCTGGGCACAGCACAATTAAATTGTCGTTGCTAATTGAAGTTTGCAAAGTAGCTTTCTGAAATTGTTCTTGAATATATTTTGCTTGTTTAGCTAAATCTTGAAACATAAATTATCGTTTAAAATTTTTTTGTCTGCTGATTTTGTTTTGTAGAACCAGCAGACCATAAAGCAAAGCCTCTGCCGTTGGCGGGCAACCCGGCACATAAACATCAACTGGCACAATACGATCGCAACCTCGGACCACAGAATAAGAATAGTGATAGTAGCCACCGCCATTGGCGCAACTGCCCATAGAAACCACATATTTAGGTTCCGACATTTGATCGTAGACTTTTCGTAAGGCAGGAGCCATTTTGTTGGTAAGAGTGCCCGCCACAATCATAACATCAGATTGCCTTGGTGATGGTCGAAAAACCATGCCAAATCTGTCGATATCGTATCGGCTAGCTGCGGTTTGCATCATTTCAACCGCACAACAAGCCAAACCAAAAGTCATAGGCCAAAGCGAACCTGAGCGAGCCCAGTTGATTAGTTCGTCGAGCTTGGCGGTGAGAAAGCCTTGATTGGCAACTTCTTGAGGCAATTTGTTAAAATCGCTTTCATGCAAAAAAGATTTGGTGGTTATGTGAGAATTTACCATTCTAGGGCACCTCTTTTAAGTTCGTAAATAAAGCCGATGGTGAGTGTGGTTAAGAAAAAAATCATCGACCAAAAACCGACATAACCAATGTTTTTTAACGAAACCGCCCACGGAAACAAAAAGGCTATTTCTAGATCGAAAATAAGAAACAAGATGGCAACTAAATAAAATTTTACATTAAATTGATTTCTAACCTCGCCAACACCTTCAAAACCGCACTCGTAGGGCGAATTTTTGTGCTTATTGGGGCGAAGTTTGTTGATGATAAAAGGCAACACCAAAATTAATAAAGACAAGCCTAAGGCAACTGCAAAAAATATTAATACTGGCAGATATTCGCTTGAAACCGCTTCGGCAGTAAACAGTTTTGGTTGTAGTTGATGAGTATTGAAAATATCCATAATTTAAAGAAAAAAGAAGTTTTTTCGAGGGATTAAACAGCCCATTTATAACATTTTAAACAAAAAATATTTTAATTACAACTGATTTTTTTAGAGTTTTAGGCACTGTTGAATTCCAAATTTGCCAAACTTATTTTAATTTTTTGCTAGTTTTGAGAAGAAATTTTACCTATTTTTAGCCTCATATCAATATATTTGGCTAAAAATAGTTGAAATTTATACCAAAAATGGCAAATAAAGTAAAATATAATTTGGGATGCAACAGTGCCTTTTAGTGTAAAATTAAGCCTTCTTCTTGCAAAAATTGTTTGGCTTCGGCAATAGAAAATTTCCTAAAATGAAAAATAGAAGCTGCCAAAACAGCAGAAGCCCCAGCTTTTAAGCCATCTGCTAAATCGTTTAAATTGCCAACTCCGCCAGAAGCAATGACGGGAATACTTACTTTGCTAGTGATGGCTTTTAGCAAATCGAGATCGTAGCCACTTTTTGTGCCGTCTTTATCCATTGAGGTAAGCAAAATTTCGCCCGCTCCCAATTGCTGCACTTTTTTTGCCCAGTTGATGGCATCTAAACCAGTGGCTTTTAAACCGCCGTGGCTAAATATTTCGTAGCCGTTGGCGGTTTTTTTAACATCCAAGGCAACCACCACACATTGCGAACCAAACTTATTGGCCGCTTGACTGATTAGGCTAGGGTTGCTGATGGCAGAAGAGTTGATAGAAACCTTATCGGCACCACATCGCATTAGGGTGAGGAAATCGCTCATTTCTTTGATGCCACCGCCCACGGTAAAGGGAATAAAACAAGTTGAAGCCACTTTTTTTACCATATCAAACATATTTTGCCGATTTTCTTGAGTGGCAGAAATATCGAGAAAGCAGAGTTCGTCGGCTTTGGCTTGATAATAATATTGAGCTTGAGCGACAGGATCGCCAGCATCGGTTAAATTTTCAAAATTAACACCCTTGACAACTCGGCCGTTTTTAACATCTAGGCAAGGAATTATTCTTGGTTTTAGCATATTTTACAGCATTCGTTTAATTATGGCAAACTTATTTGCACCGATAAAATGATGTTTTAACACTGCTAACAAATGCAAAATGATTAAGCCAAGCAAAGTGAAAGCAAAAAACTCGTGCAATTCGGAGAAATTTTTTGCTAAATCAAAATTGGTTTCAATTAAAATTGGCAAAATCATACCAAATAATTTTACTGGATAACCAAAAGCATTAGACATTAAATAGCCAGATAGTGGCACCAAGCACATCAGTAAATAAAGCAAAAAGTGAGTTATTTTTGCCAATTTTACCAAATATGGAGCAATTGTTTGAGGCAATTCTGGCGCTTTGTGTAAAAATCTATTGACAATTCTGGCGACCAGCAAAATCAACGACAAAACCCCAAAAGATTTGTGTAAAGAATAAAAAAACAGCCTGTCGGGATTTTCTGTGTTAAGAGAAGTCATATAAAAAGCCAAGGAAAAAGTTATGGTTATAACCAGAGCCATCAGCCAATGAAAAATTCGAGTAGAGCAACTATATTTCATAATAAACTTATTATACCATTTTCACTAATTAAAATAATCTTATGATTTTTCACATTCTAACTTCATCTTTTTGGTTAAAAAGCTTCAAAAATCTTTCGTTATAATGTGATTTTAATTAGTGTAAATGGTATTAATTAAAAACCTTCTAAAATTTTACTCACATAAAATTCAAAATGCAAAATATTTTATAACATTTTTGTTCTTAAATTATTTTTTGGTGAAAAAACACATTCCCATATTTATTTGGTTGCTGTTATTAGCAGAACTGGGGCAAAATTCCCCTTTTTTAGAAAGGGGTGCCCGCGATAGCGGGCGGGGTAGTGTCGGCAAGCCACGGTAGGATCTCTTCCCAAAACCATCGGCGATCTTCTCACAACACTACCTTAGTCTTTTTCCATAAGCTATCGCTTATGCGAAAATCCACCCCTTCTAAAAAAGGGGAATTTATATCGAAGTGCGATTAAATGCTTGCTTTTACAAAATAAAAGGGCATAATTATTATGATAAAATCTAAATTTTGCTTTTCTATGAAAGTTATCACCGATATTTTAAATAAGCTTTGCATTTGTTTTGCCAACAAAAAAGTTGGGGTCGATTCTTGTGGCAATAAATACTATCAAAACAACAAAACCAATAAACGGTTTGTGATTTATAAAGGCAAGCCAGAGGCTTCAAAAGTTGCGGCCAATTGGCATTCGTGGTTGCATTATGGTAGCAACGAGCCTCCAGCCAGCAATCAGCCGCTTTATTCTTGGCAAATAAATCATCAGCCCAATCAAACTGGCACGAATAATGCTTATAATCCTAAACTCACCGCCAAAACCAATTCTGCCCCAAATCTTTGGCAACCAAAATAATTTTTTATGCAAAAAATCCACAACTACTTTGATTTTTTTATTGGCACCATAGTTTTGGTGATTGCTGGTTTTTTCTTTTTTTCTTCTTTTGCAAAAACCCATCAATCAACAGGCAATCAAACCTATCCTTTGTTCGCTAAATTTAGTACTGCCGACGGCATTAGCAACGGTGCCGATGTGAAAATAGCAGGAGTAAAAATTGGCAGTGTCACCAAGCAAGAGCTTGATGCCAAAACCTATCAAGCAGTTTTGCATTTTGAGCTCGATAAAAATGTGTTAATTCCCGTTGATTCTTCAATTAAAGTTGCTTCCGAAGGTTTGCTTGGCTCTAAATATTTAGCCATTGCAGTTGGTGGTGACGACGATTTTTTGCAACCAAACCAAGAAATAGCTTTCACTCAATCTTCGGTTAATTTTGAAGAACTTTTGGGTAAATTTATTTTTAGCAACAACACTAAAACACCAAACACCAACGAAACAAATGAAAATAAATAGTTTTTGTCAAAAAATATTGCTAATTGTTTTGCTTGCTATCTTTTCTAGTGCTTTTGCCGAAGATGCCAGCAATAATCTTGTCCCCCAAGCAGAGCCCAAAAAAGAAGAGCCCATCGTTTTTTCTAGCACAGGCAATGTCCAGTTATTAAACAAAAACACCGCCAAGGTTGAAAAAATTTTTTTACAAGTAAAAAAGCCAGCAATCATCAACAATCTCGAAATCACTTTACACAAGTGCTGGCAAGCCCCAGAATATCAAAAGCCCGAAAGCAAAATGTTGCTCGAAGTTTCTGAGATTTATCAAGATAAAAAAACCCCTATATTTTTTGGCTGGCTTTTTGCCTCAACCCCTTCTGTTTCTAGTCTCGAGCATCCTATTTACGATTTGGTTGCCCTTAATTGTTTAAAAGAAAAATGATAAAAATAGCCCCATCTTTACTTTCTGCTGATTTTTCGCAACTTGGCAATGAAATTAAGCTTCTAGAGCAAGCCAAAGCCGATTACTTGCATCTCGATGTCATGGACGGCAGTTTTGTGCCCAACCTCACTTTTGGCAACGAAGTAATCAAATCTTTGCGAAAAATCACAAATTTGCCTTTCGATGCTCATTTAATGATAAACAACCCGCAAAATCACATTTCTGCTTTTGTCGATGCTGGTTGCGACATCATCACTATTCATGCCGAAAGCTGTTTGCATCTTGATCGCACCTTGGCTTTAATTAAATCTTGCCACAAAAAAGCAGGTCTTTCTTTGGTGCCATCGACTCCCGAAAATATGGTGCAATATTTGCTTGATAAACTCGATTTAATTTTGGTTATGACTGTCAACCCTGGGTTTGGCGGGCAAAAATTTTTGGCCAGCCAGTTACAAAAAATCAGCAATTTACAGCAACTTATCAAAAACAGTGGCAAAAATATTGAACTACAAGTTGATGGGGGCATTAATCTTGCCACCGCTCCTTTGGTGGCAAGGGCGGGTGCCGATGTTTTGGTGGCGGGTTCTTATGTTTTTTCTAGCGACAATTATGCTGGCAATATTGCTAATTTGCGACAGGCATGTTTGGTTTAGGTTTGGCAAATAATTCTTCTGCTCAACATTTTGCCGAGCTCCGTTTTCGGCTTTTGTGGGTGGTGGGTTTTTTTGTGATTTCTTTTCTTGTTGCCTATTATTTTGCTAATCAAATTTATGCTTTTTTATTAGAGCCTTTTTTATCTATCTCACCTAGTGGCAGAAAGCTGATTTTTACTAGTCCTTCTGAGGTTTTTTTTAGTTATGTTAAGCTGGCTTTTTACACAGCGATTTTTGTGAGTATACCAATTGCTTTTTTGCAACTTTATTTATTTTTACTGCCCGCCCTTTATTGGCAAGAAAAAAAAGTAGCAGTTTTATTGTTGCTGATTGCTCCTGTGCTGTTTTTTATTGGGGCGATTTTTGCTTATTATTTAGTGATTCCTTTGGCTTTGCAATTTTTTGCTAGTTACGAAACCAGTTTTTTTTCTACACAATCAAATGTTGCCCAAATTAATTTGGTTTTAGAGGCGAAAATTAGCAATTATCTCGATTTTGTTATCGATCTTTTTATTGGTTTTGGGCTGGCTTTTTTAACTCCTATTGTTCTTTTATTGTTAATTAAAACAAAACTCATCGACATTGCAAGCATTAAAAACAAAAGAAGATATGTGATTGTGGTAATTTTTATTATTTCTGCCATTCTCACCCCGCCCGATATTTTTAGCCAACTAATATTGGCAACAATTATGCTGTTTTTATTTGAAATTGCCTTATTTTTTGCCAAATTTTTATAATTTTTTATGATAAAAAATACTTCTTTACATATTTTTTTCTTGGGCTGTGGCAATATGGGTAGGCCAATCGTGCAAGCTTTGCAAAGCAATCAGCATTTTATCGATAGCCAAATTAGTGTTATAAAACCCACAAGTAACAATTTGCCACACAAAGCTGCCTATTTTTCTTCTTATCAAGAATTGCCTATCAATTATCGGGCAGATATTGTGTTTTTGGCAATCAAACCACAAGAAGCAGAAAATTTATTGCCTTTGCTGGTAAAGCAAAATTTTTTGCAACCGCACACTCTTGTCATTACGATGTTGGCAGGCAAAAAGCTAGATTTTTATGAGCAGATTTTTGCAAAAAACACAAAAATTATTCGAATTATGCCGAACTTAAACATCGAAGTAAATTGCGGTATAGTTTCATATTTTGCCAATCATAACACCACAAAACAAGATTTAGCTATTTTAAACAATATTTTTGTTGATTCTGCCAAGCTTTTTGCTCTTCAACAAGAAAGTGATTTTGAGGTTGCCACCGCAATTTTTGGCTGTGGACCAGCTTATTTATTTTTATTGCAAGAAATTTTTAACAACATTGCCACAGAATATGGCATAGACCAGCCCGAATTGATGATTGATTTATTTTTGGGTTCTGCTTTGATGATGAAAAAAAATAGCCAATCTCCTGCTATTTTGCAACAATTGGTGGCCAGCAAAAAAGGGGCAACCGCCAGTGCTTTAGTGGTTTTAAAAGAGCAAGATTGTTTGCAAAATATGTTTAGGCAAGCAATAAATAAAGCCATCCAAACCTCTTTGAAATTGTAGATTAAATTTAATTTAGCCATTTTTTCTTTAAATAATCTTCGATTAGCTTTCTTTGTAAAGAGCTTAATGCTTTATTATAGATAATGATTTCGCCAATATAGCCATCAAAATAGCCAGTTACCACTTCGTTTTGGTTGATTGCTCTGCCAACATTTAGAGCGGTTTTGCTGTCGGCAAAAAAGCTATCGGCAGTAATAAAGCTAGATAAAAAATCGCCATTAACAAACAATTGCAAACCGCTTTTGTTGTTGTTATAACTATCGGCAACAATACTGATAATTTGAGTTGTTAAATTGCTTGGCGATGGTTTGTTGATTTTTTGGCTAACAAAGCATTTTTCTTGATCGGCAAACAAACAAAACTCATAATGATAATCTTTTTCTTGCATTTTCATTAACAAGCGAAAGTTGGTTTGACCGTTGGCTTTACTAAGAATTGGCTTGTTACCAAGTGAAGCATTGGGTTTAATTACCACAAAAATAGTGGCAGATTGAGCGATGTTTTTAAAAGCTAAATCGAGCATAAATGCCCTGTTGTTAAAATACAAAGCAGGCAAATTGTTGATGCCTGCTGTGGTGTAGAGAGGCTGGTTGTTTTGGTTGATTTGTGCAAAAGAGCCTTTTGGTTTGTTTTGCCAAATATAAGCTTTTGAATTATCTTTTTTATCAAGAAAATCGTTGTTGTTAACTGTTTCAACCCATAATATTGCACCATCGATATGATTAACAGGAGAAGATTTAGTGAGTGAAATGGCAGAATTTAGCTTTCTTTCATAAAGAAATTGTTTGATAAAATAAAAAGCAATGGCAAAAACAATTAAAAAAACTAAAAACGATAGTAGGAAAAATAAACTAGCAAAAGCTTTTTTTGTTGCCATATTTTATTTCAAAGCAATGCCCCATTTTTTGGAGAGATATTTGTTGATAGTGTCGATTTCTTCTGTTTTTAAGGCTCTGTCGAAGACTAAAACTTCGCCGACGTAGCCATTTAATGAGAAAATTGAAG
>CANNFC010000034.1:0-15159 GCA_947503755.1 Rickettsiales bacterium | reverse complement strand
CTTCTTGATTGTTGACGATATTAGTTTCTTTTGCTGGTTTTTTTAAGATAAATCTTTTAAAAAAGCCAGAAGACGGTTCGCTTTTTGTTGGTAAATTGGCGATTTCGCTAGATGTTTGTTCTTTATTTTCGGCAGTTTGAGTGTTTTGCTGGTTTTCTTGCGATTGATTATTTTGCGGTTCAGCTGTTGATTTTGTGCTATTGGCAACGGTTTCTGGCTTAACTTCTGGCTCAACTGGCACAACCACAAGAGGCAGTGATTGCTGAGTGATGGTGGGAATTTTATTTTTTGGATCTTCGATTGGTTTTTTTAGTTTAAAGATTTTTTTAGGCTCTTCTGCTGGTTTTGGCAGAGTTTTTATTGGCTCTAGTTTGGCTTGTTTAATGGGTGCAGAGGGAGATTTTGTTTGTTTTGCGGTTTCTTCTTTTGGTTTGACAGCTTGTGATTGCGAAGATTTAGCAAGAATTGTTGGCTCTTCTTGTTGTTCAACCGTGGTTTTTAAAGCAAATTTTTTAGCATTTTTTTTGCCAACAGTGAGTTTTTTTAATGGCTTAGATTCGGCAACTTCTTGTGTTGTTTCTTCTGGCTGTGTTGGTTGAGTTGGTTGGGTTGCAAGCAGAGTATCTGCCTTATGAACATAATCTAAAAAAGATTCTAAAACTGTTTTAATGGTAGGTTCTTCTTGGTTTCTTGCCAACAAAAAAGCATCGGTAATTTGAGTTTTTAGAGTTTTTAAATTAACATTTTTCACCAAGTTGCCTTTTTCGATAATAATATTTAAACACTGCAAGCATCGAGAAGTTGTGGCATGCATAAGGGCGGTTTCGCCAATTGAATTAAAAGCATCGGCTTTAGCATTTTTTGCAATTAACATTTCGACAATGTCGGCATTGCCAACTAAAGAGGCTCTCATAAGAGGGGTCCAGCCCTCGTTGTCGGCAATGTTGAGGCTGGCACCGTTTTCAAGTAAAATTTTTACAGCTTCGGTGTTAGATTCACGACAAGCAATATGCAAGGCAGTTGCCCCGCCGATATTTTTTTGATTGATAATTAACGGACCGCCTTTGCTGAAAAATTTAACACCTTCAATGTCGTTGTTAGTAATTGCCGACATTAAGCCAGAAATGCTTGTAGATTCATCGCTTGTAGAGTTATAGATGCTTTCAATTTGTGCCCAAATTGCTTGATTGGCAAGCAAAAATAAACAAAAAGAACCTATAAAAATAAATAAAATTTTTGATCTTTTTTTGTTGTTTTGAACCAAGTTTTTTTTATTTTGATCTTCATTTTTAGATGAAAGATACTGTTGATCTTGATTTTTATTTAATTTCATTAATTAACAAGAAATTTATTATTTTGATTTTAAATAGCTAAAATGTTATTATAGATAGGCAAAAATAAAAAAGCCAAGTGTTTATTGTAAAAAATAATCTTGTTTGTTTTTTTTGTTTATTGTTAAGACAATTGGTGTTAAAAATTTTTTAAGGCACTGTTGAATTCCAAATTTGTTTTAATTTTTTGCTAGTTTTGAGTAGAAATTTTGGCTATTTTTAGCCACATATTCAACATATCGTGTTGTTGCGTTAGCACAACTGAAAGTTATATCATACTAAAAATAGCAGAAATTTATACCAAAAATGGCAAATAAAGTAAAATACAATTTGGGATGTAACAGTGCCTTTAATTGTCAATTAAAAAATTATCGATTAATCGTACACCTTCTAAAACAACTGCAATAAAAACTCTGGTTGGTTGTTTTTGCAGATGAATTGCTGTAGGATCAATTAAAGAAAGGTTGCAAGAGTTGCGAATTTCGAGATATTCTACCAAAGAAAAGCCTTGCCTGAGTAGTTGATTTTTAATATTTTCGATTTCTGTTGGATTTTTTGCCACTTTTAATAAAGCTTGATATATTTTGCTTGCCAAAAGTAAGTCATTTTGCGATAACAAAGCATTTCGTGAAGAAAGTGCCAAACCTTTTTCATTTCTTATGGTTGGGGCAGAAATAATTTTGAGATCAAAATTAAAATAATCTACCATTTTTTTGATGATCGTAAGTTGCTGAAAATCTTTTTCACCAAAAATAGCAAAATTTGGTTTTACGATGTTAAAAAGTTTGGTAACAATCAGGCAAACACCGGCAAAATGCCCAAATCGAAACTTGCCGCACAAGCAGTTTTCTAGATCGCCGTGAGGAGAGATGGTAAAATTATTTTCATTGCCATAAGCAAACATCTCGGTTTCATCTGGGGCAAAAACTACATCAACTTTTTGTTGTTGCAACAAATTTAGGTCGGCAGATAGATGTTTAGGATAAGATTGATAGTCGGTTAAATTGTTAAATTGTTTTTTATTAACAAAAATGCTTACCACCACAATTTCTGCCACTTCTTTTGCTTTTTGCACCAAAGATAAATGACCAAGATGCAAAGAGCCCATTGTTGGCACTAAGGCTATTTTTTTGTTATTTTGTTGTGCCAAAAAGGCTTGTAAGTGCTGAATAGTGGTAAAAACGAGCATAAATTAACGATCGATTTCGCCAAAAACAATATCTTGTGTAGAAATGATGGTTACCACATCGGCAAGCATATGCCCTTTAGTCATAAATTCGAGCCCTTGTAAATGAGCAAAACCAGGTGCCCTTAATCGGCATCGATAGGGCCTGCTGGTGCCGTCTGCAATTAAATAGACCCCAAATTCGCCTTTTGGAGCCTCGACTGCAGAATAAACCTCGCCAGCTGGCACTTTATAGCCTTCGGTAAATAGTTTGAAGTGGGCAATCAAACTTTCCATCGATTGTTTCATATTTTCTTTGCTTGGCGGGGCAATTTTAGGATCGTTGCAAAAAACTTCGCCATCGGGCATTTTGTCGATGCATTGCTTGACGATTTTTAGAGATTCTCGCATTTCTTGTACTCTAATTAAATAACGATCGTAAGAATCGCCGTTTTTGCCAATCGGAATGTCAAAATCTAGTTCGTTATAAATTTCGTAGGGTTGATTTTTTCTGAGATCCCAAGCAACACCAGAGCCTCTTAACATAGGGCCAGAAAAACCCCAATCAAGAGCTTGTTGAAGGGAAACCACCCCAATATCGACCAATCTTTGTTTAAAGATGCGATTGTCGTTAAGTAAATTTTCGAGATTATCTATTTTTTCTTCGAATTGACAAGCGAAAGTTTGAATTTCGCCCAATAAACCAACTGGTAAATCAAGGGCAACTCCACCTGGCCTGATGTAGGCAGAGTGCATTCTAGAGCCAGAAACTTTTTCATAAAAAACCATTAATTTTTCTCGCTCTTCAAACAGCCAAAGCAGTGGTGTCATAGCACCAACATCAAGAGCTTGAGTGGTGATGTTCATGATGTGATTTAAAATTCTGGTGAGCTCAGAAAATAAAACTCGAATAAATTTAGCCCTTCTTGGCACTTGACAGCCCAACAATTTTTCAACTGCTAAAGCAAAGGCATGCTCTTGACACATTGGTGAAACATAATCGAGTCTGTCAAAATAGGGAACTGCTTGTAGATAGGTTTTGTACTCGATGAGTTTTTCAGTGCCTCGATGCAACAAGCCAATATGAGGATCGGCTCTAGTTACAACTTCGCCGTCAAGTTCAAGTATTAGCCTTAACACTCCATGAGCCGCTGGATGTTGTGGACCAAAATTAATGGTAATATTTTTTGAATTTGATTGATTTTGCAACATAAAGACAAATGAAATTTTAAATATCTATAACATAAATTATAAAAACCGGCTTCTTTTTTGCAAGCACTTTTTATGACAATTTTTGGTTTTAATTAGTAGAAATGGTATTGATTATAAAATCAATTGCTTGCGGAATTTTAGTGATAGCCACACCAGAACCCATGGCCAAATCTTTTTTACCACCACCGCCTTTGCCTTGCAAAATTTCAACCAGATTAACAATGTTTTTGCTGGCATCAAAATCAATAACATTGCTTGCCAACAAAACATTAACCTTGTTGTTGTTTTCGATACCAAAAAAGACAATAATTTTTGTTGAGTGATGCTGTGTTTGTTGAGTTTGATAGAGGTTTAAAATATTTCGTAAATCAACTATTGTGGCATTGTTAAAAGTTTGATGAATCAAGCAATGTTGAGCAAGATTTTTGATGTTAATACAAGCCAAATTTTGCTGCCAAAGCTGTTGTTTTAGTTGTTGTATTTCTTTATCTTTTTGCTTGATTTGTTGTAAAAAATCAAAGCCAATTTGGCTAGTTTTTTGCAAAACCAAAGAAGTTGCCTGTTCTTGAGTGTTGTGAATGATGTTTTCTTGTTTTTCATCGAGAAAAAAACTAGTGTCATCAAAGCCAACTTTATTTGATAAAAATTGATTTTCAGCGATTTTTACTTCTTCAAATTGTTGTTTGACTTTTAAAGAATCAAGCAAGGCATAAAGTTTTTGTTCTTGTAATTTGAGATGTTGCAGAGCATAAAAACCAGTTTTGGCGGTAATTCTTCTGATGCCAGAAGCAATGCCGTTTTCGCTGATAATTTTTAGCAAACCAATGTTGCCGGTACAATCCACATGTGTTCCGCCACATAATTCGTGCGATTGCCCCATTTGCACCAATCTTACTGTGTCGGCATATTTTTCGCCAAAAAGAGCTTCGGCACCGCTTTCTTTTGCTTCTTGCAAGGTGCTGATTTTAGTTTGCACCTGTGAATTTTGCCTGATATAAAAATTTATCAACTCTTCGATTTGTTGTAATTCTAAATAAGTGACGGCTCGATTGAAATTAAAATCAAAAGTGAGTTGTGTGGCATCAACATTTGAGCCTTTTTGAGTTATGGCATTTCCTAAAACCTGCTTCAATGCCTTGTGTAAAAGATGAGTTGCCGAATGATTTTGAGCTCTTAACTGCCTATTTCGCTGATTAACCAAGGCCATCACTTGGTTGCCAACCACAAATTGACCGCACCCGCATGCAACTAGGTGCAAAAACAAACCGCCTGCCACTTTTTTGGTTTCTTTGATATCGAGAAAGCTAGGTAATTGCTGGTAGTTAAGGTTTTCTTGGTAGTGTTCTTGTAAAATAATGTTGCCGTCATCGCCCTTTTGACCGCCAGAAGTGGCATAAAATGCGGTTTGGTTGAGAATGATATAAATTTGTTGTGATGTATTTTGCTGATTAAAATCGATTTTTTCTACTAGTTCGTTGCCAACTAAAATGCCTAAAATAGTTGCTTTGGCACTGGTTGAAGTGTGATAACAAAACTCGGTGTTGCCAAATTGTTGTTGCAAAGCAAAAAACAAAGAATCTTCGGCTTTTTCACCGCTACCAACCCAGCTATTTTTGGCTTTTTCTTTTTGTTGTTGCATTGCTGTTTCGAATTCGGCTAAATTGACTGCGATGTTTTTGTCTTGGCAGATTTGTTGAGTTAAGTCGAGCGGAAAGCCATAAGTGTCGTAGAGTTTAAAAGCAACTTCGCCAGATAATTGTTGATTTTCAATGTTGGTTTCGTCTAATATTTTCAGCCCTTTTTCGAGTGTTTCTAAAAACTTTTGCTCTTCAAAAAATAAAGTGTCGGTAACGGTGTCTTTTGCTCTGATTAGTTCTGGATAAGCTTCGCCCATTTCGGCAATTAGCACATTAACCAACAAATGCATCATTGGTTGTTTTTTGCCGAGTTTATAGCATTGCAACATCGCTCTTCGCATAATTCGCCTTAACACATACCCCCTGCCTTCGTTGCTTGGTAAAATGCCGTCGGCAATTAAAAAACAAGAAGAGCGAAGATGGTCGGCGATAATTTTCAATTGAGGCTGAACAGCAAGGTTTTCAACAGGCATATTTGGCAGTTATTTAAAAATTTTTTGATAAAAAAAGTCAAGAGAAAGTGCGATAATAATTAAGAAAAAGCCGATGGTGCTGATTGTTTGAAATTGATAATTTTCAAAAAAACTCGAAACCAACAAGGCGATGCCAGGATAAACCAAGGCGGTGTAGTTTGCTTTGGCGGCCCCAATTTGGCTGATTAAATAATATAGACAAATAAAAGCCAAAATGGAAGCAAAGAAAATCTGATAAATTAACGAACCAACATAAGAATAACTGTAATCAAAATTAAATTGATAACCCATAATTAGGCTGTAAAGCAAGAAATAGCCTGCCCCAAAAGCCGAAGCAAAAGAAATGGTGGTGAAAAGTGGAGTGTGATTTTTTTTGTTGTTGCAAGCCACTAAATAGTTGCCAAACGAAAAAATTAACATCATCAAAAAAGCATAAACAAAGCCAATCTCTGAAAAACTGCTGTTTTTATGCAAAACATTAGGCAAAATAAAAAAAGCCAAACCAATGGTGCCAATAAAGCCACTAAGCATAATTCGTTTGCTAATTTTATGACCGCTAAGCCACGATTTGATTAGTTCTGAACTGATTACCGAAAGGCTAAAAATAACGGCAATAATGCCACTAGGAATAATTTTGGTGGTGTGATAGCCAATAAAATTATTGACAGAAAAATTACAAAGAGCGATGAAAAGCAAATAAATTAATTCGGTTTTTTTAAGTTTCAGCCTAGCTTTGCTAAGCCAAGAAACTGCAAACATAAGAATTGAAACCGCAAAAAAACGATAAAATAACGATATTTCTGGCGCAACAAGTTGGGTGCTGATTTGCAATTTCATAGCAAACCAGCCAAAGCCAGAAGCAAAGCACATACCAATAAAGGCTAAAATAATCATTTTTCGATAATAATGTTCATTTCTATGACGGGTTTTTTGCCCATCAAGTCGTTAAAAATTTTGGCTAATTTATTTTTGCTGGCTTTTTCGAGTTCAAGAGCGATTTTGGAATAGTCGAAAGCTTTTTTCTTTTTGAGAAAATTAAAAGAAAATGATTTATCATCGAGTTTGGTTTCTTTTGCCTTGCCTTTTAATAACGAATCAAGCTCTTTGTAGATAAGATCGTATGCCAACCTGTCTTCTTTTAAATCGTAAGAGCCAACACAGATTATTTTTGATTGTTTTTGTCGAACTAATTGTTTGTCGAGATACAAAGAAACAAAAACCGCACCGCTATCTTGTAATTTTTTTCGTTCTTTAATAACTTCGCAGTTTAAATCGAGTAATTGTTTGCCATCAACTCCTAAATAGCCAGATTTTACAAAACCAACTGCCAAAGAAGCAGTTGGATTTTGTGCATCGATTTTAATTACCAAGCCGTTTTCTGTTTGAATGGCTTTTTGCACCCCGCACTCGATGGCTAGCTCGCAATGAGTTTTGGTATGAATAAATTGGCCATGCACAGGGATGGCAATTTTTGGTTTTGCCAAATCATACATAATTTGCAATTCTGTTTGCGAAGGATGCCCAGAAACATGCACGAAATGATCTTTTTCAGTTAACACATCGATTTGTTTTTTGGCAAGCAAATCGAATAGTTCAGAAATTTTCTTTTCGTTGCCAGGAATAATTTTCGAAGAAAAAATCATCAGGTCTCCCTTGCTAAAATGAATAACGGGATGAGAATTGGTGGCGATTTTACGGGCCGCGGCCATTGATTCACCTTGGCAACCTGTGCAGATTACTAAAACTTCGTTTTTGTTGTAAATTTTTAGTTCTCTTTCAGAAATAAAATGGCAATTTTCAAAATCATAACCGCTTTTTTTGCCAACTTCGTAGAGCCGATGCAAAGAAAAGCCGGCTAAAATAACTTTTCGACCAATTTCGGTGGCAATTTTGGCGATGGTGTGAATTCTGGCTAAATTAGAGGCGAAAGTGGTAACCCCAATTAAGCCTTGTCGATTTAGCATTAAAGATTTTAAAGACATATAAAGCTCGCCTTCTGACCGAGAATGCCCAGCATTAATGGCATTGGTTGAATCGCACACCATGGCTAAAATTTGATTGCTATCTCCATAGGCTTTGATTGTTTCTAGATCGCTAGGCTTTCCGACTACGGGGTCGGGGTCGAGCTTCCAGTCGCCGGTGTGTAAAATGTTGCCAGCCTCGGTTTTGATGAGTACTGCTTGCATTTCGGGAACCGAGTGAGTGAGGCCGATAAATTCTAGCTCAAACGGATGTAATTTTAAAGTTTTGCTCTGAATTTTATGCAAAGGCACAGATTTGGCAAACTTGGTTTCAGAAAGTTTGCTTTGCAAAAAATTAATGGCAAAATTACTAGCATAAATTGGAGCTTGTATTTCGGGCCATAAATGCACCACCGCACCTAGATGATCTTCGTGAATGTGGGTGATGATTAAAGCTAGTAAATTTTTTTTGATTTGTTGCAAAAAAGAAATATCGGGAGTCATCATAGAAACACCGGGAACATCATAGGCAAAGCCAATACCGCAGTCGATCATCAGCCACTTGCCGTTGAGATGATATAAATTGAGATTCATACCAATTTCATTGGCGCCGCCAAGCGGTAAAAATAGCAGATCTTTATGGTGGTTTTTTAAATTAAAATTCATATTTTGTGTTAAACAGTGTTGATACCCAGCTTTGTAAATAGTTGCTGGTCTTTTTGGGTTTGTGGATTGTTGGTGGTTAATAGTTTTTCGCCATAAAAAACAGAGTTGGCACCAGCAAAAAAACACAAAGCTTGAGTTTGTTCGTTCATTTGCTCTCTGCCTGCCGAAAGCCTTATTTTGCTAGTTGGCATTAAGATTCTGGCAACTGCAATGGTTCTTATAAATTCGAAATGATCGAAATCTGCTATATTTTCAAGCGGAGTGCCTGCCACTTTTACCAGCATATTGATTGGCACCGATTCTGGAGGAGTGGGCAAATTAGCTAAAATCAGCAACATTTTTGCTCGATCTTCTCGGGTTTCGCCCATGCCAACAATGCCACCCGAACAAACATTTAGGCCAGCTTCCCGCACATTTTTGAGAGTGGTAAGGCGATCGTCAAAGCTTCGAGTGCTAATAATTTGTTCATAAAATTCTGGCGAAGAATCGATGTTGTGATTATAATAATCAAGCCCAGCTTCTTTTAGGGCAACACTTTGCTCGGCGGTTAGCATGCCAAGAGTCATACAGGTTTCAAGGCCTAAGTTTTTTACTTCTGCAATGATTTGGCAAATATTATCGACATCGCGATTATGCAAGTTTCGCCAAGCTGCACCCATGCAAAAACGGGAAGCTCCACTTTGCTTGGCATTGAGGGCGGCCTCTTTGATGGTTTCAATGCTTAACATATCTTGTTTTTGCAGGCCTGTATCGTAGTGAGCTGATTGCGGACAATATTTGCAATTTTCGGGGCAAGAGCCAGTTTTGATGCTAAGTAAAGTGCTGATTTGCACTTGATTTGGTTGTTGGTGTTGTCGATGAACTTGGGAAGCTTGAAACAAGAGATCGTTAAAAGGTAAGGCAAATAGTTGCAAAACTTCTTGTAGCTGTTGATTATCAATAGAAGATAAAGGAGATTTTTGGCTAAGTTCTGGCTTGCAATTGTTAGATTGAGTGCTTTCTTGGTGCATAATTTTTGAGTTAAAATTTAAACCCATCAGGCAATGGCATACCAGCAGTTGCCGATTTTAACATATCGCTTGATTGGTCGTCGGAAGCTTTTTTGGCATCATTAAAAGCGGCAATAATGAGATCTTCTAAAATTTCTTTTTCGTCAGCAACCAGCAAGCTAGCATCGATAGTGATTTTTTTTGCAACTCCACCCCCATTAATTAAAACTTTTACCAAGCCACCTCCAGAAGAGCCAGTGAACTCTTTGTTGGCAAAATCGTCTTGCATTTTTTTCATTTTGTCTTGCATTTGTTGTGCTTGACGCATTAGAGATTTGATATCCATAGTGATATAAAATTAAATTAAATTATTTGCTGTAATTATAATTTGCCACAATTTTAAAAGCTAGTAAATATTTTATACCATTTTTACTAATTAAAACCACATTTTAACCAAAAAGATGAAGTTAGAATGTGAAAAATCATGGTGTTGTTTTAATTAGTAAAAATGGTATATCATCAAAAAGAGATTTAAAGTTTTTTTATTGTGAAAATTTAGGAAAGCCTTAAAATAACAAGCCTTTAATTTTGATGTAAATGCAATAATTTGATAAAATTTACATTAATTGTTTTGCAAGTCTATCGACAGATTTAAAAGAAGAGGCTTTATATTTTAATTTTATCGCATCGCCAATTCTTATGGCAGAAGCTTGCTTGTTATCTGAAATAATTATCCAGCAAGTTTTGGGATCGATTATTTGTGAAATTGAGCCGTTGGCGATGATTTTTCTTTCAACTTCTAGCTTGCTAGTAATTGGATTTTCGGTTTCATATTGAGCGATAACATCAAATTTATCGCCATGTTTTATGCCGTCTTCAAAGCCAAGATTAACTTTAAAAATATTATCTTTGCCAAGACTTCTTTTTTCTAAAATATAGCCTCTTTTTGCAAAAACATTTAAAATATTAGTTTCGGCAAAAGAAATGGCATCAATCACTGCTTTTCGCACCAAGCCATCGTCTCTTTTGGCTCCTTCGGCATTTTCACCGCCAATTCTTATGCCACCGATGCTTAAACCGCCATTGTTTTGCACATTTTCACTACGAGTTGCCAAGCCAGAAAGCTCAATAGTATTAACCACATTAAGAGAAGGTAGTTCGTAGACTTTAATATTGCCACTTACCGAAGCTTTATAAACAAATTTAGGAGGAATGGCTACTGTGTTGCCGTTTTTTGGGTTGATATAAACACTGCCATCAACATATTTGCTGTTAAAATCGGCATTGGTGAGAATGCCCGAAACTGCATAGTCGGCAACTTTTGGCCCAGCATAGGCACCGGTTTTGTTCATTTCAGCTAATTGTATTTCTTGTTGTAATTTAGAACTAACATTGCGATCGACAAGTTCTGCTAATTTATTTTTAGCTAAAAAAGTTTCTAATTCGCCTGCTAAAGATTTGCCTAAATTGGCTTGTTTGGCAAGCTCAATATCTTTTTCATCAAAATCAAAAACGGCAACTTTTACTGTTTTTTTATCGACTTGTTCTTCGGTTGGCATAAAAGAGCTTTTGCTAGCGAATTGTTTTTGATATTTGTCGAAGTTTTTGATAGCAGGAGTGCAAGATGCAGATAAAGCCAAGATCGTTAAAAGAATTAATCGTTTCATAAAGTGTTGTTAATTAATTTGTGTTATTGATAATGCCTAAAATGTTTAAAATATTAGTTGTTTCTATTTGTTTTGCTAGAGATTGTAAAGCAGAATCGATTGCTTCTTCTTTGCTAATAGAGGAATTGCCGGTGAGTTCTAAAGAATTGCTGGCAATTATTTTGTTTTGCATGAGGTTTTGAAAGTTGATTTTTAGCTTTACAATATGAGTGTTGTAGAGAAAATTGTAGTTAAAATCGTAGTTGGCGATTAGTTTTATTTGCTTTGGACTGTTGTTTTTTTCGGCACCGCTAATCACGAAGCCGCTTTTGTTGAGGAATGGTTTTATGACATTAATTAATTTGTTGTTAGAAGTTTTATCAAAATAAAATTCGGCAGAAAGATTTGATTGGTTGAGTTCGTTTTGATATTTTGCCAACATATCTAAAACATTAGATAAACTAGCTTTCGCACCTGCGCCGTTTAGGATTCTGGTTTTTAATTCTAGCTCTTGCACCAAAGGAATTATTTTATTTAAAATTAGATGTTTTTGCAAAAAATTGGCAGAGGGCAAAATTTTGTCAAGATCGGTAATTTTTTTTTGTAAAAACTCCGCCCTATCTTGTTGTTCGGCAATGAAAGGATCTTTTTCGACCGATACTTCTACAAAAAACTTTTGATCTTCTTGAGTGCTTTTTGCGATTTGATAATTGCTAAAGCTAATTTTTTCGATAGATTGTTGAACTTTTTGCCTCATTTCTTCGTTAAAACTTTGCTGAGTTTCTTCTCTAGATAGTTGAGATTCTCCAGAAATTGAAACTATTAGCCTTGATGCTAAATCGACAAGGGCATATTTGGTTGCTTCTTCTAGGGTGTTTGCAGAAGCGGTGCCATAAAGATTTTGAGCATCGTTTTGTTTTGGGTTAGAAAACCATTTTGGAGTAGATTCTTTTGCTAAAAGTAAATTGGGCAATAAGAATAAAATAAAGAAAAACTTAATCAATTTCATTTTTAATCTAATTCGTGCAGAGTGTTTTGTGAATTAGACTGTGAATTGTTGATTCTAGTAGAAGCAGAAGAATTTTTGGCAGTTTTTTCGGCATCCGTTAGAATTTTGGCACAATTACAAACAAATAAAAGAGCTAATATGGCGACGAATTGTATTTTTTTCATAAAAAAATAATTTTCAAAAAACCTGCCATATTTTTATGGCAGGTTTTTTAGATAATAAAAGGTTTTTTATTCTTTTTTATTTGCAGAAGAATCTTCTTTTGTTTCGGCTTTTGCTTCGCCTTTTCTTTCTTTTTCTAGTTCGTCAAAAAGATCTTTGGTGGCTTCTTGAGACTTGGTGATGCTGTTTCGGCTAAGATTTGATTTAGCAATTTTATCTTCAAATTCTTTTTGGCTATTTTTTAAGAATTTGCTATAATCTTCGGTGCCAAGAACCATTCTAATGTAAAGAGTGCCATCTTCGGCTTTAAAGATTTTGTCTCTTTTGGCCCCAGACATCGGTAGATTTTTTACCACTTCTTTGCTTGCTTGGGCAAAAAATTCTTCAACATCGTCGGCATCATTGACTTTGGCAGAGCGAAGAGCATTTTTGGTTACTCTAGAAATTTCTGATTGAATGGTTGAAGCAATATTGGCTTTAGCATCTAGCTCGGCTTTTGGAATTTGCACAGTAATGCCACCTCTTGAAGGACCAGCAATGCCAACACCTGCCACACCTTCTTTAACACCAGAGCTTGGATTTAGAACCCATTCTGGCAGATCTTTTAACTGATTGCCAGCTTCTTTTTGTATTTCTTTTTTAGCACAAGCAGAAAAAAGAACAACCGCTGTTAAAACTGCAAATATTATTTTTTTCATATTATTTATTGTTTAAATTATTGAAAATGGCACTATACCAGCTTTCATTTTATCATAAGAATTATTTTTTGCAAGGTAAAAAATAATATTTTGCAAAAATATTTAAAAAACTCTTTTATGTTCGGGGAAGGTATTGATAGTTAGGTTGTTTTTTGATAAAAACCGATTTTGGCAATTCGCCATACTGAAAAAAAACATCAATTGGTATGCCGCCTCTTGGAAACCAATAACCAGAAAGTCTAAACCATTTTGGTTGCAAAATGGCAAGAAGATCTTTGGCAATTTGCACTGTGCAACTTTCGTGAAAAGAACCGTGATTGCGATAAGAAAATAAATACATTTTTAACGATTTGCTTTCGATAATGAAATTATTTGGCACATAATCGAGCACTAAATGAGCAAAGTCGGGTTGAGAAGTTATTGGGCAAAGCGAAGTAAATTCGGGACAAGTGAAGCGAATGCTGTAATCAACATCGAGATGAGGATTGTTGATGGCGAAAAGCAACTCGCAATTTGGCTTGTCGAGTTGATATTGGGTTTTTTTACCCAGTGGTATCTTTTTTTCTTTTTTCATATTTTTTGTTGTGTTTTCGGTAGGTTTTAGGAAGTTCAAAAGCTCCTTGCCAAATGCCTTGCTGCTGTTCTTTGGCGGTTTTTTCTAGTTCTATTTCTTGTTTCGTTGCATCGTTAAAATCGTAAATAATTGCCATGCCGTTAGACAATAAATGATGGTTGATATTTAGTTTGTCAATATAGCAGTCGCCTAAAATGCGATTATAAATATCGAGTTTTTGATAATGACAAACCACTTCTTGATTTTTTACCAAATTGATTAAAAAATTTTTACTTACCAAGCCGCATTGATATTGTTGCGATTTGGCATTTAAGCATTCTTGGCTAAATTCGGGGGCATCGATGCCATTAAGCCTGATTTTGATTTTTTTTATGACTATCGAATCGCCATCTAAAGCAAAAGCCTTGCCAGATATTTGTTGTGTTGCATTTTTGTTGTCGTCGGCAAAAACATTGCCAATGATTGCGAAAAGCATTATAAAGCAAAGTTTGAGTAAAAACATAAATTATGAAATGCCTCTTACCAGATTGTGATAATTAGAAATAAGATCAAGAGTTATTTGGCTTGGTTGACTAAACAGATGATTTTCAATAGAGCCAATTCTGGTGATTTCGGCGGCACTACCAGTGAGGAAGGCATCTTGATAATTGTCGAGTTCTGTTGGTAAAATATGTTTTTCGACTACTTTTATACCTTTTTGCAAAGCTAGCTCAATGACGGTTTGCCTAGTGATGCCGTTTAAAAAGCAATCGGGAGTTGGAGTGTGTAGCTCGTTGTTTTTGCTGATTAAAAACAAATTTGCCCCTGTGGCTTCGGCCAAATAACCTCGGTAATCAAGCATAATGGCATCGTGATAGCCAGCTTTTTCAGCTTGGTGTTTTGAGATGGTGCAAATCATATACAAACCCGCTGCCTTGGCAGAAACTGGGGCAGAATCGGGGCTTGGTCTGCGATATTTAGCGAAGGCAAGTTTTAGACCTGTGGCGATATTTTCGGAAGAATAGTAGGTGTCAAAGTGCCAACAGGCAATAGCGGTGTGTATGGTGTTGTTTTGGGCAGAAATTGCCATTTTTTCGGAGCCTCGCCAAGCGAAAGCCCTCATATAGCCGTTGGCAATATCTTGTTTTTCTATAAGTTGTAGTTTGATTTTTTCTAGCTCTTCTATGCTGTAAGGTATGGTAAAATCCATGGTTTGAGCCGATTGATGCAACCTTTGTGAATGGTGAAGGCTTTTAAAAATTTTTTTGTTGTAAATTCTCTCGCCTTCAAACACACAAGAAGCATAGTGCAAACCGTGGTTTAAAATGTGAACTTTGGCATTTTGCCAATCAAGAAACTCGCCATTATACCAAATGGTGCCAGATCTGTTATCGAAAGGAATATGTTGCATATTTTACAAACTAATTTTTAACAAGTAGAGGCAACATTTTAAACTCTCCTTTTTAATTAGCAAAGCTTTTTTTTTGCGATATTTCGAGATTATGCCATTTCCATAAATAAATAAAGCATTCTAGGGCGATAATATTTCCTCGATCTAATCGCCCTCCCCTTGAGGGAGGGCAAAAGTTTGCATAGCAAACTTTGGGAGGGGTCAAAAAACCACATCACAAACTCAAATTCGAGTTGTGTTGATAAT
>CANNFC010000033.1:12632-15188 GCA_947503755.1 Rickettsiales bacterium | reverse complement strand
CAACAATGTTTCCAACAGAAGATAACCCATGCTTACCAAAATGTTTTGCCATACCAACACTAGAAGAAGCAAGAAATTTAGATAATGCAAACTGATTTTCTACACTTTTAAACATACCCGATACTGCATCTTTTGCCCCTTGTTTAGAACCTTTGCCTGTCAATGCACCATAAATACCACCAACAGTAGCAACGAAAGGAGAAGCCGCAACTCCAAGAACACCAGAAACAACACCGGCCGCCCCAAAAATTACAGCCCCAGCAACACCAGCAACACCAGCAACACCAGCAACAACACCGCCAACTGCACCAGCAACACCACCAAATGCACCAGCTAAGCCACCGCCAACCATACTAACCGCTCCAAATGCACCACTGTTTTTCATTACACCAGCCATATAGTTCATCGACGGGTTAAAAGCATCATTTTTAAAAGATTTGGCCATTTTTGATGCTCTATAAGCAACATAATCTTGAAATTGTTGCGAATGTTCGTAGAAACTATTTTCTCTAACATTTTTGGTTTCTTTTTGAAATTCAGGATTTGTTCTTCTTATATTCTCAAAATCTCTTCTTGAAATTCTAGCATCAAAAGTTCTGCTACTATTTTGCTCATTTAAAGATTTAGTGAGAGTTCCGCCTTTGTGTGAGCCCTCTTTAAATCCAGTAAACATAATACCGGCAAAAGAAGAATGGTTTTTAAGATCTTCCATTGATATACCCTTGTCATTCAAATAGCTATCTTGTGAAAAACCATCTTTTTTAGCTTGAAACCTTGCTTTTTTTTCGATTTCAGTTTTCTGGTTACCTTTTAATTTATCGTATTTAGATTTGCTGATGTCTAAAATTTTCAAACCCCTTTCTAATTCTTTCTCTTTGGCCGCATTTTTTAAAAAATCTCCCCTTGCTGTTTTTAATGTATTTGCATCGAATTCGCCGCTAGCAAATTTAAGAGCATTTTGTGTTTTAAATTCTGCTAATTTTTTGTTCGCTGTCGCAGAAATAGAATCTCTATCTTCTAGCATTTCTTTGCGATGCTTCATTGCTTTTTCTTTTCTTTCTTCTGCCTCTGGGCCAACTCCCAAAGCCTTATCTAAACCTTTATATGCAACAGATTTTGCCTTATTTATAGCGGTTTTTACAGGGTAAGAGTTTAAAAACGCTTGTTTGCCCGATTGATAAATAGATTGCATCGATTTACCAATCAAAGATCCGCCCTTGGCAGCATTATATGCTCCTTCGGTAATAGCATTAGCTAATTCTGCTATTTGTGGCATAAAGCTTTTCATAATATGCACTATGGCATATAAACATAAAATAGCACTAACAGTTGGCACACCAACTGCAGATTGATATAAACTGGGGTTGGCACCTAATTTTGGCGGTAGCGGATTAGAATATGGAGTCCAGAATTCTAGCAAGGTAAAATTCATAAGGCCTAAATCGATGTTCCAAACCTCATCCCAACAAACTTTAAAACCCAAAACCAATTTAATTAAATGATAAATCAACATATTAAAAAAGTTCAAAGTAAAAATAACAAAAAATTGTTGAAAAGCATAGCTTATAATGGTGTTCATCCACTTCTTAAAATAATCTTGGGTTTTTTCAAATAAAAAGAAAACAATAAAAACAGGTCCGACTAAAAACAACACCCCCATCAATAATTTCGCCACCACATAAACCAGCAACACATTGGCAACTACAAAAACATAAATCCAGATAATATAAAAAATACCTAAAGCATAAATTGGACCAAATAAATCAAAAAAGAATAAGGCACCTATTTTTTTCCAGGTTTCGTCTTGTAAAAATAGATTGATAATATCGTTGGTAGTTGCAAACAAAAAAGATTTATTGCTATAGTCGCCATTATTTAGTGCTGTAATCAAATCTTTTGATTCTGACGATTCTAAAACCGAGGCAAATAAAAACGATAAATAATCTGCTCCATTATTGAAAGGCTGAACAATTAAAGTGTTAAACCACAACCAACCCGATTGCGGATCTAAAAATAAACCCAAAATACCAATTTTAAAAATTCTATTCGCCATCTCAACTTGATTTAACTTGCTTACCCCCATTAAATAGGTTAAGCCATAAAACATCACCATTAAAATAGTGGCAATTCTTACCGCATTAGAAAAATTATTGCTATTTAAAATAACTTCATAAATTCTTTCTATTTCACCAACTCGCACCGGTCGACATTGAGCGCAAGCTTTTGAATCATTAACATTTGCATTTGTAATTTCATTAGCATTGTTAATGGCCATTGAGCAATATAAAGCGGGCGGAGTTGATTGTGAAGAGGAAATGTATTTGTTATTAGAATCCAAAACATAAGTTTTGCCATTGCAATTATTGCTATTTTTTTCGCAATAACTTGGGGTAATGGTTGGTTGCCCATCTATCAATGGTATTAAGCAATCTTTTTCGCCAGAATAAAGTAAATCAAGTATTGGGGTTAAAATAATGTCAATATAATCTATAATATCTTTTTCGTTTTTTACTGCCACACTAATGTTATAAGAACCGGCCACGGCTTTAACAATTT
>CANNFC010000033.1:8263-12102 GCA_947503755.1 Rickettsiales bacterium | reverse complement strand
TCCTTTACTAAACTAATTTTTAATCCCTCGCCATTTCGCAAAGTAATGCTTGAGTTAGAGGTTATGTTGAATTCACAGTTAGAAGCGCATGAAGTTCTTGGTTGATTAAGAACATCTTGATTATCAGCAACAAAAATAGCAATTTCACCAGCGAAATTACTACTTATTGTGCTTTCTAGTTGTAATTTACTATTGCTAGTTGGAGATGCAGAAGTATCGTTAGGGAAAGCAGATAATGTAGGTTTTGGTAATATGCCGTAGTTTTTTTCGGCAGAAAAATAGGACAAAATTGTTATATCTTTTAGCAATTCTTCTGCAAGTTGTATTGCATTTAAATCAACTGAGCCTTCATTAAGATTATCTAGAGCAGATTGTGCATAGCTTGTTTTGCCTTGATACCGCTCTAAATCAAAACAGACAGTTTCATAAAAAGAACTATATAATTTTTGACTTATGGAATTTATATGCTTTAAACAAATAGTGCAATTAGTGGTATTTTCAGCATCGCAATTATCTTTAGATAATTGTAGATCGGTCGTTAATTGATAACCATCTTGTAATTCTGGAGTTGACTCAAATTTACTAAACCAATTTTTTCTAAAATTTACATCATTGGCACATTTACAACTTGGAGGGGAAGATCCGCCTGAAACTGGAAGAATTTGGCATTTTTCTGGGCCAATCTTACAAAAACTATCTGCAGAATCACCAGATTCTGTGCTACACAACATATTTCTTTGCATACGAAATTTCTTGCTTGATGGGCAATAAATTGCTGGGCTTGGAAGAGTTTTAACAAACAAGCCAAATTCCTTAATTTTATCAGTTGTCATATTTGCATCTGTATGAATGAGCAAAGTTTGACCTTTTCTCACAAAAACCGAAGCTGGCGATATTGGCGATGAAGGCGATGAAAACGATATGCATTTATAATCTTCAGAAGAGCTGCAACTTTTTAAATTTATGGTTTTTGAGTTACTGGAAGCAAAATCTTCAAATTCGCCATTAGCATTAACAATGCTAATGGTAACATCGGTTGGTAGACTAGGTGCTGAGGGATCTGCTTTTATAAAACCAATTTCTACAAAGCCAGAAATTTCTTGCTTCACACTTAACATAGGTAAGAGTGTGCAAGTTTGCGGTGGTGTGAGTGTGAATACATAGTTTTTTATTGCTGCTGGCAAAATATGTACTTCTTTTAAAATGGTCGTTCCGATCGTACTTGTAATAATATTGTCTGTTGTTGCAGTCTTATTAATAGCCCACCCAACACAATTTGCTGGTTTATAATATTCTACCAAACTAGGGATTGTAGTTAGACTTGTTGTTGGTCCGGAAGTAATCGATACTGGATTTATGTTTTCTTCGTTTGCCAGCACAAAACCAACTCCAAGCTTTCTTTTGCTTGCTGTTGCTTGATTATCTATTTTTAAAGCATCGCTTTTGTTGTCTTCGCTATTTGAATCATTTGAATCTGTGAAACATTGTGTAGAACCACATTTCCAATTCTCTGGGCTCGGGGCGGTGGCTTTGGTGTTTTCAACATAAGGTGTTTTATAAACAATAATTTTTTTTAAAACATCTTGAATAGTGTAGGTGACTCCTCCTGTTTCTGCTGAATAATTATCGTTAATCAATTGTTGAGCGGATTGAAAATCCGATAAACAACTTGAATCTAAAAAGTTTCCTCTCCAAAGCGGCGCACTTGATCCACCGCCACTTTTATTTAAGCAAGATACCCCTAAATCGCCACTTATCACCCTAAAATCAAAAAAATTACTATCAACCTTATTGCTAAGCAAAATTTGCAACATTTGCCCACTTTGCACTTCAAAGCTATTTTTAAAGCTATTAGTGTTAAAAATAGTGTTTCCTTTATTGATTGTTATCTGCCCAGTATTAGCACCTGCTCTTTGCATAGAAATTTCGCCCCTAATTTTTACCGAAACATCAGCTTTTGGAAACAAATAAAAGTTGGGGTTTTTGGTGTCGTTTTTTGCTATAACATGAGCAGGTCCTCCTCGCGAAGTTTGTGTTGAGGCATATTTTGCAAAACAAGCTTTGTGAAATTCGGCATAGCTAGCAGAAGTGCATTCTGATTGAAAATGAATGCTACACTGCTTATCGTCTCCAGAAACATCTTTTGCACAATTTTTTTTAATAGAAACTCCTTTTTCATTGACACACACCTCAACTAAGGTACCCGAAACTGAGGCACTATTTAATTTTGATTTATTGTAATCGTCGCACAAAGATTTATCACTATTTAAACTTGCCCCATTTGTATATTGCGGGAATTGCAAATTATTAGTTGTAAACTCACCGAAATCATCGGCCTCGGTGCAACCTTGATCTTTGCAAGCAAATAACAGCAACAACAATAGACAGAAAATAGTTTTTTTAAATAACATTGTGTTTAAGTTAAAACATTTCATATTTTAACTTTTTTGCAATTGCTTAGCATATTTTTCAAGAGCGAGTTTTAAATTTACTTTATCGGTAACATTTGTAACTTTTTTGGTTACTGTTTCGATTAGACTTATTGTTTCTGAAATGCTTTTTGAGTTTTTTAAATATGTCTTAACTTTTACAAACTCATTATTCACCGATTCTTTATTGTCTTGCAAAGAATCGATTAGCTTATTTATTGCTTTTTCAGCTTGATTCTCTTTGTAGTCTTGAGTTGCATTTCTTATTGCTTGCTCTGCTGCTCCAAGGCCATAACCGACTCCAACCAAAGAAACACCAGCGGTAGCAGAAAAGAGGCTTCCAGGAATCTGTTTTATGCTATCAATAGAATTTATTGGTTTTTCTGCTTCTGCTAATTTGATAAGCTTATTAGTTAGAATAATTTTATCGATGCTTCGTAATGAATCTTG
Organism: Rickettsiales bacterium; assembly: GCA_947503755.1. Lineage (GTDB taxonomy): Bacteria > Pseudomonadota > Alphaproteobacteria > Rickettsiales > UBA1997 > CAILUF01. The sequence continues at coordinate 9,223 of CANNFC010000033.1, read as the reverse complement.
ATTTATTGTATCTAAAATAGCCTTATGAATTCCTGTTAAATTAGAATCGTTTTGCTCTGAAGAGCTAAAATTTAATTGACTTAAATCGGTTTTTTTTGACAAGAATGGTTTAATTTTTTCTTTAAATTCTTCTATAATTTTTACTTGCTGATCTTTGTTAATTTGATGTTTAGTTAAGGTTTCTTGTAAATTATATTGAGCATCATTGGTTGCAATATTATAAGCAGAAAAATAAGAGTTGAGTGCATAAAAAGACAAGTTAGCCACTTGAGTTTTATTTTTTTGATAATCTTGCGAAATATTAGAAAAATCTATTTTAAATCCAGCTTTTGCTCCTGTGATAATGCCAGCATATATTTTAACAGGCGAATAAGCCAAACCTTTTGCAAATCTTACAGCAAAGTCAGTAACACCATTATTTTTGTTATATGTTTCATAAACAGCGCCAGCACCAATACCAACAACAAGACCGCCAACACCACCAGCAACTCCGCCAACAACAGCACCAAGAGTTCTAAAAGCAACACTAGCACCTCCACCAACAACAACAGCAGATCTAGCAACTGCAAAGGCGCCAGCAGAAGTATCGCTTGATGCAGATCGATAAACTTCTTTACCAAAGTTAAGGCCATCTGAAGCAAAACTCTTGGCAATAACTTTGGTAGCATCTGTAACATTGCCGGCACCAGCATAAAAAGCAGAACCAGCACCTCTTGCACGAGCAGGAATGGCACCTACTTCATCAACAAAATTACTTCCCACATTTGCAATATATCTTCGTCTATCATTACCAAAAGCTACATTAACTCCAAAATTATAAAGACCTTTGCTAACACCACCGACCTTATTGACTCCAAAAGCAGCAACACTTTCTACTCGAGCACCAAAAGCACCAACTCCATCAACTCCAGCAACAGCTCCTCTAACACCACCTCTAACACCACCTCTAACACCACCTCT
>CANNFC010000033.1:0-8110 GCA_947503755.1 Rickettsiales bacterium | reverse complement strand
AGCAACTCCACCAGCAACTCCAGCAATCAATCCAGCAACAGCTCCAGTAGCACCACCAACTGCACCAACAACTGCTCCGCCCAAACCCCTAATCAGCATAGCTTCGACACCATATTTATCACGAGTTTCTCTTAACTTGTTCATCGAATCCCAAGTGTTTTTTTGTTGAAGAACAATTCCTCTTTGCATTTGCAATTGTTCTATTTTATTTTGTTTTAACTCCCTATCCGCAGCTTGCGATGTAGCATCTAATGTCGACAATTCTTCTTGAAGTGTTGTTATTTTTTTGTCAATATCTTTTTGTGTTACTCTAGGCAAATTTGAATTAAACAAATTATCTGCAGAAATCTCACCAGTATCGTTTTCTAAACCGCTCGTCCAATTTTTGCCAGTAACAGCATTGGTAGCCTTACCAAAATATTTTGTGCCATATTTTTCACCAAAATCAGCCATTATGCCAGGCAAAGTTGTTGAAGCTGAGGTTTTTGATTGCTTGGCTCGATCAATTAAATTTTGATAAGTTCCATCATATTCTTGTTCTTTCAATATGTTATTAGCCTGTCCTTCTAATATTTGCCCAATTTCAAGATCGCTTTTGCCTAATAATTCATCTTTATGCTCACTTTTATAATCATTTAATTTTTTCTGCAATGAATTAAACACACCTCTTTCTTCATCTATTTTTTTGTTGTTGCGCTCTATTTTGCTGTCTGCCAATTTGCCACTATAACCAAAAGAAATTTTATCAATTAACCTATTTTGCATTCCACCAACCAGTTTATTAAATCTTTGCCTGATTATTTTAGAGGCAACATTGTTGTTAATATCGTTTTTAATTGAGCTTGCCAAATCTGCCACACTTATTCCACCAGCTATGCTAGAGCCCAAAGTAGAGGCAAAATTGATAAAATGCTTCATTGCATAAACTAAAATTAAGAAATAAAGTATATGAAATAAAGAAGGAATATATTCGCCATAACTTACTTGCCAAAATTTAAAGATATTAATGTCTGCAAAAGGCACCCCCCTACCAAAAGAACCTTGAGGTATTTTTAAAATAACATCCCAGCATATTTTGTAGCCCAAAATCATCTTTAAAATATAAACAATCATAATGTTAAAGAAGGCAACGGCAATAATAATAAATATTTGTTGAAAACCATAGCCAAGAACCAAAGAAAACCAATTGTCTAGCATTTTTTTTGTAGTTTTAAAAAATAAACACAATAAAAACAGTGGTAATAAATTTATTAATATCAGCATAATAATTTTTGCCAACAAAAACATCAAAATAGCATTGGCGGTCGCAAACAAATATAAATAAAAACCATAATAAATAATAAAAACATAAACAAAACCATAGCTATAACTAAAGAATATAGCCATGATTTTGAAGTGATTTTTTTGATTAAAAATCATCGTAATTACATCAACTGATTGATAAAAATACGTCGATATCTTTTCTTGATCTAACTCATGAAGCCCGCTATTTGCCGTTGTTACAAGATCTTGAGGAGAAAGAATTTGCAGTGTGGCATAAGAAATTGTATTAAATCCATCAACGACTGGGCCTGCAAAAATATTGTAATATAATATCCAAGCATCCGAACTAAACAAAGAAAAAACAAAAGCAATTTTTAGTATCATAACAAGTAAGGTTTGATGATCTAGTTTACTTAGGCCCATTAAATACATAAAACCAAAAAGCAAAATCATTAAAATTGCCGATAAATAGACTATTTCTTTGAGTTTTTTATTGGTTACCAAATAAGTAAATACACCATCTCTTGTTGAAACCGTTTCTGTTGAGACCGAGCTTAAATCTTCATATTTTTGACCAAGCGGCTTTTGAAAATCTAACATCTCACTTAACGATAACTTATCTACTATGTTATCTAACTTTTCCATCACTGCCAATTGAGCTTTTTTAGCTGGATTAGTTACTTTTACCGTCACTGTATATTTACCAGTGTTGTTTTGATAGGCTTGATTAATATTTTGAATTGGATAATCACTTATAGAAGAATAAGTAGGAAATTCTTTTTTTATATCTAAATCATCAATCTGAAAAGCCAATCTAAATCTAAGGTCGTGCTTTAATTGATCGGATTCCCAAGATGGTTTATTTTCAAATGATACATTAAAATTTTTATGACAATAAACATTGTTATCATAATTATGGCAGGTTGGCTCTTTTGGATTTGTTGGTATTGTAGTTTGTTGCCTATTTGCTGTATTGGCTAGCATAAATTTTAACAAACCATCTTTATCAAACATATAAGGAGAGCGATTTGCTTGACTACCATTTTCATAAACATTGATTGCTGTGTTATTAATATCAACACTATTGACCTGATGTTTTATTGTGACGGGCGGATAAGAACTGTTAAAGGTTTCTGATGTTTCGGAGGTTAAAAAATCGCTATCTGTTAAAGAATTCGGGGCAATAGATGTTGAGGCAAGAGAATTATAAGTTTTGGTAATGATTTCTTTTTTATTTCCTACTGGCATAAAATATTTATCGCATTTTGTTTCGTAGCTTTCTTGATACCTTGGTTTTCCATTGTTATCGTCATAAGCATTTGCATCTTCTTGACACAAAACCACTTTTAACATTTCACCATTTTTATAAGTTTGAGTTTGATTAAAACTAATTTGTGTTTCTGGATGAGTATTGGGAGATTGAAAAGATTTATTAAAATCAACATTATTAACAAAAAGCATTTTCATTGTTGAATTGTTATCAACGGTAAATTCTGGCAAGTTAGATAGTTGACCATTTTCATTAATTGTTATGATGTTTTTATTGCTATAATCAAGATTGCCAAAAGGTTTATCTGCAGAAAGAGTTTCTATGGCAGAAACCTGCTGGGCATTTTTGCCGTTTTGCAAGAAACCTTGATATGCTTCATATGTTATTTTGCCGTATTCACCGTTAAGAATTGGTGGCACAGCATCCGCTACTCTGCCAGTATATTCACTAAGATCATAACATACATCGCTATTTTCGCCTGATATTTTTATGTTCTGTGCCACATTATTGTCTGCATATCTTAATCTATGTTCGCATGTTGGTGATGCAGGAAGTGTTATCAATGCACCATGCCATACTGGTCTCTTAGTTGGATTTGTTTCTAAATCATTGAGATTAGTTATTGTTAACCGATCACCTTGATAAATACAATTTACAAAATTAGCTCCAACTCCAGTAGCTGAGGTTTTATAAACAAGCTTTTGACCAGATGCACATGTATCATCAGTTGTAGGAAGGCAAGCGGCAGCAGATTCGCCAGCAGATGGGGAATAACAGCACTTTGCTACATTTGTAGCATCACTATAAAAATTTATGCCATCACATATGTTTGGCAATAAAATTTCTTTAGCTGTTTTTATTGTTGTTGTTTTGCCTGCAGCACATATTCCATCGACATTTGGTGGACTGCATCCAGATAAATCACAACATTTAATAGCATCGACCGATAATTTTAAACTACTTTCAGCCGATAATTTTAAACTACTTTCAGCCGATAATTTTAAACTACTTTCAGCTCCAGTTCTACACACATTATCAACAATTGGCAGACAAACTTTAACAACACTTTGGCAAAAATTTGCTGTCACATCTCGTGGATCTTTAAGTTTATAAAATGTCTGCAATGCTGAGCCAGCGAAACCCTCAAACTTGCAAAGCTCAACATAATCACGGCACTGCGGATTTGGCACTATAGCATCGCGAGTGCCTCTACACAAAACGGCGGGTCTGGGAGTGGTTTGAATTTGAATATTGCCACAATTATTGCCAGCTTCTGTGATTGCTTTGTAATCGAATAATAGTTTTTGCCCTTTTCTTAAAAAAAGATTTGTATTATTAAAAGAAACATTATTAATATCTATAGCTATATTAAAAGGATCTGGATCTGAACCGTTATTTTGATATTCAAAATAATCTCCTTCCTCTACAATATGCTCGTCAGTCGCATCAACAACAGCCTTGCTACTAACTTCTGCTTGTGTATTAAAATTTCTCTGATAATTTACCACAAAATAAATTGGCAAAGCAGACAAAATTAACAAAGAAGCAACAATTATTAGCAATGATTTTTTAATTATGCTAGGCATTAATAACAAATAAAATTTTATGTTTTGTCAAAATTTAGCTAGTTTTTTTAAAAAGTCAAAAAGATTTTCTTTTCTTGCCAAAAATAGCAAAAAATAACAAAAGATAACATTTTACTTGCAAAAAAATAATTATTATAGTTGCTTGATATCATTTTTTATATATATATTAAAACATAACAAAAATCATTTTATGTGCGGAATTATTGGGGTTGTTGGCAATGAAAATGCTTGCCAAATCGTGGTCGATGGCTTGCAAAAACTCGAATATCGTGGCTACGATTCGGCGGGTTTGGCAATGGTGCAAAATCAACAAATTATAGTTTTAAAACAAGAAGGCAAAATTGCCAATTTACAACAACTAGTTAATCAAAAGCAACTCAAAAGCAGTATTGTTATTGGTCACACTCGCTGGGCAACTCACGGCAAACCAAGCAACGAAAATGCCCATCCGCATCAAGGCAAATTTTGTGCCGTGGTGCATAACGGCATCATCGAAAATTTTGCCGAACTAAAACAACAACTAATTGCAGAGGGTATTAAATTTTATAGCCAAACCGACACCGAGGTTTTGCCTCATTTGTTTGAAAAATATTTTTTGCAATATCAACAAGATCTCAACCAAACAATGCTCGCCCTTCAAAAAAGCATTGTTGGCACCTATTCCTTGGCTATTGTTTTAACTCACAATCCCAAAATTATTATTTTTACCAAACAAGGCTCGCCACTAGTGCTTGGCAAAGGTTTGGCCGAAAACTTTATCGCCTCTGATTATTATGGCATTGCTAGCCAAACCGATCAAATCATTTCTGTCGAAGATGGCGATTTTGGCTACATTTCTGCTAAAGAAATTACAATTTTTAATCAACAAAATCAACCAATCACACGAGAATGCAAAACTTTTGCTAAAATCACCGATTCGCTACATAAAAATGGTTTTGCACATTTTATGCTAAAAGAAATCTACGAACAGCCAAAAATCCTTGAAGAAACCATCGAAACCTATCTTGACACCAGCAATTATTCATTTAATTTACCCAATTTGCCTTTCGATTGCCTTGCTATCAACAAAATCACCATCGTTGCTTGTGGCACCTCTTATTATGCTGGCTTAATTGGCAAGCACCTGCTTGAAACTTTTGCCAAAATTGAGGTTGAGGTCGATATCGCTTCTGAATTTCGCTATCGTCAACCGCATTTTAGCGACAATAATTTGATAATTTTTATTTCACAATCAGGAGAAACTGCCGACACCTTAGCTTCTCTTAAATATGCCTTACAACACCAGCAAAAAACTATGGCAATTGTCAATGTTTTGCATAGCAATATAGCCATGCTAGCCAATTGTGTTTTACGAACCGTGGCTGGCCCCGAAATTGGGGTTGCCTCAACCAAAGCTTACACTGGTCAAATTGCGGTTTTGGCAATTTTTGCTATATATTTGGCTTTTCACAGAAAAACTATTTCTGCCACAAAAAAACAGCAGTTAATAGGCGAATTAATTGCTTGTGTTGGCAAATCGCAAGAAATTTTGCAAAACCTCGATGTTGCAGATATCGCTCAAAAACTAATTAATTGCCAAAACATTATCTACACTGGTCGATTAATTTCACACATCACTGCTCTTGAATCTGCTCTCAAATTTCGCGAACTCACCTATATCAATGCCTACGGCATCGCCTGCGGAGAGCTCAAACACGGCACGATAGCATTAATTGACGACAATATTTATTCTATCGCCATTGCTTGCGAAAATCCGCAGAACCATATTTTTGAAAAAACTTTGTCTAACTTGCAAGAAATTAAGGCTAGGGGTGGCAAAATTATTATTCTCACCAATCATCATAAAAGCTCTAATTTTGCCGATCTTTCTTCTGATCTTATCACCATTCCTGCCACCGAAGGCTTTATTCAAGAAGCGATTTTGCCAATTATTCCAATGCAAATGCTAGCCTATCAAGTGGCTTTGCTAAAAGGCAACGACATCGATCAACCACGAAACCTTGCCAAATCAGTGACGGTTGAATAAAATTTTCCACCTTAAAAATGCAAAAAATAATTAAAATTATAATTTATAAGATCCATGTCATTTACAAAAAAAATTAATACTTTCCTCAACGATGCTCTTGCTGAAAAAGTGGTTGATGAAGCGACAACAAAAAAACTACAAGCATTTGCAAAAAATTATGAACACAAATCTGTTTTATCTTTTTTTAATATTATAAGTCTTTTTGGCGGGATAGCGATTATCCTTGGAGCAATTCTAATAGTCTCTCATAACTGGCACCAGATTTCAAATCTAATCAAAATTTCCGCTTATATTTTAATACTTATTGCATTTCAAGCCTCAGCTTACCTATTTCGCGAAACTAATCCAAAAATTTCACACATTATCTATTTTATAGTTGCAGGCTATATTCTTCTTGGTGTTGGGTTAATTTCACAAATATATCATTTAACTAACACAAATGGTGTAGTCTATTTGATATGGTTTTTTATGATTTTACCTATGGCTATTTTATTAAATAATAAATGGATTAGCCTTATGTCTTTATTTGGTTTTTATTTATGGATCATCATCAATGCCAATTTAAATTTTAAGACAAATTTGCAAAGTCAAATCATATTTGCTACAACAATTTCTAGTAGCCTAATCTTGTTATCAAGAACCTTCTATCGCATAAAAGATCACTTTAATCATGCACAATGCATTGGTTATATTATTTTAGGATTCATTACTTTTGTAATGGGGTTTAAGGATTTTTATCCTATGGTAAATCTGAAGTCATCCCACCTTGGTTTGCACCCAATCACAATTATTATAATCGTTTTCAATGCAATTTGTTTAGCAATTAATCTTATCAAAAACTTTCAAGCTAAAGCAAAGTTTTCTTATATCATTCAGCTACCAGAATCTATCATCCTAGTGCTAAATCTACTTCCTTTATTCACTCACTTAGATCAAAAAATACTAGTTTCAATTTTATATTGGATAACTTGGTTTTGGGGTAGTTTAGCAATGATTTATAAGGGCGAAATAGAAAGAAGTAAACGGCTTATTAATATTGGAGTGTGGTGTATCATGATTGGTTTAATAGCTAGATCTATTGATTTAGTAGGAACCATGCTATTCACAGGATCGATGTTTATGTTCTTCGGTATAATATTGATAATAATCGCCTATGCTGGAGAAAAATATCGCAAAACTCTAATCAATAATCTTTTTAAAAATGATATTACATAAAAATAAATCAATCCTTCTTGTTGCGACAATTCAAGTCTTATTTTTTATTGGTTGGTACTTCTTAGAATATAGCAAACTTCATAATCCAAAATCGCAAGTGATAATGGTAAAAAATATACCAATAGACCCTAGAGATTATTTAAGCGGAAACTATCTAACTTTGAAATATGAATTTAGTGATTTATGGCGTTTTAAGAACGAAAGTCGAATTATTAAACAAGCCTCGACTAACAAAATCTATGCAGTTCTTAAAAAAGATGGAGCCTTATATGTTCCTGACTATGTATCATTAAAAAAACCTTTGGTAAGAGATAATCAGGTTGTGATAAAAGGAAGCAAAACTGGGTATTACGGCATAGAATATGGAATAGAAAAGTATTTCATTAACGAAAACACAAAAGCTCCAAAAATAGATGATAAAGTAGAAGTTATCTTGATTGTGGGAGAAGACCTAACACCAAGAATTAAAAACTTGATAGTTAATGATGTTGAATTTAAGCAATAACCAGCAACAAATAAAAAAAGGGGTGGGAGCTTTTGAAAACATGCTTGGGTAGCATTATCAAACAAAATGTAGCCTTGAAAATCGCTACTTGCTTAATTAATTGTAAAAATATAAGATTTTCACAGTAAATTATTTTACCAAATAACTTAAACACAAAACATAAGAAAACCCTTGAATTGGCGAAAGATATCGTCTTTTTATGCAAAGAAAATAAATATCAATTTAATAACACTAAAATACAAAAA
>CANNFC010000032.1:0-15243 GCA_947503755.1 Rickettsiales bacterium | reverse complement strand
AAAGAATCTTATAAAACATTATTTCGATATGGAAATCAATCAGTGATAGAATTTTTGCATCAAGCAGTAGTAGCAAATTTAGTACTTGATGATGACCGATTTCGCAAATTAATAAAATCTTTTGTAAAAGATCAGGCCCCTAATAATTCCATCAGTATTATTGATGGCTCCTCTACTTCTTGTTGTTGTAGTCTGGCATTTCTAACTTTTTAAATCATCGACCAGGTGTCGAGGCCAAGAGAATATTTTGGTTTGTTTTTTGGCATAGAAAAAATGTTGCGATATAAAATGCGATAAGTGTTGTTATGCCAATGCGGAACGACAAAATAATTTTCAAGCAAATATTTATCGAGTTGTTGACAAAGTTGCTGTATGTGATTTTTGTTGGTTGCAACAGCGATTTTTTCAACCAAATTATCTATTTTTTTGTCTTGCAAGCCCAATAAATTTCTGCCACCTTTTATGTTGCTTTGTGAAGAGTGAAAATAGCTATAAAGTTCGGCACCAGGTAGTGTGTTTTGTGGAAAAACTCCAACCACGATATCAAAATTAAAATTATTTAACATTTGTTGATATTGATTTTCTTCGGCAAATTTAATTTTAGTTTGAATGCCGAGTTTTTTTAAATTGTTGGCAAAAGAAGCCACCACCATTTCAAAAGCCTTGCTGTCGATTAAAAATTCGATGCTTACTGGTTGTTGATTTTGGTCAAATAATTGATTATCCAAAACTTTATAGCCGGCATTTTCTAAAATTTGCTGAGCTAATAAAAGGTTTTGCCTGTTAAAGCCGTCTTTACTGCCAGTTGGTAAAAAAAAGTTTTGATAACCAAAATTAGAATTAGCAAAAAAACTAGTGGTTTTTTGGTAGGAACCATAAAAAATATGTTGTTGTAGCCACAAAAAATCAAAAGCATAATTGAGGGCTTTTCGCAAGGCGATATCTTGAAATTTTGGTTTTCTTAAATTAAACACAAAAGCTTGCATTGGGGCAGGTAAAGAGTGGGTGATTTCGGTTTTGATGATATTATTGCTGTTTTCTTGAAAATTGTAGGCTTTAGCCCAGTTTCTGGCAATGTTTTCTTGGCGAAAATCATATTTTTGGGCTTTAAAAGCCTCAATTAACACATTGTTGTCTCGATAATAATCAAACCAAATAACATCAAAATTGTATTTGCCTTTATTGACGGGCAGATTTTTTGCCCAATAATTTTTGTTTTTTTCGTAAATAATATGGTAATTTGGCTTGATTTCTTTAATTTTATAGGGGCCAGAGCCAACGAGTGGCTGTAAAGTGGTTTGTGAAAAATCGTGCTGTTGATAATAATGTTTAGGCAACACTGGCAAAGATGCCACAAACAAAGCTAAATCGCGATGATGATTGGTTTGAAATTCGAACTTAATGTGATGTTTATTGATGATGTTAACATTTTTTATTTGTTTTAATTGCATTTGATAGGCGGGGTGACCGTGTGTTAGGAGGGTTTGAAAAGTAAACAAAACATCGTCGGCGGTAATTGGTTGCTGATCGTGAAAGTAGGCTTTTTTGTTGAGTTTGAATTCGAGGCTGTTGGGCTCTAATTTCATTTCTTTGGCAACCAAACCATATCTTACTCCTAGTTCGTCTTCGCTAGCTTCGGTGAGAGTGTCGTAGAGATAAGATAAACCTTCGGCAGAAGTGCCTTTTAGCAAAAAGGGATTAAGAGAATTAAAGCCTCCTTCGCTGGCAAACCTAATTGTTCCGCCCTGTTTGGCGGCGGGGTTGACATAGTCGAAGTGTGAAAAATTGGCAGGATATTTGGGTTTTTCAAACAAGCTTAACACATAAGAAAAGTCGGCACAATAACTTTTGCTGGCAAATATTAGTAAAAAAAATATGCCGAGTTTAGCTATTTTCGATATCAAGCAAAGCATAAGTGAAAGATTTGGCATTAAATTCTTGAAGATCGGTAATTTTTTCGCCCACACCAATGGCAAAAATTGGCTTGGCAAAATCATGTGCTAAAGCAACTGCAATACCGCCCTTCGAAGTGCCATCGAGTTTGGTGATGATTAAGCCATCAATGCCAATAATTTTATTGAAAGTTTCGGTTTGGTTTTTGGCATTTTGACCGCTGGTGGCATCGATAATCAACAAATTGCAGTGCGGTGCCGATGGATCTAGCTTTTTTAAGACATTGTTGATTTTTTTTAGCTCATCCATTAAATTTTGTTTGTTATGCAATCTGCCTGCGGTATCAATTAACAAAACATCGATTTTTTGTTGCTGAGCTAAATCTAAGGCACGATAAGCTACCGAAGCGGGATCTTCTTGGTCTTTAAGTGGCAAAACCAGTTGGCAATTAGCTTTACTTGCCCAAGCAGAAAGTTGCGAAGTGGCCGCAGCTCGAAAAGTGTCGCAGGCGGCGATTAACACCGATTTGCCTTGTTGTTTAAGGTTGTAGGCAATTTTGCCGATGGTGGTGGTTTTGCCAGCACCGTTTATGCCATTAAAAACCAGCACTTGGGTTGACTGGCTATCGTTGATGGGAAGTGGTTTTTGACATTTTAGCAAAATATTTTCTATTTCTGAAGCGAGAAAAATTTTGATTTCGTTAGTGGTGAGATTTTTTTCGAATTTTTGTGATTTTAATTGTTGCACAATTTTTTTGGCAACTTCTGTGCCCAAATCGTTGATAATTAGAGTGTCTTCTAGCTCTTGTAGGGTTTCGTGATCTAGTTTTTTATGGGTAAAAATTTGACTAACAAAACTAGAAATTTTTTGTGAACTATTTTTTAATTGATCGCCAATTTTTGATTTGGCAAAAATATTTAAGAATGACATAATAAGGGTAGCATAATTTTAAGGCACTGTTGCATCCCAAATTTGTTTTAATTTTTTGCTAGTTTTGAGGAGAAATTTTAGTTATTTTTAGCCTCATATTAAGCATATTAGGCTAAAAATAGCTGAAATTTATACCAAAAATGGCAAAAAATTAAAACAAATTTGGGATGCAACAGTGCCTTTAAGTATTGATTAAAGATAAATTTTATAGCTAATTAGTTAAAATAACAATAAAATTATTGAAAAAATCAATTTTAAGATTTAAAATTTTTGTTTTTAAATTAATTCTTCTTATGACTTGTTATGACAGAATCTAAATCGGTTTGGCAAAATATCTATATTTATCTCTTGGTTATTTTTCTTAGCATTATCAATGTTAACAACATAAAAATCGCTGGTTTTAATTATTTTTTTCCGTTACTTGAAGTGATGGCAATTTTTTATTTTGCGGTTTTTCGCAATATTTTTAGTTTTCCTTTTATTTTTTTTGTAGGCATTTGGCACGATTCTATTAACAATATCAACTTAGGAGTTACTTCTTTTTGCTACATTATTATAGTAAAAATTTTTTTTACTATCAATAATCGTGTTTTGTTGAAAGAAAATTTTAGGCAAATTTGGCAACAATTTGCCTTTTTTTGCTTTTTATTTTTATTGCTTAAATGGCTGATGATTTCTTTGTTAAACGGTAGTTTTTTAGCAATTAAACCAATTCTTATCCAAACCGTAATTTCAATGATAGCTTATGCTTTTGTGCATAAATTTTTTGATTTTTTCCTTGATAAAATTCAGCAATAAAAATTTATGCTAAGAGATATTAGAAAAAACAAAATATTTAATCGCCGAGTATTTATTTTAGGAATAGGTCAATCTGTGCTTACTTCTTTTTTATTGCTAAGACTAGGTTATTTGCAAATCTGGAAACACAACCAATATAGCATTCAAGCCGATAGCAACCGCATTAGAGCTTTAATTAACCCCTCTCCAAGAGGCATTATTTTTGATCGTTATGGCTTGCCACTCACCAAAAACGAAAGTAATTTTCGTTTATTGGTCTATTTAGGTAAAAAACACAATCTCAATCAAGCTATCGACAAACTAGCAGAAATACTCGATCTTACCTTGCAACAAAAACAAGTTTTTCACAATAAAATTAAAGCCGGTAAAAGAAAAAATATCATATCTCTCATCGATAATTTAAACTGGGATGATATGGCAAAAATAGAAAGCAATGCTCATTTATTGCCTGCCATTTCGATTGAAAGTGGCATTATCAGAAAATATCCTTACCCTTACGAAACCGCTCATTTCTTGGGTTATGTTTCTTTACCTTCCGAAAAACAAATCGAAAAATTGCCAACCGACAATCTTGGTGCCGAAAATAATAAAAATCTATTTATGCACCCCGATTTTCGCATCGGCTCTTTTGGCATTGAAAAAACTTTTGATTTTGCATTAAGAGGAACATATGGCATTAAATATGTTGAGGTTAATGTGCACGAAGTTCCGCTTCGCACCCTAGATTACAAGCAATATGTCGAAGGTTCAAGAATTAATCTTACCATTAATTTTGGTTTGCAAAAATTTGTAACCGAACGAATCAAAAACGACACTGCTTCGGTAGTGGTTATCGATGTAAAAACAGGCGAAATTTTGGCCTATGCTTCTTCTCCTTCGTTTGATCCCAACAATTTTGTTGAAGGAGTTTCAAAAGAATATTGGCAACAGCTCACTTCTGATCCTAAAAAACCTCTCAACAACAAGCCAATTTCGGCTCTTTATGCTCCAGGTTCAACTTTTAAACTAATGGTTGCTTTGGCCGCTCTTGAAAACGGCTACAATCCTAATAATCATGTTTTTTGCAACGGTTCTTATCAATTAGGCAAAAGAACTTTTCACTGCTGGAAAGAAGAAGGACACGGCTCTCTTAATTTGATTGATGCCATTATGCATTCTTGCAATACCTATTTTTTTACTATCGCCAGTCAAATTGGTTACGAAAAAATTGTCGCTATGGCAAAAAATTTTGGTTATGCCGAAAAATTTGATATTAGTTTAAGCGGGGTAAAATCTGGCTTGGTGCCAACAGAAGAATGGAAGAAAAAGGTTTTTAAACAACCTTGGGTGAAGGGCGACACTTTAAACACCTCCATAGGGCAGGGCAATGTTTTGGCTAGCCCACTGCAAATGGCGGTTATTACTGCTAGGTTGGCGAATGGTGGCATTCCGATTAAGCCTTATTTAATTAGAAATAATAATATTTTTAAACAATTCGATGCTTTGCAAAATAAGCCTTTAATCAATAAACAACATCTAAAAATTGTGCAAGAAGGTATGAGAAAAGTGATGAATCAACCAGGTGGCACGGCCTATGGCAAAAGAATAGATCTGGCGGGTTTTGAAATGGCTGGCAAAACTGGCACTTCGCAAGTAATTTCTAAAAGAGAAAAAGAAATGACTAAAGAAGAAGCGATTACCTATGCCAATCATGCTATTTTTGTGGGCTATGCCCCAGTGCACGACCCAAAATATGCGGTTTCTGTGGTGGTTGAGCATGGCAAAAGTGGCTCAATGGCGGCGGCCCCAATTGCCAAAGACATCATGATGGAAGTGCAAGGAATTAATGCTACCAAAAATATTGAAAAAGTATAAATAACAATTAATGGCAAAAATTTTAATTACCAGCACCAATTTAGTTGATCCATCGCTATTTTTAGATCAAGATTTAGTTTTTTACGAACCTTTGTTAAAGATCAGCAAAATCAACACACTTGCCATAGAAAATTTTTTATTGCATCAGCAAAAAAATATTGATGGCATTATTGTGTCTAGTCAAAATGCCCTTTTGCCTTTGCAAAATTCATTTTTAAATAAAAATATTAAAATTTTCACTGTAGGCAAAAATACCGCTCAAAAAATTATTGCCTTGGGTTATCAAAATGTCTTTTCTCCTGCCGAATTTGGGGCAGAAAAACTACTTGAAATAATTTTACAACATTGCGGTTTATTAAAAGATCAACACTTGATTTATTTGCACGGCCCAGAAAGTACTGTTGATTTTTCGGCTGTTTTGGCAAAAAAATATATTAAAGTAAGCAATTTTTTAGCCTACACAACAACTTCTAGCGATTTTTTTTCTGATAGTTTGCAACAATTTTTAACAACCGATGATTTTGATAAAATTTTTATTTTTTCTAGCAATTCTTTGCTTGCTTTTTTTCATAAAATGCAAAACAATCGCTTGCAAGATAAATTGATGCACACTAATATTTACTGCATTAGTCAAAAAGTGGCAACTTTGGCAAAAAATTATGGTTTTTGTCGGGTTTTAACTTTTACATTATAAAAATAATATGTCTTTAGAGCCAGAATTAACAAAGCCCAATAAAAAAGCACTCTTAATTGCTTTTTTTAAAAATGTTGCTGTGGCAATAATTTTGATAGTTTTTGCTTATTTTGCCTATAGTTTTTTCTTGCAAAATAAACAATCAAAACCAAATAAAACCCCATTCGAAGAAGATTTATTTTTTCTTTCTGAAGATCATCACAAAAAGGTTAACCTCGATGAGCTAAACTTTGCCGAAATCAAAGAAAAAGGCCCAGAATTTATTTATCAATTATTGGTAAAAAATCAGGTGCAAATACAAGATCTATATAATAAAATCAAAGATCTCAACCAAGAATTAATAAAATATCAAAATCGCCAGCAAATTTCAAAAATAGCCATCAGTTATTTTGAATTACATCAAAAAATTTTCAATAACTCAGAAAGCACATCTTCTCAAAATATATTGCAACACATCAGTACAATCGAATTATTGCTCACCGAAAATCCAGATTTGCAAGGCAATATCGACATCATTAAGTCTGCTTTGCCTAATTTTATTAACCAAAATCAACTACTACTTGAATTGCAAAAAATTATCCCACATTTTCAGTTGTTGCAAAATCAAAGCAGTGAGCCAAATTTTTTTGATAAAATAAAAGCAACAATAACAAAATTTATAGTTTTTCGCAAAATAAAAAATGCCCAAGCAAACAGCATCGACGACAAAATAAACCAAATCGAATTAGCTATAAAACAACAAAACTACAATTTAGCTTTGCAACTATTTTTAGCTCTAAATCGAACAGAAAACCCAGAACTAGCCAGTTTTTATCAGCATTTAAAAACAATGCAACAAATAGAAAAGGCTGATCAAGAAATTATGAAAATTATTAAAGATCTAATTTAAATGTTAAAAATTTTTTGGTATTTCATTGTTATAGCTTCGCTTAGCATTTTTTTTAGTGTTATTCTCGATAATAATGGCAAAATTGTTATTGAATGGCTTGATTATCAAGTAAGCACCGATGTGTTTAGTGCAATTTTAATTCTTATTCTTTCTTTTTTCTTTTTTACTTTTATTTTTCATTTGTTACTTCGTTTTCTTGCAATAAAATTTCCTTTTTTATTGAAGACTTTTTTCAAAAAAACCTACACCAAAAGAATCGAACAAAGTTTAAAAAGACAATTAAAGGGTTTTGATAGTCTAACCAACATTTTGTTGGCTTTGCAAAATGAAAAATACGATTTAGCCAAGTTTCATTACCAAGATTTTAATTTTCACATTAAAAATCAAGATTTAAATTTGGTTTTACAAGCAAAAATCGCTTTTGCTTGTCAAGATTTTTCTTTGGCAAAACAACATTTGCAAAAAATTTCTAATCACAGTCATTATGCAAAAGTTTTGACTCTTTATGCTCAATTAAAACAAGCTTTACAACAAAATCATCAATCATCTGCCATTGTTTATGCCAATCAAATTCTTGAAATCGATTCATTTCATTTGCCAACCATTGCAAGTTTAATCAAGCTTTACCAGCAAAATAATATGTGGCAATCTTTGCAAAAATTGATTGATGAAAAGAAAGAAATTATTGCTAAAAATCATCTGATAATTGATTTTGATGTTGCCAAAGTAAAAGCCGAAAAAGCTTGTCAGTATTTTAAAAATAAACAAAACTTGCTAGCAATTAAAATCGCCACAAAAGCTTTAAAATTGTCGCCAAACTTGTTTTTAGCACAAAAAATTATCATTAAAAGCTATTTATCTTTGGGTTTAAAAATTATTGCCAACAATTATTTACAAAGTTTTTTTGATAAAAACCCTACTTATAACCTCATTAAGCTCCACTATTTTTTACACAAAAAAAATCTTTATCAAAAGCAATTAAAAATTGCTAAAATATTTAGCAAAAACTCTGGTATTTTTGGCGATTTTGCCTTGGCTTATACTGCTTTTAAAAACTCCGATTTTTCTTCTGCCTGCGAATATTTGCTAAAATTTTTACAAATTGAAAAAAGCTCCCAAGCCTATCTGCTGTTATCTTATTCTTACAAAAATTTAGGTAATCAAGTTTTATATCAGCAATATAAAAAATTAGCCAAAGAAACTTCGTTAATCTCTTTATAAATTTTTTTATGTCACAATCTTTACAACAAATAATCAATCAAGCTTTTACCTGCGGTTTGCCAACCGATGTGGTCGAATTGCAATCAATAAAACAAGCTGTTGCCACCACCATTGATATGCTTGATGCTGGCAAAATTAGAGTTGCCGAAAAAACAGCAGATTCTTGGCAAGTTAATCAATGGGTTAAGCAAGCGATTTTACTTTCTTTTCGTTTGAATCAAAATTATTTAAGCAAGCAACAAGCAAGCCAAGGCGATAACATTTTATTTTATGATAAAGTTAAATTAAAATTCTCCGATTGGCAAAGTGGCGATTTTGAATCGGCTAATTTTCGAGCATTACCAGGGGCCTTGGTCAGAAAAGGCGCTTTTATTGGTGAAAAAGTGATATTGATGCCATCTTTTATTAATGTTGGTGCTTTTGTAGATAGCGGAACTATGATAGATACTTGGGCAACTGTGGGTTCTTGTGCTCAAATTGGCAAAAATTGCCATATTTCTGGCGGAGCGGGCATTGGCGGTGTTTTAGAGCCTTTGCAGGCAAATCCTGTAATCATCGAAGATGATTGTTTTATTGGTGCCAGAAGTGAAGTGGCAGAAGGGGTGATTGTTGAGCAAGGTTCGGTTTTGTCTATGGGGGTTTATCTTGGGGCTTCAACGAAAATTATCGATCGTCAAAGTGGGCAAATTTTTTATGGTAAAGTGCCTGCCTATTCAGTGGTGGTGCCAGGAAGTTTTCCTTCTGGCAATAATAATTCTCCCGCTCTTTATTGTGCGGTAATTGTGAAAAGAGTCGATGCTAAAACTCGCTCAAAAACCTCTATCAACGAATTGCTCCGAGATTAATTAATAAAAATATTAACCATGGCAATAACCAATGTTTCTGATTATCAACAACAACTTTATTTACGTCAAATAATTTTGCCAGAAATTGGCGAAAGTGGTCAAAAAAAATTACAAAATTCTACGGTTTTGGTGGTTGGTGCCGGTGGCTTGGGTTCGGCGGTGCTTTATTATTTGGTTGCTAGTGGCATTGGCAATATTATACTTTTTGATTACGATAAAGTAGAGCTTTCTAATTTAAACCGACAAATTTTACATAATCATCTTAATTTACAACAAGAAAAAATTTTTAGTGCCAAAGAAAAATTATTAGCTCTTAATCCTAGTTTAAATTTAACTTTAATCAATAAACAAGCTAATGTTGAAAATCTTGTTGCCACAATGTCTGATTGCGAAATTGCGGTTGATGCTACCGATAATTTTTACACCCGTTTTATTATCAATTATGTTGCTTGCCAACTAGAAAAACCGCTGGTTTTTGGGGCGGTGAAAGCTTTTAGCGGTCAGCTTGCTTTACTTAAACCAAATAAAAAAAATCCTTGTTATGCTTGTTTTAATCCTAATATTCAAACCAGCAAGTGCGATTTACCTTTGACCGAAAAAGGCATTTTAGGTGCCACTGCTGGCATTGTTGGCTCAATGCAGGCAATGGAAGTTATTAAATATTTACTTGATTTGCACTTGGGTGTTTTTAATAAAATGTTAGTATTTGATTTTCTTCAACAAAAACAAAAATCTTTGTTATTGCAAAAAAATAAAAATTGCCCCCATTGTTCTTATGTCATTTCCACTAATTAAAACTATACTTCGATTTAAATTCCCCTTCTTGTAGAAGGGGTGGCCGCGATAGCGGGCTTGGGTAGTGTTGTGAAACACGGTAGAATTCTTTCGAAATATCATCGGTGGATCTTCTCCAAACACTACCCCGTCTACCTTCGGTCGCCACCCTTTCCAAGGGGCGGGTAATTTAAATCGAAGTGTGGTTTTAATTAGTGAAAATTATATTAATACTATTATTTTTATGCTTAATTTACAGATTTTTACTCTTTTTCCCCAGCTTTTTCCAGGGCCACTTGCCACATCTATCACAGGTTCTGCTCTGATAAAAAACTTATGGTCTTTGCAAGCAATCGATATGCGAAAATATGCAACCGATGCTAGAGGAACGGTAGATGACACTGTTTATGGCGGTGGTAGCGGTATGTTAATTAAACCAGAAGTGGTTCATAGTGCGGTTTCGCAAAATATTAAGCCTAACACTAAATTAATTTATCTCTCTCCTCGAGGCAAGGTTTTTCGTCAAGAAATGGCTTATCAACTAGCTACAGAAAGCAATATTGCTATTTTGTGTGGTCGATACGAAGGTGTCGATCAAAGAGCTATTGATTTGTTAAATTTTGAAGAAATTTCTATTGGCGATTATGTTTTGTCTGGTGGCGAAATGGCTTGTTATGTGATGATTGATGCGATTTTGCGATGCTTGCCCCATGTTTTAGGTAAGAGCGAATCGTTGCTAGAAGAGAGTTTTGGCAATAATCAAAATTGCAATGCTTACCAGCATTTGCTAGAATATCCGCAATATACCAAACCTGCTTTATGGCAAAATATGTCGGTACCAGAGGTTTTGCTTTCTGGTCATCATCAAAAAATCAATCAGTGGCGAAAAGAACAAGCAGAGCTCATCACCAAAAAACAAAGACCCGATTTATATGAAATATATTTGCAAAAAAACCGCAAAAAATAATTTATACCATTTCCACTAATTAAAACCATACTTCGATCTAAATTACCCTTCCCTTGGAGGGGTGGCCGCGAGAAGTGGTGCGGGGTAGTGTTGTGAAACATGGTGTTATCTATTTGAAATATCATCGGCGATCGTCTCCCAACAATACCCCGTCGACCTTCGGTCTCCACTCCTTCTACAAAAGGGGAATTTTGCACTGCACTTCGATCTAAATTTCCCTTCCACGGAATGGAGAATTTAGATCGAAGTGCGGTATTTATTTATGGAATTGGTATAATACCACAATTTTTAACAATTTGGTAATTTTTTTGTCAAATAAAAACCAAAGATAAGACTGGTGGCAAAAATTAAAGCCACTGCAATCAGAAAATTAATTAAATTTTCTTCAAAAAAATTGTTATTTTTCAATAAAAAGAAAATGAGCAAAAGAGAGCTGGCATAAACTATCGGCACAGCAATTATTTTTTTTGCGATATCTAAAGAAAAAATCACAGTAATCAAGCCTAAAAAAATTAAGACTATCGGCAAAAAATAAACAAAAAACAACATAAAATGCAAATAAAGTTAATGACTTATTATTTTCTAACATTAAAATTTATCAAAAATTTAATAAAATCAATCATAATCTTTTATTTATTTATGTCTAGAAAAAAAAAGGTTGCTATTAATGGTGCTGGCAGAATAGGTCGAGCTATCGTCAGGGCTATTTATGAAGAAAATTTTCTCAACGATATAGAGTTGGTGGCTATCAACGGCTCTTCTTCGGTTAAAACTCTACAACACCTCACTCAATACGATTCTGTGCACGGCAAATTTTATCAGCCGGTGCAAATTATTTCTGACAATCAAATTAGCATTAATCAACAAAATATTTTGTTATTTAACGAAAGAGATCCCAAAAAACTTCCTTGGCAACAGCTCGATATCGATATTGTTTTTGAATGCACTGGCGCTTTCACCAAATATCAAGATGCTTATCAACACATCACTGCTGGGGCAAAAAGAGTAATCATCTCTGCTCCTGCCAAAGAAGATGCAGTAAAAACCATTGTTTATGGGGTCAATCATCAACAATTAAAGAATGAAGATTTGGTTATTTCTATCGGTTCTTGCACCACTAATTGTTTGGCTCCGGTTGTTTGGGCTTTGCATCAACAAATCGGCATAGAAAAAGGCTTGATGACCACCATTCATGCCTATACCAACGATCAAAACATTGTCGATAATTCTCACTCCGATTTAAGAAGGGCTAGGGCTTGTGCAATGTCTATGATTCCTACTTCTACAGGTGCCGCCAAGGCTTTGGGTTTAGTTTTGCCCGAAATGAAAGGCAAGCTCGATGGTGTGGCTATTCGAGTGCCAACTCCCAATGTTTCTATGATTGATTTAAATTTTCTTGCCAGCAAAAACACTAGCATAGAAGAAATCAACAACATTATGCAAAATTATTCCCAAAATCAGCTAAAAGGCATTATGAGTTATGTGGTTGAGCCTTTGGTTTCAATAGATTTTAATCACAATAAATTTAGTTCAAATTTTGATGCCACTCAAACCAAAGTTTTAGCAAATAACTTTGTGAAAGTTTGCTCTTGGTATGATAACGAATGGGCTTTTTCGGTTCGAATGCTTGATATGGCTAAACTATATAATTTTTAACTATGCTTACCAAGCTAATCAAATTCGCTCTTGGTGCCCCGCGTAATTTTTTTGATAAAGAATCAAGGCACAGCATTTCTTTAGTGGCTTTTTTAGCTTGGGTTGGCTTGGGTGCCGACGGCATATCATCTTCTTGTTATGGTCCAGAAGAGGCTTTTATTGCTCTTGGAATGCACGAAGAGCTGGCGATTTATTTGGCAATCGCTACCGCTTTAACTGTTTTTATTATTTCTTATGCCTATACCCAGGTAATTGAGCTATTTCCTAATGGCGGTGGCGGTTATCGTGTTGCCACTAGGCTTTTAGGCAAATATGCAGGCTTGGTTTCGGGCTCGGCACTAATTGTTGATTATGTTTTAACCATTTCTATTTCTATTGCCAGCAGTATCGATGCGATTTTTAGCTTCTTACCGCCTGAATTTAAAGTAATTAAACTATTTTTGGCGGTTTTTTTAATTGGTTTATTAGCATTTTTAAATTTAAGGGGTATGAAAGAATCCATTAAATTCTTGCTACCAATATTTTTAGGCTTTATCCTTACTCATATTTTTATTGTTGTGCATGGCATCATTGCCCGAAGTTATGCCTTACCTATGTTGTTTACCAAGGCAAACCACGAAATACAGCAAACCGCCTCTATTGCTGGTTGGGTTTTTATTGCTTCTATTTTTCTTAAAGCTTTTTCAATGGGCGGTGGCACCTACACTGGTCTTGAAGCGGTCTCAAACAATGTTAATACTTTGGCAGAACCAAGAGTAAAAAATGCTAAAATTACTATGTTTTTATTGGCAATTTCTTTGGCTTTTATGGCGGTTGGCATTATCCTTATTTATCTACTTTGGGGCATCAACAAAATAGAAGGTCAAACCCTTAATGCCACCGCTTTTTATATGATTACAGGCAGTTGGTTTATTGGTGATATTGAGATGAGTAAATTTATTGTGCCAATTTTTTTGATGTTTGAGGCTGGTTTGTTAGTTGTGGCTGCCAATTCTGGTTTTTTGGCAGGCCCTAATGTGATTGCTAATATGGCTTCTGATGATTGGATGCCAAAATCGTTTAGCTCTCTTTCTAGTCGATTGGTGGTAAAAAACGGCATTTGTTTTATGGCAATTACCGCCATTGCTACCCTTTTTATCACCAACGGTTCTGTGCATATTTTGGTGGTGTTATATTCTATCAATGTTTTTATTACTTTTTCTTTATCTTTACTTGGTTTAACTATTTATTGGTTTCGCAGTCGCTATAAAAACAAACAGTGGCTAAAAAAAATCAGCATTTCTTTGCTTGGTTTTGTAGTTTGCTTTGGCATTTTGCTGGTTACTATCTACGAAAAATTTCACGATGGCGGATGGATAACCATTGTTATCACTTCTTGTTTTGTGGCAATTGGTTTGTTTATTCGCAACACTTATGCCCGATTTCGACATAATCTTATCAGAAAAGAGCTAGAATTTTTAGAAGATCCGCAAGCAAATTTACCAGAAAATATTTTAATTGAAACGGTTAATAAAAAAGCTCAAACCGCCGCCATTATTGTTGACCAAACTTTTGGCAGTGGTATGAATTGTTTATTGCAAATTAAAAAATTATTTCCCAATGTTTTTGAAAACTTTTTATTTGTAACGGTAGGCGAATTAAATTCCAACATTTTACAAGAAGAAAAGGTTTGGCGAGAAATGCGAAGAAAAACCAAGCAAATTATCAACAAATACAAAAAATACTGCAATTCTCAAGGCAAATTCAGCAAAGCCTATATTGGCTACGATACTGACACCATCGAAAAACTCACTCAACTCACCGACAGAGTAGTAAAAGACTATGAAAATGTGATATTTTTCGGCACAAAATTTGTTTTCGAACAAGAAAACTCTTTACAACAATTATTGTTTAACCATACCCCCTATGTAATGCAACGAAAACTGCATATGAAAGGCTTAAATATGATTATTCTACCCATTAAAATATAAGCTATGGGGTTTGGTCCGTTATTAGAGGTTCTCGGTCAGAATTCCCTGCACTAACGAAGGGGTGGATTTTTTGCGATAGCAAAAAAGACCAAGGTAGTGTAGGCAGCCAGCACTCGGATGTGTGCGACTCGAAACATCATCTGAGATCGTCTCCCAACACTACCCCGTCGACCTTCGGTCGCCACCCCTTCTAAAAAAGGGGAATTTTGCCCCAGTTTTTTTATATTTCTCTCACAAAAAGTTGTGCTCGGATATTACATGCACTAACGAAGGGGAATTTAGATCGAGATCTGCTTGCAAACACTACCCTAGAAGTTTCACGAAAACCTTTTCTATACAAAATATAGTATTTTTATCTTTAAGTTTTGTCATAGTTTTTTATCAAGTTTTTTAATGTAATTATCCATATTTTGAATATTTTGTTGATAAGACTCTTTATTAAAATCAATTATAATCATTTCTTCATTAGATTTATTTTTTTCAACTGCAAAAAGAAATATAAAATTTAGCATAATTTCTCTAATTTCTTTATTGTTTTCAGATGAATATTTGTCTATGAGCTTATTAATATTGTTGTAAGCATCATTTATTTTGTTATAAGGTATTGTTAGATAAGTATAGTTTCTAAATGTTTTCTATTAAAAAATAAGAAAATTGAATTAAAAATCATATCAAAAGCTTTGGAATATCTCTTAGTTGTTCTGTTAAAACGAGCTAAATAGTTTCTTATTAAAGAATTCTTTGACTCAACC
>CANNFC010000031.1:7681-15459 GCA_947503755.1 Rickettsiales bacterium | reverse complement strand
TCGTTGCGATAGCACGACTAAACATAATATTTCGTTATCGTTGCGATAGCACGACTAGTTATTTATTCAAAAAGCCTCTGCCTGTATTGATATACAGGCAATCGTTTTTTAAAGTTTTTATCTCAAAAATGTTTTGTGAGAATGTGAAAACCCATAAGATTATTTTAATTAGTGGAAATGGTATTACACATCTAAAAACAATATAAAATTCAATGATATGGAAAAAAAATTTATTACTATCTCTGCTCAAATCCCCGTTGATCTTTTAGATTCGCTAGATATTTTATGTCAAAAATATGAAAGATCAAAGAGTTATTTTATTAGAAAAGCGATAGAGTCTTTTTTGCAAAACGATGCTCATGAAAGTGAAGATGATAATCAAAAATCACTAAAAACCAATAAAAATGTTTGGTAAAAATAGAATTTATAAACCACATAATAACCCAAATTCTTTACATATTCAAGAAATATTCTCCACCATTCAAGGTGAAGGCTTATTTGTTGGTTGGCCGGCTGTTTTTGTTAGATTGGGCGGGTGTAATTTGCAGTGTTTGTTTTGCGACACCGAATTTGATAGTTATCAAGCAATTAATGTTGATGAAATTTTAGAAAAAATACAGCAACTTTCTTGCAACGAAAATCAGCAACAAATAAGAAAATTGGTTGTGATTACTGGTGGTGAACCAATGTTACAAACAATTGAGTTTTTATGTCAAAAATTAATCGATAAAAATTTTTTGGTGCAAATAGAAACTAACGGCACTTTTTATCGTCAACTTCCTTCGGCGGTAAAAATAATTTGCTCTCCTAAAAATAATCAAAATAAAAATTTTAAAATTCAACCTTGGTGGCAAAGCTGTGTTTCTGCCTTTAAATTTGTGGTTTCTCATCATTTTTTGGGTTATGAAAAGGTTTTTGCTGATTTATCTGATTTTGCTATTCCTATTTATGTTCAGCCGATAGATGAAAATTGCCCACAAAAAAATTTAGATAATTTAAATTTAGCAATTGACATTTGCAATCGATACGGCTATATTTTATCTTTACAAACTCACAAAATCATAGGAGTTCGTTAATTTTTAATTCATAAATCTATGATAAAATCAATAAAATACCCTTTTTTCTTCTTTGTTTTATCAACAATTTTTACTATCTCTATGTTTTTTTTATCTGGTTGCTCTTCGCAAAACATTAAGATTTATCAAAATAACACTCCTAAATTTGATGTTCGAAAATACTTTAATGGCAATCTTGAGGCTTACGGTGTTTTGCAAAACTGGCAAGGAAAGGTCATTCGAACTTTTACAGTTAAAATGCACGGATCTTGGCAAGAAAATAACGGTGTTTTGCAAGAACATTTTTTATTTAACGACAATGAAAAACAAGAAAGAATTTGGCAACTTACCGTGCACGACGATCACAACTTTACCGCCACTGCTTCTGATGTGGTAAAAACTGCCAAAGGTCAGCAATATGGCAATGCTGTAAAAATGGATTATGTTTTAGCCATACCGGTTGGTAATAAAACTTATAATTTTACTATCAAAGATTGGTTGTTTTTGATTGATGAAAATTCTTTAGTAAATGTTTCGACCATCACTAAATTAGGCATTCCGATTGCAAAATTAAGTATTGGTTTTAAAAAAATTTAAATTATTAAAATAAATTTATGAAAACAAAGTTTAATTACTTTTTATGTTTATTGTTTTTGCTGTTAATATCTTGTAAAAATACACAATATTCTACCGATATTTGGCACGGCGAAGGTTTTGTTGGTGATAATAAAAACAGCAAATTAATTCAAGCCAACAAATATTTAATTGCAACTTCCGAACAATTGGCTTCGCAAACTGGGGCAGAAATCTTAAAAAAAGGTGGTAATGCAATTGATGCTGCCATTGCTTCACAGATGGTTTTAAATTTAGTTGAGCCTCAAGGTTCTGGTATTGGTGGTGGTTTATTTTTGCTTTATCATAATCATAAAACCCAAGAAAATATTTATTTTAACGGCAGAGAAACTTCTCCAAGCAAATCTTTTGCCGAAATGTTTCTTGATAACAAAAAACAGCCCAGAAATTTACATTCGGTTTTGGGTGGCGGGCTTTCTGTTGGCACTCCCGGTGCTTTGCATGCTCTTTATCAAGCTCATCAAAAATATGGCAAACTCCCTTGGAAAAAGCTTTTTTTACCTGCTATTAAATTGGCAAAAAACGGTTATCCTCTCACCAATAAAATTGTGGTTAATTTACAAAAATATCCTCATCTCAAGCAATTTCCTGATATGGCGATATATTATGATAGTCAAAAAAATCCTAAACCAGTTGGCACCGTCATCAAAAATTTTGCCTTAGCAAAAACCTTAACCACTATAGCCAATCAAGGAATTAAGCCTTTTTATCACGGTGAAATTGCTAAAAAAATTGTCCATAAAGTGAGGCATTCTGCTGTAAATCCGGGTTTTTTAGAGCTTGCTGATTTGCAAAATTATCAATCATCCTCTGGAAAATTGCTTTGCTCCACTTATCGTTCTTACAAAATATGCACTATGCCACCTAGTTCTAGTGGTGTTACGGTTTTGCAAACATTGGGTATTCTCGAAAATTTTGATCTTGCTCAATACAAACCAAATTCTGTCGAATCTATTCATTTAATTGCTGAAGCAACAAAACTAGCTTATGCCGACAGAAATCAATATATCTACGATTCTACTTCGGTGCCAACCAAGCAAATGCTTGATAAAAACTATCTAAAACAACGATCTTTGCTTATTGATTTCAAAAATACTCAACATAAAATTGCCTATGGTGTTTTTAATGAAACAAAAATTTTACCAATGAGTGCCGATCTTGACAAGCCCTCTACTAGTCATCTTGTGGCTATCGATAAAGATAAAAATGCGGTTTCAATGACCAGTAGTATCGAATATATTTTTGGTGCAGGTATAATGGTTGGTGGTTTTATGCTAAATAATCAGCTTACCGATTTTTCTATGATTCCTTCTGATGAAAAGGGCAATTTAATTGCCAACAGGGTGTTGCCAAATCATCGTCCGCGTAGTTCTATGTCGCCAGTTTTTGTTTTTGATGAAAAAAATAGGCTAATTATGGCGGTCGGTTCTCCTGGTGGTCCGAGAATTATTCAGCATGTTTTGAAAGTTTTAATTGCCACTCTTGATTGGAAACTAGATATTGAAAAAGCAATTTCTTTGCCAAATTTTATCGCTCTTAATGCAAAACTTGAGTTAGAAGAAAACACTGATATTGTTGATCTTTCTTCGCAATTAGCAAAACTTGGTCATCAAGTGGTAAAAATGCCAATACCAAGCGGTGTGCAAGCTTTTTATATCGATTATGCTGAAAATAAAATTTACGGTTCTGCCGATTATCGACGAAATGGTGTTGCTATTGGTGATTAAAAATGAAAAATTATTGAAAATTACTTTTGCAATTTAAATTTTAACCTCTAAAATTCTAATTGTTGTGTTTTTTTGGAGGGATGGCCGAGAGGCTTAAGGCGTCGGTTTGCTAAACCGATAATGGATTATGTTTTAGCCATACCGGTTGGTAATAAAACTTATAATTTTACTATCAAAGATTGGTTGTTTTTGATTGATGAAAATTCTTTAGTAAATGTTTCGACCATCACTAAATTAGGCATTCCGATTGCAAAATTAAGTATTGGTTTTAAAAAAATTTAAATTATTAAAATAAATTTATGAAAACAAAGTTTAATTACTTTTTATGTTTATTGTTTTTGCTGTTAATATCTTGTAAAAATACACAATATTCTACCGATATTTGGCACGGCGAAGGTTTTGTTGGTGATAATAAAAACAGCAAATTAATTCAAGCCAACAAATATTTAATTGCAACTTCCGAACAATTGGCTTCGCAAACTGGGGCAGAAATCTTAAAAAAAGGTGGTAATGCAATTGATGCTGCCATTGCTTCACAGATGGTTTTAAATTTAGTTGAGCCTCAAGGTTCTGGTATTGGTGGTGGTTTATTTTTGCTTTATCATAATCATAAAACCCAAGAAAATATTTATTTTAACGGCAGAGAAACTTCTCCAAGCAAATCTTTTGCCGAAATGTTTCTTGATAACAAAAAACAGCCCAGAAATTTACATTCGGTTTTGGGTGGCGGGCTTTCTGTTGGCACTCCCGGTGCTTTGCATGCTCTTTATCAAGCTCATCAAAAATATGGCAAACTCCCTTGGAAAAAGCTTTTTTTACCTGCTATTAAATTGGCAAAAAACGGTTATCCTCTCACCAATAAAATTGTGGTTAATTTACAAAAATATCCTCATCTCAAGCAATTTCCTGATATGGCGATATATTATGATAGTCAAAAAAATCCTAAACCAGTTGGCACCGTCATCAAAAATTTTGCCTTAGCAAAAACCTTAACCACTATAGCCAATCAAGGAATTAAGCCTTTTTATCACGGTGAAATTGCTAAAAAAATTGTCCATAAAGTGAGGCATTCTGCTGTAAATCCGGGTTTTTTAGAGCTTGCTGATTTGCAAAATTATCAATCATCCTCTGGAAAATTGCTTTGCTCCACTTATCGTTCTTACAAAATATGCACTATGCCACCTAGTTCTAGTGGTGTTACGGTTTTGCAAACATTGGGTATTCTCGAAAATTTTGATCTTGCTCAATACAAACCAAATTCTGTCGAATCTATTCATTTAATTGCTGAAGCAACAAAACTAGCTTATGCCGACAGAAATCAATATATCTACGATTCTACTTCGGTGCCAACCAAGCAAATGCTTGATAAAAACTATCTAAAACAACGATCTTTGCTTATTGATTTCAAAAATACTCAACATAAAATTGCCTATGGTGTTTTTAATGAAACAAAAATTTTACCAATGAGTGCCGATCTTGACAAGCCCTCTACTAGTCATCTTGTGGCTATCGATAAAGATAAAAATGCGGTTTCAATGACCAGTAGTATCGAATATATTTTTGGTGCAGGTATAATGGTTGGTGGTTTTATGCTAAATAATCAGCTTACCGATTTTTCTATGATTCCTTCTGATGAAAAGGGCAATTTAATTGCCAACAGGGTGTTGCCAAATCATCGTCCGCGTAGTTCTATGTCGCCAGTTTTTGTTTTTGATGAAAAAAATAGGCTAATTATGGCGGTCGGTTCTCCTGGTGGTCCGAGAATTATTCAGCATGTTTTGAAAGTTTTAATTGCCACTCTTGATTGGAAACTAGATATTGAAAAAGCAATTTCTTTGCCAAATTTTATCGCTCTTAATGCAAAACTTGAGTTAGAAGAAAACACTGATATTGTTGATCTTTCTTCGCAATTAGCAAAACTTGGTCATCAAGTGGTAAAAATGCCAATACCAAGCGGTGTGCAAGCTTTTTATATCGATTATGCTGAAAATAAAATTTACGGTTCTGCCGATTATCGACGAAATGGTGTTGCTATTGGTGATTAAAAATGAAAAATTATTGAAAATTACTTTTGCAATTTAAATTTTAACCTCTAAAATTCTAATTGTTGTGTTTTTTTGGAGGGATGGCCGAGAGGCTTAAGGCGTCGGTTTGCTAAACCGATATATGGTTGAAAAGCTATATCGGGGGTTCGAATCCCCCTCCCTCCGCCATTATTTTTTTTGCAAACTTCAGTTGATTTCAAAATGGAAAATGATCATCAAAAAAAACTAGTCGAAAACATAAGTGAAAGTCTTGCATCAGAACTTAAAAATTGGATAGACCCCGAAACTCCCGAAGGAAAAGCAAAATTGGTTAGAGCTGCAATCGCTTTAAGAAATCATAACGGAGGATCAATCCATATAGGATATGATGACAAAACTCTTAAGCCAGACTCCTCTAAACACGAAGGTGAAGCAACAATTAAAAAATATCAACCTGATGTAATTCAGGATTTAATTTCAAGATATGTTTCAGACAAATTTGAATTAAAACTGAATTTTGTGGAAGATCCTAGTGATGATAAAAAATACCCAGAATTTGTAATAGAAGGCGGGGTTCAAAATCCTGTAATGACAAATGGGAAAGAAATCAAAGATAATCAGGGGAAGATTTTGTTAAAACCTAATACAGTTTATGTCAGAACATTGGAATCAAATGGTAAGGTTAGTAGCTCTGAACCAAAAAAGAATAAGGATTGGCAAGATTTATTTAATAGGTGCTTTTATAACCGTGAATACAGCATTGCCAGCTTCTTTAAAAGAAATTTAACTCGAGAAGAAATGTCAAAACTAAATACAGAAATATCAAAACTAAATACAGAAATATCAAAACTAAATACAGAAATATCAAAACCAAATACAGAAATGTCAAAACTAAATACAGAACTTTCAAAAGCTAAAGAGGAAATTATTGCTTCAGGTACAAAGAAAGCTAAAGAGGAAATTAAGGAATTTTTTTCAAATAACGAAGCAAGATATAATTCTGTTCTTAAGGAAAGAAAAATTACTCTTCCTGAAAGTGGCTTATGGGAAGTGGGAGCGATTATAAAAGGAGTTGCTCTTACAAAATATAAAACAAATCAGGATTTTTTAGAACTTTTAGATAGATCGAATCCAAGATACACTGGATGGCCTGTATGGGTTAATAGTAGTAATTTTTCCGATAGCAAATCAAGACCAAGCTTCATTGATATTGATAATGCATGGGAGGCTCTAATTGTTAGTTCAGAATTAGATTTTTGGCGTATTTATCCTGACGGAAAATTTTTTCTTTTAAGAGTATTGGAAGACGATAAAGAAGAGAATTTGTCTTATACAAAATCGTCTTATACAAAACTGGAATTTTGCTTAGCTATATTAAGAACTGCAGAAGCAATTTCTACCGTTATAGAATTTGCGAAAGCCATGGGCTACGATCAAGAAAATACTTCAATTTTATTTGGCTTGAAGTGGACAAATTTAAAAGGAAGAGAGCTAAGTGCATGGGCTAATCCTAGAAGATATATTATTGAAAAATGGTCTGCAGAGCAAAAGGAATTTTATCATGAATTTGAAATTGACCTAAATACTTCCAATGCTACAATATCTCAAAATCTATACTCGACTATAAATAAATTATTTAATCTTTTTGGTGGGTTTAAAATTTCTTATGAGGAGGTTGATAAATTGTTTAATAAATTAATTAACAGAAAATTAGATTAATAAGGTTTGGTTAGAAAAGTATATTTTGCCAACCCAAAATTTTCACTGCAAAAATATTATGATGTATTGTGTTTCTAGGAGGCATTGTGCACAATAAATCTTCGAGCTCAGAAAAAAGTTGGCTTGGAGTTATTGGTATTACATTATCTTGATCCATATTTATTTGTTTTTATTAATAAAAATTGAACTGCAAGTATTTAAATGGTATAATTGCATAAAAGACTTGAAATGCAAGTATTAATATTATATAATTGCAGAAAAACTTTTAAATAAAGACAATGAATATCAGTAATTTCAAAGCCGGAAAATTAGCCCAGCGCTATCAGTATAAAAGCTTCGAGCCAACTTTGGTTAATCAAGAGTGGTTGCTAGATAATGCTGAATTGCAACTATTGCTAAGCAAAGCCGACATTAAATTAGGAGAATTAAATGCTTTTTCTCAGCTAATACCTGATGTCGATTTTTTTATCAAAATGCATATTTTGAAGGAAGGTACAAAAAGCAGTCGAATTGAAGGAATGCAAACCAATATTGATGATGCTGTGCAGAAAGCCAAATATATTGAACCAGAAAAAAAAGATGATTGGCAAGAAGTAAGAAATTATGTAGAAGCTATGAAT
>CANNFC010000031.1:0-7030 GCA_947503755.1 Rickettsiales bacterium | reverse complement strand
GCAAGTTTAAGAGATGCTATTTTTATTCCACCGCATCAAGATTCAGTGGAAGATTTGATGACCGACTTAGAAAAATTTCTTCATAATGAAAATATAGCAGTTCCGCAATTAATCAAAATTGGAATTGCTCATTATCAGTTTGAAACTATTCACCCATTTTTAGATGGAAATGGTAGAATTGGACGCTTGATGATTACCTTGTATTTGGTAACCAATCAATTGTTGCATAAACCTACTCTTTATCTTTCTGACTTTTTGGAAAAAAATAAATCTTTATATTACCACAATTTAACCAGAGTTAGAAGTCATGATGATTTAACACAGTGGCTGAAATTCTTTTTAGAAGGTGTGCGTAACACTTCGGAAAATTCAATTCAAACTTTTAAAAATATCATTGCCTTGAGAAGCGAAGTTGAGCATAAAATAATTAAACTTGGAAAAAAACAGGCATTGGCAAAAGAGTTTTTGCAGTATCTTTATAGCAACCCTAGTATTGATGCCAATGATGTAGCTAAGGTTTTGCAAATTAGCCTCTCTACTGCATTACGCCTGATTGAAGACTTTGTTAAACTTGAAATTCTAATCGAAATAACAGGGCTTAAGCGCAACAGAGTTTTTGTTTTTGAAGAATATATACAATTATTCAGATAGTGGGGCAAAAAAATCATTTTATAACAACCTCATATCAGAAGTAGTGGTATAGTACTGGAACAAATGGAGCTAATAACATTTCCATAAATAAATACCACACTTCGATCTAAATTCTCCATCCCGTGGAAGGGAAATTTAGATCGAAGTGTGGTGCAAAATTCCCCTTTTTTAGAAGGGGTGGCGACCGAAGGTCGACGGGGTAGTGTTAGGAGCCGATTCGGCCGATGTTTTTTCGAGGGAATACGAGAGTGCTGGTTGCCGACACTACACCGTCCGCTATCGCGTCCACCCCTTCTGCAAGAAGGGTAATTTAGAATGTCAATTTACAAAATTATCTAAAATAAGCTTGCGACTGAGTGTGAGTAAGGTTTAACTCTTGTAAAAAATCGTAGTAAGTTTTAGTTAAAACCAAATCATCAAATTTAGGATTGGTATCAGAGGTGGCGAAGGTGGTGTCGTTATCGGAATTTTCAAACTGCCCCGAGCCATCATTTGTGGAATCGCAAATATTGGGTGTGTTTTGTGTGCCGTTGGTTTTATGAGATCCGCAAGAATTTGCCCCAAAACTTAACAACAACAAAACTGGTTTAGCTGGTGCATTAGCATCACTACCTTGTCCTATATCAATATCTCCGTTGCCATTTGTTAAACTGGTTGCAACAAAATTAGTTATCAATCTATTGTCAACAACATATAAAATTTTGTTTCCAAAATCATCTTCTGCCATATCGCTTGGTAGATCTAAAACTCTTGTTGGCACTCCTCCTGTTTTTGAGCAAGGTGCTTGATTAGGATTGCCATAACTTGTTTCGCTGTCTTTTGGTTTGCTAAGAAGTGTTGGACATGGTAAGCTTCTTTTTGTCATCAGGTGTTCGGCTAAAGATTTATAGATAATATTTAGTTTTTCTTTGGTATTAACGGTTTTGGTTTGCACAATATTGTTGGTAAAAATATTTAAGCCACTTGATAAAAAAATGGCAATAATCACCAAAACAATAGATAGTTCAACCAAAGTGTAGGCTTTTTTTGTTGAAGAAGATATTTTTACCATGTTTATTTATAAAATTGTTTATATTCTGCAATCAAATAAAAAACGACATAGATTTGATTGATAGCATTTTGCCCTTTTAGAGATATTTGAAGGTGAAGGGGGAGAAGGGCATGGCAATGTTTTTTGTAGATTATATGATAAATCGTTGCATACTGTCAAATCTGCAGTATGTCCTGAACATTTTTGTAGATAAAATTGGTTAAAATCAAAGCTAAAATCATCTTCGGTTTTATATAAAACAATATCATCAAAAGAAGGGCTGGTGTAGTCATTAACAAAAATATTGGTTGGATAGATGGTTGTTCCAAATATTATTATTTGATTTGCTTGCTCTGAAGAATTGTTAGAGTTTATGTTGTTGTAGTTGCAATTGGCCATTGCACCGCAAGTGGTGAGATGATTTTTGGAGCGATAGCTATAAGCCTGATTTGCTCCGCTACTGCTTAGCACAACTATGGCCCCTCTAGTGCCAGATACGGTTCTTTTTGGTTCGGTATTTAGTTGTTCTAAGATGGTAAAGTTACTATTGTTAATTGTGGCTGAGTTATTACCAAAATTATTGCTGGTAAGATAATCTTGATTAACCATATAAAATATTTTGTTGCCAAAACCATCTTCGGATAGTTCGGCAGATAAATCGAGATCTCTTACAGGCACTCCTCCGTAGCATCGGTTAGAGTTGCATAAATTGCAACCGGTAGATATTATTGCTGACATTACTTCATTTTTCGGTTTGGTGAGTTCTATTGGGCATGGCAATTTTTTGTTAATTGTTAAATATTGCCCTAAAGCAAGATAAACGATTTTTAGTTTATCTTTGGTGATGCGATTTTTGGCATTAACACTCATTGTGTTAGAATAGTTGATGGTGGTGAAAATAAGGATGGCAATAATAATAATAACCACCGCCAGCTCTAAAATAGTAAAAGCATTTTTGTATTTTTTTGGTTTTTGATACATATTTTAAGGAGTGGGGGTAAGATTGCAAGTTGTGTGTGAATAAAATAACGTACCGTATTTACCGCAAATTAGTTGACAACTATTGCTTTGATCGATGTTAAATAAATTTTGTTCGTAAAATAGACTTTGTTGACTTGTTCTGCTGGCGCCGTTAGCTATTGTATTGTAGTATATAAATTCACTACTAGAGATCGAGCATAACAAAAGATGGTGAGCATTAAAATCGGTAGCGATTTGATTTTTGGTTTTAAACAAAACTATGTCGTCAAAATTAGGATCGGTAGAACTATAAATAATTTGTTTATTGGTAAAATTTGCATTATATTTGTTGCTAGAATTTATTGCTTCATTGTTAATTGGGCAAGAGCTATTTGGCGAGACCCAATTGGCTGGATAAGCACAGTTTTGATTGTTGCCATGGCTAATTAAAGCAAAAATTGCCTGACCGGTAATTGTGCGATCAGTGGTTACAGAATTGTTTGCATACTCTAAAACTGTAAGCACTTGATTGGCATAATCGGTTGCGGCTGATCCAAAGCTAAAATTATTGCTGGGAAAAATAGTTGCTGTTGTTGCTATGGTGGCATTTCTGCTAATAATGTAGGTGATTTTGTTGCCAAATTCATCTTTTGCCATATCAGAAGAAAGGCCTAAGGTTTTGGTTGGCACCGCACCAACAAAAATATTATTGTCAGAGCTAGAAAATATTCGGCTCGAATTATTGCAATCGCCATTTGTTATACTGTCATCAGATCCGTATCCAGCGGAGCTTTCGGCAAGTTTTAACATAGCGGGGCAGGGCAATCGTTGATTGCGAAGCAAAAATTTACCCATAGAATTGTAAATTATTTGCATTTTTTCTTGAGTTTCGTTTTTTTGAGCTTTTTTTATTGAAGTGCTAACAATAGAAGCAACCCCCATCATAAGAATTGACATAATGGTAATAACCACAGAAAGCTCAACCAAAGAATAAGCGGTTTTAGTTTTTAAACTGGCAATGCGAAATATGTCCTTGTTTTTCAAGATAAAAAAGTAAAATTAATTTATAAAAACACTATGATAATTTTAGCAGTTTTTTACTGCAAGCAAAAACTTACTTGACAGCTAATTTTTATTTGCAATACTTTTAGTTTAAAGATATAACGAAATTACCAATCTTAATTACCAATCTTTATGGAAAATCAATGTTTGGCTTTGGCAAAGAAATCGATTAGCATACAAATAGAAGCCTTAGAAAGGTTAAAAAACATTATAGATGACAATTTTTTACAAGCTATAGAACTTATCAAAAACTGCCAAGGCAAGGTTATTGTAAGTGGCATGGGCAAATCTGGGCATATTGGCAATAAAATTGCGGCCACTTTGGCTTCTACCGGCACTTCGGCTTTTTTCTTGCACCCAAGCGAAGCTAGCCACGGCGATTTAGGTATGATAAGCAAGCAAGATATGTTAATATTAATTTCAAATTCTGGCGAAAGCAAAGAGTTGTTCGACATCATTCATTTTGCCAAGCGATTTAGCATCAACATTATCGGCATCACTAGCAAAACCAACTCTACCTTGGCAAAAGCCAGCGATGTTGCTTTGTTTTTGCCTGCCCATCAAGAGGCTAATTTGGTGAATGCTCCAACCACTTCAACCACACTTGCTTTGGTTTTGGGCGATGCTTTGGCGGTGAGTTTGTTAGAAGAAAAAAAGTTTAATCAAGAACAATACAAAATTTTTCATCCTGGTGGCAAAATTGGTACTTCTTTGCTAAGTGTGTCAAACATTATGCGAACACAAAATCAAATTCCCTTGGTGCAAGCCTCTGAAAATATGCAAGAAGTGTTGCTAGAAATGACTTCTAAACACTTGGGTTGTGTTGGAGTGCTTGCCGAAAATGCTTTAATTGGCATCATCACCGATGGCGATTTAAGAAGGTCTTTTTGTGTTGATTTTTTACAAAAAACAGCCAAGCAAGTGATGACCACAAACCCCATCACCATTAACGAGCACATTTTGGCAATAAAAGCAGTGGCTTTAATGAACGAAAAAAGCATTACCAGTGTTTTTGTGGTTGATGAAGGCAACAAACCTTTGGGCGTCTTACATTTGCACGATTGTTTAAAAGCAGGAATTGTTTAATATTATGTCGCTAAATAAACAAGAAAACCAACCAAACAAACCTCATCTTAGATACGATTTGCAAATTATCGCCGATCTTATTTCAGAAAAAAGTAAAGTGCTCGACATTGGCTGTGCCGATGGCGAGTTGTTGCATTTTTTGCAAGAACACAAGCAAGTGCAAAGTTTTGGGCTAGAAATATCGCAAAATTTGGTAAGTAAGGCAATTATCAAAGGTTTGTCGGTTATTCAGGGCAATGCTGAATCTGATTTATCAATTTATCCCAATCAATCTTTTGATTATGCAATTTTAAGCCAAACTATTCAGGCAACACATAATCCACCAAAAATTTTGCAAGAAATGTTGCGAATTTCTAAGTTTGCCATTGTTTCGTTGCCAAATTTTGCTTTTTTGCAAAATCGCTGGCATTTAATGTTTAAAGGCGAAATGCCTGTCAATAAACATATTCCGTTTCAATGGTATGAAACCCCCAATATTCATTTTTGCTCAATTAAAGATTTTCTTAAACTATGTTTTGATCTCAACTTTCTTATTGAACATCAGGTTTATCTTGTCAATAATGCTCTTTTGCCGAATATTTTGCAAAATAAATTTGTGGCAAATTTGCTCGCTCAATATGCTATTTTTTTAATCAGCAAGGCAAGCGATATCAACATCACCCAAGAAAAACCAATCTATAACTCTCAGAAATTAGCTATTTCAATATGCAACAATACTTCTGGTTAATTATTTTGCTTTTTTCTTCTGCTTGTGCTTTTGAAGAAGGAGCGAATAAAAAATTTGTCAAAAGAAAATATCGCACCAAGCCCAGCGAATCGATGCAAATAGGTTCGCCAAAAGACAATATTTATAGCACCAAAGAATTTTCGATTATCAAAATTAATCAAGGTCAAAAACAAGAACAAACCCAGCAAATACAAGATCAGCCAGAAGAAAACACTAATATTTTAAATTATTACCCCAAAACCGCGCGATACGAAGGTATTTTTAAAATTGGCAAGCCCTACACAGCTTTTGACATCACCTACACTCCGCAAAACTACGAAACTTTCGAAGAAATCGGCGCCGCCTCTTGGTATGGTAAAGATTTTCATGGCAAAAAAACCGCCAACGGCGAAACCTACAATTTAGACGATCTAACCGCAGCTCACCCCACTTTACCTTTGCCTTCGATGATAAAAGTAACAAATCTCGATAACAACAAAAGCCAAGTGGTGAGAGTTAACGATCGAGGGCCGTTTGCCAAAAATCGAGTAATTGATGTTTCAGAAAAAACCGCCGAAATTTTGGGCTTTAAAAACAAAGGCACCACACAAGTAAAGGTCGAATTACTAAGAGAAGAAACCGATAAGATGCTAGAAATGCTTGGCCTAAACGAAAATTAATTATTTTATTAAAAATAGCGATAGCTAATTATATTAGTAATAAAAATACACTACAAGTTATACAATATTTAACAGAAATCGGTGTTGTTAATGGAAATAATACAGCAGATATCGAGCAAAAAATAAACCAAATTAATGATGAAGAAATTTTACACAGAAATTTAGGACTTGAGGAAAAATATTATAAAGATATAAAATCAATGAATTTAATGGAGTTAATTGCTAACGAGATAGAGAGAGTATCAAGTACATCAAATAGCGATAGTCGTCAAAAAGATATAGCGAATTTTGGAATAATTATACCTCCGTTAGATCCTCAACAATCTCTAGTTAAAAGAACTGATGGAACGATACTATTGATCGATCTATTGTCAAACGAAAATGTAAGTATAGAGCAATTAATTAAAAATGAAGCAAATAAAGAATTATATACTAACAATATAGATGGATTATTACAAAATCTAAATATTAATAATAAGAAACTTTTTTATGTACCAAAAAAATCGGGAGAAGTAAATTCAGAACTTAGCAAATCATTTACTGAACTTTTAACTTCAGCATAATGCAAAAAAACTTTACAAGATGTTCGTGATGAAATAATAATTCCAAAACAGCAAACTTGTAATAGCCGGACAACAAAAACAAGCAGAAGAACAAGCTAGACTAAACAAATATAATGATTCATTGCAAGAACAAGAAAAATTAAATCAAAGATTAACATTTAATAGTGCAGATGAGTTAAGAAAATTTATACAGGCAACACTTCTTGATCCAAAATTAGAATTTAATATTGATAACGATCCTAATAGCACTAGTTTAAATAAATTTTTAAATATAATAGAACATAATAAATTA
>CANNFC010000030.1:4809-15760 GCA_947503755.1 Rickettsiales bacterium | reverse complement strand
TCGTTGCGATAGCACGACTGAATATAATAGTCTCGTTATAATGTGGTATTTATTTGTGGAAATGGGTAATCTGTAAAAATAATTTTTGCTAAACGATTGGCTTCGTTGAGGGGTTGGTAGTGATATTTGGTGAGAACTGTTTGAGTGGGGCAGAGGATTTTGGCAAAATTTTGCTGTTCTAGCTGTTGATGAAAAAGACGATGTTTGGTTTTGGTAATTTGAGAATGGCTAAAAATATAAACAGGTTTGCCTGTAGAAAGACTTTCAGAAATCATCGACACAGAATCGCCAGTGATTGCCAAAAAATCAGCCTTTGCTAAGGTTTGCAAATAATAATTACTACCGCTTTGTTGCCAGTTGATAAAAATAATTTTTGTTTGTTGTTGCAAAAAATTATTGATAGCAAAATCGGTTCTTTTGCTGTTTAAAACCAGTAAATTAGCCTGCATTTCGTTGGCGATTTTTACCATTTGTTGGTATAGTGTGGTAAAAATTTCTAGCGAAAAATTATGCTGTTTGGCAAAAGATCCGCCAACTAAAAAAGCGATAGTTGGCTTTTGTTGCTCGATTTGATTAAGAAAATTTTTATCAAAACTCAGGTTGTTGATTTTTTTTGTATCAAAATTAGCAAGCCCGCCTAAACTTAATAAAACATTTTTTTCTTTGTGTTTTGGGTTGTCGTGGCTAGGTAGAATGACCCAATCAAATAAAGCAAATGGCAGTTGCGGATTCATTATTTGAATGAGTTTGGGAGTGGGCAAGCATTGTTTTTTGGCTTGCTTTTGCAAATATAAGGCAAAAATTGCCGATCTTCTGCCGGCGGTGATGATGTGCGATGGAAAATAGCTAAATTGTTGAAAAATATTTTTATTTTTTAAAAAATGCAAGCAAAAATCAATTCCCAAAGTAAAGTTTGGCATATTGGCTAGCCAATTATATTGTAGATAAATTTTTTCTTGACTTAAACCGCTATGATTTGCCAAGGCAAGTGCCTGACTGGCTGTGCCTGGACGGTGATCGAGCAGTAGCCAAATATCTTTTTTATGTGGCATATTTTTTTTGCAATTCTAAAGCAACATTTTTTGAAACAAAATCGCTGGTTTTGCCACCGAGTCGGGCAACTTCTTTCACGAAACGAGAGGCGGTAAAATGATGTTGCTTAGATGCTGGCAAAAAAATTGTTTGAATGTTGGCATTGAGGGTAGAATTCATACCAAACATTTGAAATTCGTATTCGAAATCAGAAACCGCTCTCAAGCCCCTTACAATGGCGATTGACTTGTTTTGTTTGGCAAAATCAACCAATAAACCGCTAAAAGAAGTAGCAAAAACTGTTTTTTCTAGGTGGTGAGCAGTGATTTCTTGTTGAATTAATTTTATTCTTTCTTCTGCTGAAAATAAAGAATTTTTGACATTGTCATAAGCAACGGCAACGATTAGTTTATCAAATAGTGCATTGGCTCTTTTGATAATGTCAAGGTGTCCAAAAGTGATGGGATCGAAACTTCCTGGATAAATTGCGATTTTGTTGGTCATAATTTTTTAAGAGTTGGTTTAACTTCAAGAATTGGGGCGATATTTTTGATGATTTTACCAGCGATTGGTGCTGCCACCATGCCGGCGGTGTTGAAAATGTTGTTTGGTCGGTCAAATAAAATATAAACCAAATATTGTGGCTTGCTTATCGGAAATATGCCAACAAAAGAAGCTAGAGTTTGTCTTTCGTTATAACTGCCGTTTTCTGCCTTATCGGCTGTGCCAGTTTTGCCACCAACTTCGTAGCCTTCGACATTAGCGAATTTGCCGGTGCCATTTTCGACTACATTTCTTAACATTTTTTTGATGTTTTCGCCAGTTTCTGGGCTAATGACTTTTTCGTTAGTTAATTTATATTGATTTTTAATAAAAGTGGGCGAAAGTAAAAAACCGCCATTAACCATTGCCGAAGCGGCCATGGCAAAATGTAGCGGGGTGGCTGCCAAACCATGACCGTAAGCGATGGTAAAAAGATTGATTTCTCGCCAGTTTTTGGGGTAAAGAGGCCTGCCTAAGCCCGGAAAGTTGGCAGTGATTTTTTGTAAAAAACCTAATTTTGTTAAAAATTCTTGTTGAGCTTTGACTCCAAATTTTTCGGCAATTTTGATGGTGCCGATATTAGAAGAATAAGCAAATATTTGTTGCACATCTAAAATTTCTTGATGAAAATCGTGATCTTTGATAGTGAATCTGCCATATTTTATTGGTTGTTTTACAGAAAAAGTGGTGTTTAAATTGATTAGTTTTTTTTCTAAAGCCAAGGCATTGGTAAAAAGCTTCATAACCGAGCCGAGCTCGTAAACACCGTTGGTTATCATATTAAATCGTTGCTCTGAATTGGCCTCGCTTTGCAAGTTTGGATCAAAAGATGGCAACGAAGAGAGGGCTAAAATTTCGCCAGTGTTGACATTGAGAATTAATCCACCCACATTTTTGGCTTTAAATTGTTGTTTGGCTTTGGTAAGTTCGTCGTGTAAAATATCTTGCACTCTGATATCAAGAGAAAGGTAGACTGGTTGATTGTTGAGTAGTTGCTTGTTGTATTGCATTTCGATGCCAGAAAGGCCTTTGCGATCAGAATCGGTATAGCCTACATAATGGCTTACAATTGATTTTTGCGGATAAATTCTGATTAAATCTTCTTCAAAAATTAAGCCAGCAATTTCTAGCTTTTTTACTTGTTCGACTTGCGACGGAGTGAGGTTTCGTTTGATTAAAATTTGTTGTTTATTTTTTTTATTATCAACGATTTTTCGTAGCAATTCTTTTTCTGAAATTTCGTTAAAAATTATCGGCAAAGTTTTGGCAACAAAATTGGGATTTCTGATTAAATTCGAGCTAAGATAAAGAGATTTTGTTTTTAAATCGGTGGCAACTAAAATGCCGTTTTTATCGTAGATATCGGCTCTAGAGTTGAGTTTGTTATTATTGTAAAGGGTGTTGATTTTTTTATCGTGGCTACCAAAACCTAATGCGACCATTTTGATAATGATAAACACAAATATTAAAATGATCGCAATAAAAACAAAGCCAAGACGAAAATAAGGAATTTGGCTGTTATTCATTAGGTTAGTTTCAATTCTGCAACTAGATTTTTAACGGCTGTAACGGATTTGTTAAATTCTTGTTGTTCGCTTTCGTTTAATGGTAATTCGATAATTTTTTCAACTCCGTTTTTACCGATTTTTGCTAAAACCCCGATATATAAATTATGCACTCCATATTGACCAGAAAGATAGGCAGCTACTGGCAATATGTGGTTTTTATCAAATAAATAACTTTCTGCCATAGCGATTGCCGAAGAAGCTGGTGCATAAAAAGCCGAACCAGTGCCAAGAAGTTTCACAATTTCTGCTCCGCCATCTCTGGTTCGTTGAATGATTTGAGCTATTTTTTCTGCAGTGATGAGATTGGCTTTAATCATATCTGGCAAAGGAACTCCAGAAACTGTTGAGTAGCGAATTAAAGGAACCATAGTGTCGCCATGTCCGCCAAAAACACAAGTTTGAATATTTTTTACCGAAACATTAAGTTCTTGAGCTAAAAACAAAGACATTCTGGCAGAATCTAAAACCCCAGCCATACCAACAACTTTATTTGTGGGTAGGCCAGAAGTTTTTTGCAAGGCATAAACCATTGCATCTAGAGGATTGGTGATGACGATAACAAAAGCTTGTGGGCAATATTTAGCAATATTTTCGCCAACGGTTTTGATGATGGCGGTGTTGGTGTTTAAGAGATCGTCTCTGCTCATGCCGGGTTTTCTGGCTATGCCTGCAGTTACAATTACTACATCGGAATTGCTAATTAAAGAATAATCGTTGCTACCAATAATTGAGCCATCGCAACCCTCGACCACACCAGATTGCACCAAGTCAAGAGCTTTGCCAGAGGCGACTCCAGCATTAACATCTATCAAAATAATATCACCAAGATTTTTCAGAAAAGCAAGATGAGCTAAGGTTCCGCCAATATTGCCAGCACCAATGAGGGCGATTTTATTTTTTTTTATCATATTTTATGTTAAATTTTTATTGAAAGGAAGAAAAGAAATAATTTGTTGAAAAACTTGTTGCGGGCTTTGCTCGCCGTTGATAATTTTAATGGATGAATTTTGTTTTGCTAGATCTAAAAAGCCATTTCGAGTTTTTTGCCAAAAATCTAGGGGCATTTGATCGTAATGATTTTGTTGATTTTGGCGATTTTTTATTCTATTTAAAGCAATTTCTGGAGAAATATCGATAAGAAAAGTGATATGAGGCTTAATGCTAACGAACTGATCGCAGAAAAAATCAATTATTTTACTATCGATACCCATGGCAAAGCCTTGATAAACATAGCTTGAATGAATGAATCTGTCAGAAATAATGTTGATATTTTGTTGTAGATTTGGTTTGATGATTTTTTTTATATGTTCAAATCTGCTGGCAAAATTTAGTAATAGTTGAGTTTCTTTTTGTAGAGGCTCTGAGCGATTTTTAAGTAGAATTTCTCTGATTTCGTTGCCAACATCTGAGCCACCTGGTTCTTTGGTGAGAAGGCAGGGCAGGTTGTTTTGCAAAAAGAAATTATGTAAGTTGTTTGCTTGTGTTGATTTGCCACAGGCATCGATACCTTCAAGACTGATAAAAATTGCATTACTAGACATTTTCTGCTAATTGTTGTGATTTTTCTTCGATTTGTTTAGTGAGAGTTTGAATAAAATCTTTTTTGCTTAAACCACTAGGTATTGCTGGTAAAAAATTTATAGAGATGGTTCCGGGTTTTTGTTGAAAAAGTTTTTTTGGCCAAAAAAGCCCCGAATTAAGTGCTACCGGCACCACAGAAACATTGCAATTTTGATAAAGAGAAATAATGCCTGATTGATATGGATATTGTTGAGTACTACCAGAAACTGGAACCCTAGTTCCTTGTGGA
The DNA here is from genome assembly GCA_947503755.1 of Rickettsiales bacterium. Taxonomy (GTDB): domain Bacteria; phylum Pseudomonadota; class Alphaproteobacteria; order Rickettsiales; family UBA1997; genus CAILUF01. Next base: position 10,807 of record CANNFC010000030.1, on the reverse strand, counting down.
AAAATAACGATAGACTGTTGTTTTTGAAGATATGATTTAGCTTGTTGCAAAACATATTTTAAAGAATTGATACCGCCCTTGCGATTTACTTTTATGCCACTCATAACATTTAAAAACCAGCCATAAAATGGTATTTTTAGCAATTCGGTTTTATAGACATAAACTGGGCGATGAATAATAAGGTGCATAATTATTGTTTCCCACATCGATTGGTGTTTGCAAGCAAAAATGCAAGGAGAATTTGGTATGTTATGTTGATTGATTATTTGATATTTGATGCCACAGATAATTTTAAGAGAAAAAACTATTGTTTTTGTCCAAATTTTGGCACCATAGTCGGCTAGTTTACTGCTTTTTAAAAGAAAAGAGGGAATTAAAAATATGACAGGAATAAAAAAGCTAGATAAACAGAAGAGTATGTAGAATGAGCAACATCCAAGAAGATGAGTGATGAACTTGGGCATATTTTTTTGGTGTTTAGTAGATAAAAAATATGGTGCCGAATGTCGGATTTGAACTGACGACCTACTGTTTACAAGACAGTTGCTCTACCACTGAGCTAATTCGGCCACAACCTAAAAAAACATAATGGTTTTAATATTATGTTTTTTTAGGGTGCTAAAAATTATTAGTTTTTAGCTGGAGTTTCAACTGCATTAGTAGCTTCGGCTTTTTTAGCTTTTTTAGCTTTTTTATCAGCTTTTTTAGCAACTTCAGCTTTTTCAGGGCTAGCTACAGCTGGAGCAGCTACAGCAACTGGAGCTTGAGTTGTAGCTGTTGGAGCCGGAGCTTTTGCTTGAGCTACTGGAGCCGGAGCTTTTGCTTGAGCTACTGGAGCAGGAGCTTTTGCTTGAGCTACTGGAGCAGTAGCTGGAGTTTGAGCTATGGCAGAAGTTGCAAATAAAGCAACTAAAACGGCAAAAAATGAAAAATTTTTCATATTTTTTTAATATTAGATTATTGTTTTTTTTATTGTTTTTGACGATTTCAACTTGCAGTTTCATTTTGTTGTTAAGGCAACAAAATTAAGCTAAATTTAATCTTGGCTAAATATTTTAAAAAACAAAAATATAATTGTCAAATATTTTTTTCAAAATTCTTGTTTAATTTTGTTTTTTTTGATAATATTAAATAAAAGTAGTTGCAAAATGAAAAATCTGTTTTAAAATCTTGCCATTAATTTTTGTTTTATTAAGTTTAAAGGCACTGTGTCTTAAAATGCTAATTAAATAAAAATAATTAATAAAATATATATTGTTTTGGGCGGGTGTAGCTCAACGGTAGAGTTCCAGCCTTCCAAGCTGGCCGTGAGGGTTCGATCCCCTTCACCCGCTCCAGTATTATTTTATTTTCTTTTTTGGAGGGATGGCCGAGTGGTCAATGGCAGCAGACTGTAAATCTGCCCGCGTTAGCGTTCGCAGGTTCAAATCCTGCTCCCTCCACCATCTATAAAACAACAGAGAATAACTTTTTAATTATGTGTAACAATATCAAAAGTTTGATTACTAAATTATTTTTTCTTATAATAACTCAATTTTCATTTTTTATGTCTAATCTTAATGCGGCCAGTTTGGAAAATACTCTTTATATCGATCTAAAAGATGGTAGAGTGGTAATTGAAATGTTGCCAGATGTGGCTCCAAAACATGTAGAAAGAATTAAAACATTGGCTCGTCAAAAATTTTATGACGGCATTGTTTTTCATAGAGTTATTGATGGTTTTATGGTGCAAACTGGCGATCCGACTGGCACTGGTATGGGTGGTAGCAAATTAAACGATCTTAAAGCAGAATTTTCGAAACAACCCCACACGAGAGGTGCGGTTTCGATGGCAAGGGCTCAATCGCCAAATAGCGCTAACAGTCAATTTTTTATTGTAACCAAAGATTCTAATTTTCTTGATGGTCAATACACAATTTGGGGAAAAGTGGTTTCTGGTATGGAATTTGTTGATAAAATTAAAAAAGGTAATCCAGCTAACAATGGTCAGGTTTCTGATCCAGATAAAATGTTGCAAGTAAGAGTTGCTGTTGACATAAAAAAATAAATTTTTATACTCACCCAATTTTAGATTAAAAAAATTATGTTTTTTGGTCTAAAATTGGGTTTTTATTTGGATGAATGGCCGAGCGGTTTAAGGCGCACGCCTGGAAAGTGTGTATAGGGTCTAAAAACTCTATCGAGAGTTCAAATCTCTCTTCATCCGCCAATTTTTTAAAAAATGTTTGATAAATATTTAATTTATGGCCTAGGAAAATCTGGTTTGGCGACCGCTGAATTTTTAAGCAACAATGGCTGTTTGGTTTTTTCTCTTGACGACAACTCGCAAAAAACAGAGCAACTAATTTCTGCTTATCCTAAAATTAATTTTTTAATCAAGCTTGATGATTTTGTTTTTGACAACAAAAGTGCGGTAGTTTTTTCTCCTGGAATTCCTCTTCATTATCCTGTTCGACATAAAATTATCGATTTATGCAAAAAATTTAACTCTCATCTTTTTGGCGATATAGAATTATTTTTTTTGTTCAATAATTTTTATAATCAATTTATTGGCATTACAGGCACCAACGGCAAATCAACTACAACCTCTTTGGTTGCTTTTGTTTTTGAAAAATTGCAAATTTCTTATTCTGTTGGCGGTAATTTGGGTTTTTCTTGTTTTTCTTTGCCACAACAAAAACAAAAACATCACTATATTTTTGAACTCTCTTCTTTTCAGCTTGATTTAATTAACTACACTAGATTTCATATCGCTTCTTTGCTAAACATAACTCCCGACCACCTAGATAGACACGGCGATTTAGCTAATTATATAGAGTCAAAAAAAAGAATTTTTTCTAACCAATTGAAGTGCGATTATGCAATAATAAGCATTGACAATAAAATTAATGCCGATATTGTTGCTAACTGGAATTTTGCAAGCAAATTATTGTTAGTTTCTAATAACGAGGTTTTGCAAAGTGGTATAAGCTTAATTAATGATGATTTGATAATTAATTTTATGGGTTATAGTTATCATAAAAAAATGCAATCTGAGTTTTTAAAGGGCAGGCACAATCAACAAAATATGGTAGTTGCCTTTGCTAATTTATTTTGTCATTTTTTAAACAAAAACCAAATAAATGAAAAAATTATAGATGCTATTATCGCTTCTATTTTGCAGTTTTCTGGCTTAAAACATCGTTTGCAAATTGTGGCAAAGCAAGATAATATTTGCTTTATTAACGATAGCAAAGCAACCAATGCCGATTCTACAAGTTATGCCCTTTCTGCTTACGATAACATTTTTTGGATTTTAGGTGGCAGAGCAAAAGAAGGTGGCATAGAAAGTTTAGTTCCTTATTTTACTAAAATAAAAAAAGCCTATTTAATTGGTGAATCCTCTAATGATTTCGCCGAAGTTTTGCAAAAACATCAGGTTAATTTTGAAATCTGTGGCAATCTTAATGATGCTTTTCCTGTGGCATATCACGATGCTAAACAATATCAAAATATTGCCAATATTTTACTTTCCCCAGCTTGTGCTTCGCTAGATCAGTGGCAAAGTTTTGAACATAGGGGTGATTATTTTTGCAATTTGGTTGCCGATGTATTAAGGCAAACAAATAAAATTGAGCTTAAGCAATAGAGATTTATGCTAAAATTAACCAAATATCAACAAAAAATTAACAAAACAATGGTTGTTTTTGCTAATTATGTGTTTGTTATATGGTTAAAAAAATTACTTGCATTTATTATTTTTGGCAATAAAACTAAAAAAATAATAGCATTATTTGTGGCTATTTTTGGCATTATTTTATTGCTTTGGCAATTTCATTTTAAAGAAGTTTTATCTTATGCCAACCCGCGTTATGTGGAAAATAAAAGACACGATGCTTTTGTTGCGAGTGATGGCGATAATTTTCCAGTTGCATCTAGCCCAATAGAAATAGATAGATTGGGTTATACTCTCACCAAACTTTATTATCCAAACGGTGTTGATTATTTTCGATGTGCCAATCAAACAGAAAAAGCTAATTTGCAATATTATTGTGATAAATCTTTGTTGCCAAACAAAGATTTATCAGGTAAAAATACAAATTGCACTAGTTCTACTAGTTTTTGCACAGAAGAGCAGGTTTTTTCTTTTCAAACTCAAAAAAGAGAGAGTTTTTATAAAAGATCTCCTGGAGAAAAAATTATTCGTTTGGTTAAAGAATATCATTCTTCACAAGAAACTATTTTAACCGATTATCGCATTGCCTATTTGCCGCCTTACGATCAGTTTGGTTTGCTACCAACCTATAATAGTGGAGTGTTGATTGCACCTGGTGCAACGGTTGTCCCTTTGATAAGAATTTTATCTGGTGCAACACAAGGAGATTATACTGGTAGAGTAAGCAATTTGCCAGCTTGCAAAGCTGGAGCAACATTGTTAGATATCGGCAATACTTGCATGTTGAAAATAGAAATTGATGATACTGACAGAAGTAAGATAGCTACTAATAATTTTTATTTTTCTGGTGTTTTAGATTATTGTCATGAAAAAACTTTAGTGGAGCCAATTTTAGGTAAAAATTGCCGGCTTCCTGCTTGTTTGGCTATCTCAAAAGAATATTATCGTAGGCCGGGCATTAATTGTTTGGCCGATTGTAATGCAACCGATATTTTTGGTGGCAACGGTATTGATGATGCAAATTTAAAATATCCTGGCATTAATTGTTTGCCTGCTTGCGAAACTGGTTTAAAGACCACCTCTTATTTGGCAGATTTAACTACAAATTCATTGCTTCCTAAAGATATCGGCGCTTCTTGTTTTTTAAAGCATCAGGGCTATGTTATGCCAGTTTGCAACAACACTCCTCTTTTTGGTTTTTCTGATGGTTCTCATTCTCAGCAAACAAATGTTATAAAATCTGCAACAATTGCCAAAAATCCTCCTGTTCCTAGAAGAAATTGTATGAATGCTTCTGATTTACCTTTGTGTGCTTTTTTTACTGATAAAGGTGCAAGTATTGCCAATAAGTTTGGGTGTTTAGGAATGGTGAAGCAAACAATTTCTGGTTCTGCTGTGTTTGTTGACAATGAATATGTTTTAGGCACAAATGAGATAAACAAAACTACTACCTCACAATATGATGAAGATCCAGCTTCGGGGCAACTAAATTCTAAAAATATTCCAATTATTAATTATGCACTACCTTCATCTTCTTGTTATGCTGAATCTACCGATGCTGGTTGTGGCAAGACTTATAATTATAGCAAATTAGCACAGAAAGCTCAAAATTATATAGGAGATTATAATTTTAATGTTGATATGATTGCGGTGCAAGATGGTGTTTTTCCTAATATTGAAGATGTTTTAAATCATGATTCATTAAACGAAAGTGATCCAAGTAATTCTTTAAGATTCAAACCATTTGGCAACACCGCCAGACCGGTAGAAACATCTGCACCTGCAAATGTTTTTAGTGTTAAAAATGATAACTATAAAATCAAAGCCACTCTCGATCCTTATTATAGAGATCCCAATAAAAAACCTAGCTGTTCTTTATTAACTAAGCAAGAATTAAAATTTATCGGCACTCGCAATTGCGATTTAAACCAAATTTGGAGCGATACCAATGGTGGCAAAAATAGTCGTGCCGATATGCAAAATGGTGTCATTGGTTTTAATGGGCAATTTTGTCAAGGCGAATATTTTTGTAAAGTCGATACTCGTTGCTCGATGTTTAGTGACGAACAGTTGCAAGAGGCAAAGGCATTTTTTCATTGTTTACCAGCTCAATATACAAGTTACGAAGAGAGCAGGCCAAGCAACGATATAAAATGCAATGCTTTAAATGATTTAGAAATCTTAGCGCTTACCAAAACTACTATTGATTCATCTGCTCCATCTGCACCTAAGTTAGAATTAAATGAATTAAACAATTTTATCACCAAAGCTTGTTTTAGAGGAAATCTAGCTTTTTTAATTCATAAAAGAGTCGATCATAATATTAGTGGAGTTACTGGTGAT
>CANNFC010000030.1:0-4004 GCA_947503755.1 Rickettsiales bacterium | reverse complement strand
ATGGTACCGCCACTAAATATTATCCTTTTTTCACAATATCTTCACCAATGCAAATATCTAATACTGCACCTTCAGCTAGTGGGCGAACAGATAATGCTAATACTATGGGTTATTATCAATATGAAGATCCCTTTTATAGTTGGTTCTTTTTTCCAAAACCTAATACAAATGGGTCGAAAGCGACTGAAACAGTACGAGATTGTGGCAATAATAATAAATGCTATAAAGCTTTTACAGTTGATTTTCCTAATAGCAGAAACAACGATGGCAACGACAAAGGTGAATTAGATAATAAAAATAAATTAAATTATAAAACATTTCCACCTATTTATTATTATGGCAACGGCAATTTTGGCGATGATTTTGAGAAAAAAAAATATAATTTGGTTTCAAGTCCACAAGGCTTAGATTGGGGTGTGATAGATAGAATAGGTACTCACTCTATCAATAAAATTGCCTCTCCTGGCGCTACTGCTTTAAAAGGGTCTATTGAGATGGGCAAAAATCCTTATGGTGTTTATAACTATAGTTCATCATTTGATAGAGAGTGGTTGTGTGGTATGAATCGCAATGTTGGTGGCGCCAAATTGCCAAATGAAGATACTTTTGCTTATTTTGCCCCAGTTTTGGTTGAAACTGGTAGATTTGGCTTGAAACCAAATAATAGATATCAAGATAACAGAAGATTCGCTTTTTCTGATACAAAATGGAATGATACAGCAAAAAAATTAGAGCACCATGTGAATATTTGTTTAAGATACGAATCAGCCGGGGCTCCTGGTGCTTGCGGTCGAAGAGAATGCCGAATAGACAACCCGCCAGGCATGATGTGGTGTGGTGAAGATCAATGCCGTAAGTTTATTGTGCAAGAACCAGAAATCGGTCAACAATATAGTAAATGTCACCTGTTGTATCAACTAAATATGCCAGAAAAAGACGTTACACAACCGCCAGCTTGGTTTATTAATGATTTAAAATCTTTAGCAGGAAAAACCGATCCTATTTCTTTGTACAAAGTTGGAGATGAAGAAATTGCAACTGATTTTCTTAAAATTGATAATGGTCTTCCTTCTGATTATTATAAATGTGCCAAGCTGTATAGTGCACCAACTTTAGAGCATGGTAAAAAAACAGGAAAAGCACTTGCTGCAGTAATTGTTGGTGTGTTCAGTGGTCCGTTTTTTCCTTTAACAGCGGGGGCCGTGGCCACTTCGGCAATTTGGAATTATACCGACCATAGAGTTCGAGCTTTTTATGATTCTGGGCATGTTTGTGCCGAGCTTGATTTTTATGGTATAGATCTCGACACTTACAGTAGAAATAAAGACGATATGAATAATGCTAAGTCTTTTGAATTGCCTAATGGTGGCAAAATTTGTTATGGTGGCAGAGTTTTAAATGGTGTTAATTGTGAATTTGCAAAGGGTAGTTTTAACACTTTTGTTAATCTTGATACAAAGATAGGTGGAATTCCGGGTGCTACAGATCCTACGGTGTGGAGAGTGGTGCGAAAAATCAAGTTTGTAGGCAATGTTTCTGATGATGCAAATGTTAGTTTTTTAGGTTATAGTGTTCCCGATGTTGCAGATACTGCTACCCATCTAAAATATAACGAAAGCACAGGGGTGGCAAATCTTTTTCCTCATCAAATATCAGCCAATAGAGGCATTATTACAATGACCTACGATCACAATACCAGAATGACAAGCCTAGGTGTCAGCAAGCAATGCGAAGCTGGCGCTGAAGCTAATTGCAATGAAATTTTTGGATCTGATATAGATAACAATATAGATAAAAATTCAGAAAAAAATCCTAATGTTGCCAAAAATAAACAATATGGCCTATTACAATCATCAAGAGGTAAAAAAAATCCATATTATGGTTTTAATGGCTATTATGGATTATTTAATCAATTACTTTTTCCGCAACATAACCCTGTGGGAAATTGGTTAAGCACTTCTTTGCCGACTGACTGGAATTTATGTTTTTTTGGCATTCCCGAGTATTCTTTCGAGCTTAATAATTGTCCTGTTTTAGCTTCATTAGCAAAACAAGGTAGTTGTCCCATTGGCTACAATACTTATGATAAAGACGACTGCAAAAATAAAGTACAAGAAAACTATGCTCCTGATACACACTATATCCCTAATTTTATGCCAAATAATTTTTTGAAAGAAAAAGTGTGGTTAAAATCAGATTGTGTGCCAGTGCAAAGAAGAATTGGTTTGCCCCTTAATTCTGCTATCGCCAATCCAGATAACTCTCCTAATTTGTTTTTGCCAGAACCTATGGTTTTTGCTGTTAAAATAAATAATAACTGGAAAAAAGCTACCGAAATTCAAGAAAATGTCGATAAAGTTGATTTTTCTGATCCAGAAATTGCCTTAAAATATGGTGATAAATATTATTATTTAAAGCTCCCTAATCAATATGCTTCTTTGGTAAAATGTCATCCAACAACAATTTCTACTTCTTCTGATAATGTTTCGTATAGCTTTAACAATATTGATAATGATAATAATAAATTTATTTTGAAACCTCTTGATCTTTTTTTAGATGAAGACGATCTCTTAAGTAAATTAAATACTAATTTTATTGCAAATAAAATACTTTCTGATGGTGTGTTTAGTGATGATGATACATCATTTAAAAAACATCACAATCCAAATCTTGATGGTAGTCGCGATTCTGCTCTTAGCAATATATCAACAATATGTGATCCAAATTCAACATTTAAGCCATATGGAGTGATGATTTCTTCGCAATTAAATACTGCTCAATCTGGCGAACCTGTGCCTTTATTTGCTCAAATATTTGTTAAAAAAGAACAAAAAGAAGGCTTGCCAGTTTTGTGTGTTTATAGAGGTTCTGTTGATAGCGATAAACCTGCTGTGGTTTCAAGAGATAGTGATCTTAAAAATGTTGCTTGTTTTGCAAGGCAACAGCCAGATTTAAATAAAATGAAACTTATAAAAGAAAATCAACTTGATGATTTAGATAATTTATTTTTAGATCAGCAAGTGCAGTTCCAGTATAAATATAGTGTTGCCACTTTTGAAAATATTGCAGAAATGTTTACAACAAAAGTCTCTTCTTCTTTTTCTGAAAAATATTCTCTAAAAACAACCAAAGACAGCTTGATTGCTGCTAAAAACACAGGTTTTATAGAAGATATTTCTTATTTTGAGGGTATGCAAATATCTTCTGCTCGACATGCTTGCACTGCTTTAAATTTGGATTGTGTTGATAATGAAAGAGAAATTCAAACAATATGCAATGCTAATAAATTAATTTGCAATAGATCTGTTGTTATTACAGATCGAGATTTTCTTGAATTAAATAAAAGTATAAATAATGCTAATTATTCTAGTTTTTACGATGATGATGAAAAAGTTATTGCTAAGTCAAGTCTATCTAGAATGTTAGAAGTTAGAGGGTTTTGTTTGGGAGATTTACTTGGTTATTGCAACGGTTTAAATGGCTATACTTCCGACGATATTAAAGCTTATCCAAAAATAAATACCTTGCATCCAAAATTTAATAATAGAATTGATTTAGCTAGTTTAACTTTGCCGTCAATTTCTGATTCTGCAAAAAATTCTTTGGGCTGGAATAATAAAATTTGTTTAAAACAAGGTGTGCAAAATATAATGCCGACAAATCAACAATTGGTTAAACAAATAACAACAGGTTTGGCAGAAGGAGTGAGGGGAGTGAGAGATGGCTCGGTTAATTATGATGATCGCAACCCTCCTTCAGGCAATATTCGACCAGCAGAACCACATGAATATAAACCAAATCTTACTGGAACTCCTAATTTGTGTGTTGAAATTGGCGGTGGTTTAGCAGATAATCCAAAGTTGGTTGATTTTTGTGAGGCAACTTCATATCCTTTAAAATTTGAAAAATATAAAAATTTTAACACTAACTTTGTTAACAAAATCGATTTAATTCAGCAAGGTAATATTAGATATCAAGGGCTTATAGGCACTGATTATTCTCGA
>CANNFC010000029.1:0-16178 GCA_947503755.1 Rickettsiales bacterium | reverse complement strand
TTTTGACAGCAACATTGAAACCAAAATCAATAATTGCAAAACCACTTCTTTACAAAACATAATGGCACAGTGCCATCATGCCAATTCTGCTGGCATTTTAAATTCAAAATTAGCGGGTAGATTCTGTAAATATTGCTTTAATTCTGCCTTTAAAAGCCCTAAAGAGGCTGGCGAATTGCCCTCGCACCTTGCCACCAAAAGAGCTTGAGTGTTAGATGCTCGAAGTAGCCACCAACCATTGTTATTGCTAACTCGAATGCCATCGATATTGTTAAAATTTTGCTTGTTAACAGTGAGTTTGTCTTGCAAAAACTGCACAATCACAAACTTGTCTTCTTCGCTGGTTTCGATTTTAATTTCGGCAGTAGAATAGCTAAGAGGGAGTTGTTTTAGTTTTTCTGCCAAAGAGTTTTGACTATTACTGGCAATATTTAACAAACGAATGCTAGCATATAAAGCATCGTCGAAACCATAATATTTGTCGGCAAAAAAGATATGACCCGACATTTCTCCTGCCAATAAAGCTTTGGTTTCTTGCATTTTGGCTTTAATAAAAGTGTTGCCAGTTTTACACATCACAGCATTACCACCTGCATTTTTGATGGCAGAAAACAACTTATCGCTAGCTTTGACATCGGCAATAATAGTGGCAGAAGGGTTGCTGGCTAAAACATCTTGAGCATAAAAAACCATCAGCTGATCGCCAAAAATTATGTTGCCTTGCCCATCGACCGCACCAATTCTGTCGCCATCGCCATCAAAAGCAATGCCTAAATCGCAATTGTTTTTTAGCACACAATCAATGAGATCGGCTAAATTTTCTGGCACCGCAGGATCGGGATGATGATTAGGAAAATTGGCATCGATTTGAGGATAAAGCAAAATTGTTTGACAAGAAAACTGCTCTTGCAATTGCTTGCTTAACTGTTGCAAAATTTCGCCTGTCGCCCCGTTGCCAGCATCAAAAGCAATTTTGAGAGGTTTAGTGATTTTCAAATCAGCCAACAGCCTATTTATGTAGGCTTGCATCACATTAATTTTTTCTACCGAGCCATTGCCGACCATAAAATGCTGATTTTTAACAATTTCGGCAAGTTTTAAAATTTCTTCTCCAAAAAACGGTTTATTATTTTTTAGAGTTATTTTAAAGCCGTTGTGATCTTTGGGGTTGTGCGAACCTGTAATCATAATTCCAGCATCGGCTTGTTGATGATAAACTGCAAAATAAAGCATTGGAGTTGGGCCCAAACCAGCATCAAAAACATTGATACCGCAACTAGTTAGCCCGTTGATGAGCTCTTGTTTAAGAGCGGGAGAGCTGGCTCTGCCATCGCAAGCAACTACAATGTTTGTGTAGTTATTTTGATGCAAAATTGTGGCAAAACTTTTGCCAATAAAAAAAGCATCTTGATTGTGTAAAGTTTGGTTGTAGATGCCCCGAATATCGTAGGCTCTTAAAATGCTAGAATGAAACTGATGAAACATAGTTAAAAATGTGTTATTTATATTTTGTTTTCTAGCGGGGTAGAAGCATTGGCAAATTGGCTTTTTGGCATTCTGCCTGCTAAAAAAGCCATTCTGCCTGCTTCAACGGCAAGCTTCATACTTTTTGCCATCAATACTGGGTTTTTTGCTTTGGCAATGGCAGTATTCATCAAAACTCCGTCGCAACCAATTTCCATAGCCACTGCGGCATCAGAAGCGGTGCCAACCCCAGCATCAATTAACACTGGCACTTTGGCATTTTCGACAATAAACTCAATATTTAAGCGGTTTTGAATGCCCAAGCCCGAACCAATTGGAGCCCCCAAAGGCATTATAGCACAACAACCAATGCTTTCTAGCTCTTTTGCCACCACGGGGTCGTCAGAAGTGTAGACCATCACCGAAAAACCATCGGCAACTAAGCTTTTTGCCGCTTCGATTGTTTGCATTACATTGGGATATAAAGTTTTGTCGTTGGTTAAAACTTCGAGTTTAACCAAGTTCCACCCGCCCACACTTCGAGCTAATCGCAAGGTTCGAACTGCATCGACAGCGGTGTAGCAACCAGCGGTGTTAGGCAAATAAGTATATTTTGTGGGGCTAAGATAATCTTGCAACATCGGTTCTTGGCTGTTTTGCAAATTAACCCTTCTTACGGCAACGGTTACAATTTCGGCACCAGATGCCTCGATAGCGGTTTTGGTTAAGTCAAAATTAGCATATTTGCCAGTGCCAACCAACAATCGAGAATGAAATTTATGCCCCGCCACCACTAGTAAATCGTTGTTTTCTAACATATAGCAAGACCAAATTGTTTAGCAAAAACTGCGGTAAACAGCCACACCGTTGGTGCAACCAAAGTAAGGCCATCGAGCCTATCAAGCACTCCGCCGTGCCCCGGAATAATGTGGCTTGAATCTTTCACTCCAAACATTCTTTTAACTTTTGACTCTAAAAAATCGCTTACCTGTTCGATAACCGATAAAAACCCGCTGATGACAATAAAAAACAGCATATTGCCCGGGAAAACCAGCCCCGAAACCACACCAATCAAGCAACTTGCCGTTACTCCGCCAAGCAAACCCGCCCAAGTTTTGTTTGGGCTGATGCTTGGAGCAATTTTTGGACCGCCAAAATATTTGCCAGCAAAAAAAGCAAAAATATCGGTTGCCCAAATGATGCTAAACATCCAAAAAACAATAGAAGCGCCAGAGGTGGAGCTAGAATTTTCGGTTAAAGAACAAGATTTGAGATGATAAATTTTTAGCACCGAAAACAGGGGTATTACCACATATAAAAAGCCTAGCAACAGCCATTTTTGTTGATTTTTGGCGGTTTTGGTGATGCCAACCCATTCGTAGGTCATTAAAAAAGCAATGCCAAGAGTTAGAAAAACAAATAAATTTGGGGCAAAAAAAATGGCAATAACCGCAAGAGGTATCAACAAAAAAGCCATTAAAAATCGTTTTTTTAAATTATTGGAAGGATCGATTTTTTCGAGAAAATTAACAAATTTATGCCAATAAAAACTGAATTTTGATTTATTTACGGGTTCCATATTTTCTCACTCGTTGATTAAAATTATTGATAGCTTTTGCCAAATCGCTAGCAGAAAAACTTGGCCAAAATTTATTGACAAAATAAAGTTCGGTGTAGGCAATTTGCCACAAAAAGAAATTGCTGATTCTCAAATCGCCCGCGGTACGAATGAGTAAATCGGGGCAAGGAATTTGCGGTTGATATAAATAATTAGCAAAAACTTCTTGATTTAGTTGCGATAAATTTAGCTTTTGTGAAACTAAATCTTGCTGAATTTTTACCACTGCATCTAAAATTTCTTGCCTACCGCTATAAGAAAAGGCAATATTTAGAACAAGAGCAGTGTTATTTTGGCTTTTTTCTACCGCTAAAGCAATTTTTTGTTGCAAATTTTGTGATAATTTATGCAAACTACCCGAAACCAACAATTTTATTTGCTTATCTAACAATTTTTTTAGCTGATTATCAAGATAATTTTCAAGCAATTCCATTAAATAATCAACCTCTTCTTTTGGTCTTTGCCAATTTTCCCAAGAAAAAGCATAAAGCGATAAATAGGGCAAGCCAATTTGCAAAGAATAGTCAACAATTTTTTCGATATTTTCTACCCCCATTTTATGCCCTAATTGCAATGGTAAGCCTTTACTTTTGGCAAATCGAGCATTACCATCCATAATGATGGCGATATGCTTTAAGCTCTCTGGTCTAAAATTGTGTTGTGTTTTTTTAAACAAGCCAAACATAATGAAAAAAATAATTTAAAAAAGCCTAAACTTTCATTAAATCTTTCTCTTTCACCAATAAAGTTTCGTCAATTTTTTTAATAAATTCATCGGTAAGTTTTTGAGCCAAATCGTTAAAGCCGTGGCTTTGATCTTTGCCCAACTCTTTTTCGTGTTTTTTAAAATCGTCTAAAATATCTCTTCTAATATTTCGCACAGCAATTTTTTTGTCTTCGGCATATTTTTTGGCAAGTTTCACCAATTCTTTTCTTCTTTCTTCGCTTAATTTTGGCACAGCGATTCGCAAATTTGTGCCATCAACTAGCGGGTTAAAGCCTAAATTGGCATTGATAATGGCTTTTTCTACTGCTTTTAAATTGCTTTTGTCCCACACTTGCACGGTAAGTGCGGTTGCTTCGGGAACAGAAACATTAGCAAGTTGATTAAGTGGCAAGAAAGAGCCATAAACCTCTACTTTAATGGTGTCAAGCAAATTTGGGCTGGCTCGACCAGTAGAAATGCTGGCGAGATCTTGCTTAAAAACCAATAAAGTATCTTCCATTTTTTTTCTGCCTTTCGACAATAGTTGTTCGATCATAAAATTGAGGTGTTAATTAATTGATAATAGTAAATTTTCCTTGTTTTTGCAAAACCTGCTCCAACGAATTTGGCTCTTTAATCGAAAAAACCACAATTGGCAATTTGTTGTCTTTAGCCAAAGTAACCGCGGTTTGATCCATAACTTTTAGATCTTGTTTGATTAAATCGAGATAATTTATTTGCTGATAATGCACGGCATTTTTGTTGATTTTTGGATCGGAGCAATAAACCCCATCAACTTGGGTGCCTTTTAAAATCACATCGCATTTCATTTCGATGGCACGAAGAACGGCAGCCGTGTCGGTGGTGAAAAACGGATTGCCTGTTCCTGCCGAAAAAATGACAATGCGGTTTTTGTCGAGGTGGCGAGAAGCCCTTCTTTTGATGTAGGGTTCGCAAATGTTGTTCATAGGAATGGCAGAAAGCATACGGGTTTCAAGCCCTTTTTTTTCGAGAGCACTTTGCAATGCCAAAGCATTAATGCAGGTGGCAAGCATACCCATATAGTCGGCGGTAACTCTTTCGACGCCCATGGCAACTTGCGATATGCCACGAAAAATGTTGCCCCCGCCAACCACAATGGCTATTTGACAGCCCAAATTGTAGGCAGAAATAATTTGATTGCAGAGTTTTTCGATAGCTACAGCATTATGGCCAAATTGCTGATCGCCCATAAGAGCCTCGCCAGAAATTTTAAATAATATTCTTGTAAAGAAATTAGCCATAAGTGCAAAATTAATATTTAGTAATTTAACAATTTTAAACCTTGCCAGATAATATTTCAACCAAATTTTGCACTTTCAATTTTTTATTTTTTTATTATCGTGTCATTTTTATTATTGATTAAAGTGAACAAGTGAAAAATAAAAAAAGTGAAAAAAACACTTGCTTTGAATTATTTTTGCTATTAAAATATTTGGTTGATAATTTTGCAATTTTATGCCTAAATAGCTCAGTCGGTAGAGCAAAGGACTGAAAATCCTTGTGTCGGTGGTTCGATTCCGCCTTTAGGCACCACTAAAATTGTAGTTGTTTTATCGCTCAAAACAATCAACTTTTATTACAACATAAAAGCAAAATATCAAAATAACGGATGGGTGGCCGAGCGGTTTAAGGCAGCAGTCTTGAAAACTGCCGTAGGCTCAAACCTACCGTGAGTTCGAATCTCACCTCATCCGCCACTAAAACCACTAATTTTTTCTTGGTTCGTGATAAAAAAGCTTACTAAACACCATCACAAAGAATACAAAGAAATTCGCCTCGAGGCTCTAAAAAAATCACCAGATAGTTTTTTATCTTCTTTTGAAGAAGAAAATAAAATTTCTGATAATGGAACTGTTGAATTCGAAATTTGTTTTAATTTTTTGCTAGTTTTGAGGAGAAATTTTGGCTATTTTTAGCCACATATTGAACATATTTGGCTAAAAATAGGTAAAATTTATACCAAAAATGGCAAATAAAGTAAAATAAATTTTGGATGCAACAGCGCCATAATCCTTGGGCTAAACAACTAGACACTTCTTTAACATTTGGATATTTTATTAACGATAAAATTGTTGGCTCTTGTAAACTATCAATCGAAAAAATAGCAAAAATATCTCACACAGGAACACTTTTTGGTATGTATGTGAAAGACGATTGCCGTGTTGGTGGTATTGGTTTGGCACTCGTTAATTTTGTCAAAGATTATGCCAAAAAAAATCATATCATGCATTTATATCTTGGTTGTAATGCACAAAATTTTGGTGCAGTTAAGTTATATAAAAAATGTGGGTTTAAAGTTTATGGAACAAGACCAGATTATACAAAGATCGGTAGCCAATTTTATGATGATTTGATAATGATGTGTGAATTATAACATTTCTACTAATTAAAACCACACTTCGATCTAAATTCCCCATCCCGTGGAAGGAAAATTTAGATCGAAGTGTGGTTTTAATTAGTAGAAATGGCATAAGTTATACCTCGTCCTTTTCCAAAAGAAAATCCCGCGAATGGAGTTCTTTTATCGCGCCACAAGGAAGAGAAGTTCATGCCAGCAAAGAAAATAACGCCAGATAATAAAACTGATGTGCGACCACTACGCAGCAGATTCAAAAAAGAAGCTGAAATGGGATGAATTGTTGATCGAAGCCGATATTAATGAAAGCACCACTTCAAGATTCAGGGATATGTTCAAAGACAGTAAAATTAAAGAGCTTATAGCGAACAAAGATGGTTACGTCTGGTTTGCAGACAGATGATTTAGTTGAATCTTTTTATCTTCCAAAAATTCCTCCCTTTTCCCCTCCCGATTTCCTCCTCCCTCACATTCTAACCTGTACGCAGTCGATAGTTAATAAACCAACTTGGGACTGTTGCATCACTAATTTGTTTTAATTTTTTGCTAGTTTTGAGAAGAAATTTTGGCTATTTTTAGCCTCATATTAAGCATATTAGGCTAAAAATAGTTGAAATTTCTACCAAAAATGGCAAATAAAGTAAAATAAATTAGTGATGCAACAGTGCCATTATAATAAATTGCTCAAAAATTGGATGCCTTATTTCGCTTTCTACTTCATCAAAAATTTTTTTCTTTTCATTAGGTGCATTATTCTGCATTCCATTTTTTTCATTTTATCTATTGCAATTAAATATTATTATTTTATAATATTTGATTATTATCAACAATATTAATATTTAATTATATATGAAAAACACATCAGCTACACCAAACAACTCCACCAACCGCCGTGAAGCAATAGGGACTAGATATCCAGCTCAAGCTCCAGTTGCTCAAGCTCCAGTTATGAAACCAGCTCTAACTAAAGAAGAAGAACTTAAATTGTATCAGGAGTATCTTAGTACTCTTACTAAAGATCAATTATCTTCTAAGCTTATGGATGAAAAGGAGAATCTTGCTCAAGCAGATAAGCTTAAATCATATGAAGAAAAGTATGAACTAGGTTTATTATTAAAGCAGAAGAATCCTACTGAAGCAGATAAGCTTAAATTATATGATAAATTTCTTGAAATCTTTTTATCATCAAAGCAGGAGAATCTTACTCAAGCAGATAAGCTTGAATTATGTGATGAATTTCTTGAAAGACATTCATTAAATCAGAAGAATTTTACTCAAGCAGATAAGCGCAAAGTAAATGAAGAACTTGTTAATAGATATTATATAGAGAAACTTAATCAATATCAAGTAGCATTTAAGTTTAGTGATGAAGCTAAAGAACTTCATCAAAATGATGATTCTGGGTACGTTGATTTATTAAAGCTCGCAATTGATAAGAAGTTAATTAATGGTGAAAATCTTTTCTTCTGCCTTGATAATATTAAATCAATTAAAGATGATGATAAATTTCTGGATCTCGTTAAATATGCTATTGAAGCAGAAGTACTTTCTGAAGCAGGTAAGCTTGACTTAAATAAAGAATTTCTTAACAGACTTTTATTATCAAATCGGAATAATCCTACTATTACTACAAATGAATTAGCATCTAATATTGTTGATGGATTTAAAAAACTTTATCCAAATAATAATGAATGTCGCCTTTTATTACTCGCGGCAGTAGGAGTTGCGGCAGTAGGAGTTATGGATAGTCCTTTTATGAATTCCTTTCGTGATGCCGTTGTTAATCAATTTTTGCCTCCCAATACAGCAATGGCACCAACAGCATCTGCAACATCTGTAACATCTGCAACATCTGCAACATCTGCAACATCTGCAACAGGTTCTCCTAATAGGCATTCGTAATACTTGATTCCATCAACTTAAAAACTAGCTTAAAATAAGCTGATGCTTATTTTAATTTTAGTTATTTTTTTAATTTAAATTAACAATAAATTATGGGACTGTTGAAGCACATTGTTTTTAAATTGTAATCTAATTTTTTGTAAATGCAAAAGTTATCTTTACTCAAATAAACCAATTTCAGGGCAATTTCTTGGTGATTTTTGCAGTTTTTTGCAGTTTTTTGAGGTTTTTTCTCAAATTTGCCTGATTTTAGAGGCAAGTATCCCTTGTAAGTATTAGGAGTTTGCTTTTTTTAGGGGGTATAAATCATCTAACACAACTAATCTTTTTAAGTTGTGAGATATGGCTTCCATAAAAGCAGTGAATTGATTTTTAGCAATGCCTATATAGGGACTGTTGCATCACTAATTTATTTTACTTTATTTGCCATTTTTGGTATAAATTTCAACTATTTTTAGCCTAATATGCTTAATATGAGGCTAAAAATAGTTGAAATTTATACCAAAAATGGCAAATAAAGTAAAATAAATTAGTGATGCAACAGTCCCTTAATCGCAAATATTACCAGCCGCAAATCGAAGGCAGTAAAACTGATCAACTTTTTCTAATTTTCCGAGCATAATTTTTTAAAAAAATTTTATATCTCATTCGCATGGATTGAAGTAATCTACTAGCCTAAGCAGATTATCTCGCGATATGAGAAATACATTATTTTCTTGGGCTATTTTAGTGCACTCATGGGAATATCTGTGGGCGTTGGAAATAACGAAGAGTTGAGGATTCTGGCAATTATATCTATTTTTAGCTCTCATCACTTCTTTGACCGCATTATCCCCAATGCAATCAAGCGCAATATGTTTGCATTGAATAATTGCAGAAATAATTCCTTCCTTATTTTTTACTACTAAGTCAGCTCCTCCATCTCCCGATCCTGGGGTATATTGAACAATTAAACCGTGTTTTACTAATTCACTTTTAATCCAAGATTCAAATTGCATTCCGGTAAATAAATCGATGTCATTTAAAGTTAAACCAGTCTCATTACCCGAGAATAGAGATTTCAATAAATCTTCCTCATTTTTCATTATATTTTGTGGTGCCAGTAATGAATTGCTGGTGTCTCTTTTTTTCTCGAGCATCTTGTTTAGAACGAGGTCAAAACTTTTATCTCCCAAAGATGGGTGTCTAGCCATTGGATAGTAAACATATACATCTTTTTTTTGTCCCATTCGATAGGCTCTATCTGTGCATTGATCTTCTACCGCAGGGTTCCACCATCTCGATAAATGTATTACGTGGTTAGCTTTTGTTAGCGTAATCCCAACACCTCCAGCCTTTGGAGATACTAACATAACATCAAAGCCACCATCTTCTTGAAACTTATCTACCGCCGCCTGTCTCTCTGGTCCCGAAATTTCTCCATTAATTACCATGGGGCTGGTCTTAAGATTGTATCTCTTCTTAATTAATAGAGGTAGGTAATTAGGACTGTTCCAGCTTCTATATTCGATAAAAATAAGTGCTTTCTCTTGTTGCTTGTAAACGTTGTCTAGAATTTCAAAAGTGGCTATCAGCCTTGCTGATTGTGCAATATATTTTTCATCCTCATCCTGCTTATAGTTTGTCGGATGTAGTGATATAGATCTTAATTTGTGCAGAGCCTCAATGCCCTTCTTTCTCTCGTCAGAATTTTTTACTCCCCCAGTTATTAAATCATACGCGGCGCATTGATTTTCTGGCATTGCAACTTCTTTGATCATTATGTGTTTTTTTGGCAGCCCATCCAAAACTCCTTTCTTCATTCTTCTTAAAAAAGAAGATGGATTACTCTCTTCGTCGTAGGAAATCTGATTATAGAGATGTTCTAATTTTTCTTCGGTTTGATCTTCTTCATATTTATTACTGAACTCTTTAAGGGAGCCTAAAAAACCAGGAAGCAAATTATCATAGATGCACCACAAATCAGCGAGTCTATTTTCAACTGGAGTACCAGTCATGCCGATTTTAAAATCTGCATTTATAGTTTTTGCGGATTGAGTGACCTTTGTGTCCGGTGATTTAACTTTCTGAATTTCGTCAAAAACTACTGCTGCAAAATTAATGCTGGCAAAAGACGTTTCGTAGTTACTGAGAGTTTCATAGGTAGTTAACACCCAATCAGCTTTATTGAGAAATTTCTCATCCAATGTTGGTAGATAAGTTTTTTTAGATTTTTTTCTGATTTTCTTTAAATCGGGCCCAAAAGCTTTGAGTATATCACCCATTCCTGGCGAGCGAAAGTGCAACTCATGCTCCTTTTCCCAGTTTTTTAAAAGACCAACTGGCGCAACTATCAAAATGGGTTTAGGCGCAATTGCTCCCATCTCCATTTGTTCTCTTAGCCACATTATAAATGTGAAGGATTGTAGGGTTTTTCCTAAACCCATATCATCAGCTAATAATGCTCCGCGTCTTCCATTAGCATAATTCCTATAGAGCCAATTTACTCCATGTTGTTGATGAGTTTTTAATGTTGTTATAAGTGATTTAGGAAGAGAGAAGTCAGCAACTTTTCTTTTGGAAGAAGAAATTTTGTAAGAAATTTCGTCAAAATTTTCTTTCACATACAAAACATAACTAGGATTAGAATCCTTATCTTTGCTTGGCTCCTGAGAAAGTTTAGAGTTTGGCTTGGCGGTAATTAAACTTTCAACGGCGCTTATAGAATCATTATCCGTTGGTATTTGATGATCCTTAAATTTAATTTCAGAAAGACCTTTTGTCTTTCCTTCTCTTAATAGAGGAGCGAGTTTTTCTAATTCTTCAGAGGTAAGTGTGAGATAGTTGGTTTGCCCATCGCATTCTATTTTTATTCCACTCGGAGAGTCATCATTTGGAAACCATTCTTGCCCCGTTATTTTTATCCAAGGTATGATTGGTTTGCGCTTTTCTCCAAATCCTTCAATTCGATCCGAAAATATACTATTTAGAATTTCGTCGTCTGGTATGCCATCAAACATGCATTCTGAAAGATATGCTTTGGGATTTTGTAAGAACTGTCTTCTTCGGTTGTTATCATCGGAACTATGAACTTCTTTGATGTGCGTAAGAGCTTTTTTTAGATCATTTGATAGGATTAGAAAGCATCCATTTCCAAGAATGTAATTGCTGTTGATGCCAGCTCTAGAAAAGCTTTCATAAAATTTTTCATTATCAGCTGCAGTCAAAAGATCGTCAAATCTTTTGATAGGTTCCAATGATAGGTCATAATTGGTTTCTTCAGAAAACTTGCACAGTTGGGGATAAAAATCAACTCCTCGAGATGAGTCAGGAATAACCTTAATTTTAAATGCATTGGCAAAGTAAACTTTTGTCGATCTAACTGCTCCAGTTAATTTTATTGAATTTTTAGTTTCTTCCGGAAGGTAATCCTGAATTTTTGCAAAACACTCTAGTTTTCCTTGGGTGTCGCTTGGCATCAGCTTGCTTATTTCATCTATAGCTTCCAATATTTCATAAACTTCTTTTGGTAATTTTTTATATATTGCGGTGGTTCCCATTTTTAGAAAAGCTCCACATCTACTAGCCCCGACGAAAGGCTGATAATGGTTCTTCATAAACTTATGAGAAAATCTGAAATTGGGTTGAGTTATGATCCCTTCATTTTCTATATGTAAAATTATGTCCTTCTCTATTGGGGGCAGTCCTAAAATTTTGCCGTGCTCATCAGATATTTCGGAAGTCTTATTTTTGTCTATAAATAACGACTCAGCATTATTTTTGATACCGAATCCAACATCTTTTGAAAGCCAGCCAATAATTAATTCGGCAGCCAAATTGGCATGATTTCCCCAATCGGAAACTGGTATGGTTTTGCCATTTACCACTAAACTAAATTCTATACCTTCAGGAGTAATAACGTTGTGTAATGTCATATTATTTTAGTTTGTATTTATAAGAAGGCATAGACACGCCAATGTTTTCGTAAATGAAAGTGGAGAGTCTTGATTGCCACGAATATGTTTCACTATACATATGATTTATTTTATATAGCGATATTGCCCTTAACTCATCTTCTGAATATGAATTTTTGTATAGCCTAGGAGCTCTATTATCATTCTCGCTCCATGCGCGGCATTTTCCTACATCACTCCATTCAGAAAAAATGAAACTACCGATTTTAATAATAATTGCCGCACTTTCTGGCCTTGAGCTCAAGCTGCCAAAGCTAATATTTTCACCTAATCTATTTTTGGCATCATTATAGTATTTTTTTCCAAGTATTACCCAAACATCTTCGATTTCGATTAAATCGCTGTTATAATAAGCCATCCAGAAAGCTCTTCTATATTCCCATTTTTCACCACGCTTTCCTTGAGACTCGCTTATAATTTCGAAAAATTGTTCTAGTGCAGCTCCAGAAAGCCATTTCTTAAAGATCGCTTTTGCATTATCTGAAACTCCAATCCAATTTTGAGGTTTTATTCTAAGGTCGCCAAAACTGTCGATCAGAAATTTTGTTATTTTATTTTTCAATTCCTCATCAGGCTTTTTGCTGATCCAAGGCAATAAAAGTGATTCGATAATTTTTATTTTGTGCTGCGGAAATCTGAGAGATTGTCCATTAAACGAGAAATCAATAAATTTACCAAAATGCTTCTGCCAACCTTCATTTCTTTCAAGATTCCTCGAGAAGGTTTTTAAGAAATTAAGATAAACATCTTCGATTAACCCTGTTGATTTTTGCTCGTTGCTAACTCCCAGCTCGATAAAAAATTCATTTGCAGAATGGAGATTGTTGAGAAGCTCTGATAAGTTTGATGAAGATTTATCGTAATCAAAAAATTCATAACTTTTGTGAAGGCTCTGCCAATGACAAAGGCTTCTTGATTCTGCTACAAGCAAGCTTGGAATAATTAATTCGCTAATTTTTTTAACGTCATCAGGGTGTCGTCTGCGATATTCTCTTATGTAGATTGAGACCAAACTTCTTATAAGGCCGCTTGGATTAGAAGTGTTTATATATTTCCTTAACTCAGAAAAGAATTTTTGATCTGTTATAAGGTTTTTTTCGTCGTGCCAAAATACCCAAGTTGATCTTTTCCATAGCCTTTTAGGAATTTCATCAAAATTTCCCACAGAGACATAGGACATTAATTGCTGAAATACTGCTTCTAGTTCCAGAGCATCGGGCAAAGAAGTAGGAGATGAGTATTTCTCAATAATGATTTGTGAAGCTAAATCCAGTTCTGAAGTTTTTGAAAAAAAACTTCTTCTGTTACTACTCTGGTATTTTAGCTGATTCTTTAGCCTTCCCATCCTTTATCAATAATTTAAGTTTTTCTATCTCTTCTGCGGATGGTGAGCGCATTATAAATCTTAGATCAATCCTTCTGTTGGATTTGCGTGAATCATTATCGATATTTTCTTTTATAGGCCTTTTGGACTCATAAGCGCTAACTCCAAAAATAGGCTTTTCACTGTTGTTCAATATTCCCGTTTCTAAGAGAGGAGCGAAATTTATTAGCTTCTGATATACGGCGATCGCTCTTCTAGCTGACAATCCCCAGTTGTTATCAAATCCAGTTTCTGATCCAAATTTGACGTTATCTGTATGACCTTCTATTAGAACGGTTTCAAGAAAAACGCCGTTTCCTATCTCCAGATTCTTGCAAGATTCTTTCAGAGACTCATCTGCCTTGGAAATGCATGGTAAAAATTTTATCAAAGCGTTGGATAGTTTTTGTAGAGCTTCAATACCTTCAGAACTTATTTCTGATTGACCCGATGCAAATAGTAAATTTTCTGGAAGTCTTAGAATTCCGCTTTGTAGGTCTATTGTTACCTCAACCCCAGCTTCCTCTAAACTTTTTTTTACACTCTCAAGAACTACATTTCTTGAGCTATTGATTGCGGTTAAAACCTCTGTCGCATTCTCTAAACTTTTTTTTACACTCTCAAGAACTACATTTCTTGAGCTATTGATTGCGGTTAAAACCTCTATCGCATTTTCAGTATCTTTCTGTTGTTTGTGGTAGTTTGTTGCTACGACCATCAACAAAATGATGAAAATGAATAAGATCCCTACCAATAAATCAGTAAAAGAGGCAAAATAACTTTCGTCATGTGCTTCGTGACTTTCTCTTTTTAAAGACATAGCTAGTTAATTGATTTTTTAGAATTTAATCCCTCAATACTATCGCTTAAATCCTCTACAACCCCTGAGAAAGTGGTTAAAGATTTAGCAAATTTACTATCCATTCCTTCAATAAATTTTTCTGCTTCGCTGGTAAAGTTCTTCAAGCCATCTTGCATCACTCGGAAGCCTTTCTCAAGATCTGTGTCTACTTTCTCAAATTTTTCTTGATAACTAATCCATGCTTTTTCTAAGCCAGAAGAAATATTTTCTACGCTTTGAAGAGTCGACTTAGAAGATTCCATAAACGACTTAATATTTCCGCTTACGTCGGTAAGAGAATTTGATGCATCTGAAATTGCTCGGTTAGCACTAAGTATGGGCTGACCAGCAATATCTATGGATTTTGCTATTGAGCTAAAATTTTCTACAATGTGATTTAATCCGGTAATATTTGATTCAAATTCTTTCAGGAGTAAGAAGATATTTTCCGTCACACCTTTGATTACATCTCCAAAGGAATTTAGGTTCTCAGATACTGGCTTGAGAGAGCTGCTAATTTCTCCAGCTGCATTAAACATAGTATTTCCAAAGGTTGAGCCAGTTGAGGATATTGCCTCCAAAACATTTGTTAAACCACCTTGTAGCTGTTTTATATTTTCAACCAATGAAGACATTTCGTTATTAGTGGAGCTGTGAAGACGATCCATAAATTTTTCTATCATATTTTGCATTCCACTTTCTCCAGTTTTATCCATTTTATCCGCAATTTTCATTAGCGCTTCTGTAAGCGGCTTCATGGATAATTCTATACTTTCTGGCAATTTATTTGCTAAAACTTCACCTATTTTACTACTGATATCAATCGCAAGACTATGTAAAGAATTGCTAATTTCTTTCTGAATTTTGATGTCTTCATAAACCAGTTGTTCAACGCTTCTGTTTATTGTGAGTTCTTCAAATTTATGACAGATATCATCAATTACGGTTATAATTTTATCGTAGTAATGTTTTTGCCACCCAGAAAAAGTAAGGCTACAAATAAGAGCGATAATCGAACTTGAGAATTTAGTGCTTGCAGCTCCCAGCAAATCTTGTAATGCCTTATCAGAAGACGCAGCCGTTCCACCAGCTATACCGGACGAGGCGATGTTAAGTGCTATGACTATTCCAAAAAATGTTAGCAACAGACCGACGCCTATCAAAAGGTTAGGAATAGCAAAAAATAATCTTAGATTTACCGTGGGGGAAACTATCAGCTGTTCGTTAAAGTAATCATGAGCTCTTTTTGGAGAAATAATTTCTCTATGTTCATCATCAGCGATAATAGTTTCATCATATTCACCCCAACAATTCTTTACGTAATTTTTGGATTCGAAGAAAAGCCTGATTTCTTCATATCGCTCAAAATAATCTTTTCTGTCTTTTATCTCGTATAGCTTGTTTTTTACATCATTTAAAGTTTGCAGAATTGGACTTAACTTCTTTAAGTAGTTAAGGTATGAGCACCAAGATATAAGTATGAACACAATTATTATTACTCCAATCGTTACTGGGTGAATAAAAATCTTAAGCTCTTCAATACCAAAAATTAGGTATAGCATAACCAGAACCACAATAATTACAGCAACTGAGCGATGTACGAAAAAACTGTGTAAAGAGTTTTTAACTCCAAAAAAATTTCCTAAGATTTTCATGTACAAATGTCTCTTTTTAATAAAATTTTAAAGCATTTCTATGTTATAAATGCCGTTCAAACCCAAGCCATACTTAGATTTATTGTAAATTTCTGACTTAGATTAGATGTTTTAAATCTTAACTTAGTCATTTGCCTTTTCTTGTTTTAAAATCCACGAATCAATTTCAGTTTTGCGGAATCTCCAAGCACCACCAATTTTAAAACCAGGAATCTTTTTTTCTAAAGCGAAGCGATAAGCCGTTTTTTCTGCTATCTTTAGATATTCAGAAAGCTCTT
>CANNFC010000028.1:0-16400 GCA_947503755.1 Rickettsiales bacterium | reverse complement strand
GAAATAACTAGTCGTGCTATCGCAACGACACGAAATAACTAGTCGTGCTATCGCAACGACAGGTTTTTAACCAAAAAGACGAAGTTAGAATGTGAAAAACCATATTTAAAAATTATGCCAATAAGCACTTTTACAAAATGGAGCGGGTGAAGGGACTCGAACCCTCGACACCAACCTTGGCAAGGTTGTACTCTACCACTGAGCTACACCCGCAAAAAAAAGGAATGATAAAACAAAAATGGCGGGAGTGACGGGACTTGAACCCGCGACCTCTTGCGTGACAGGCAAGCGCTCTAACCAACTGAGCTACACCCCCAAACAAAAACAATGTTTTTTAATGTAGATTTTTAAGCAAATTTTTTAAAATTTTACCTAAAAAATTTCACTTATATTTTTTTAATTGCAATATGGTGGGTGATGACAGGCTCGAACTGCCGACCCTCTCCTTGTAAGGGAGATGCTCTACCAACTGAGCTAATCACCCATAAATAAAAAATAAAAAGTAGCAAAATTATAAAACAGTTTTTTTTATTTTAAAAGTGTTTTTTTCACTTTTTTTTATTTTTCTTGAATTTGCCAAATTATTTCATTTTTTCTATTCCAAGGAAAAGTAAATGGATCGTCGTAATAAGCAAAACTTGGCTCTGCTATGGTTTGCAAATTATTTTCTGTCAAATATTTTTTTAATTTTTGCAAATGAAAAGCAAATTTTTCATCAGACCAAACGCCAGAAAAAATTATTGCCACCGCTTTTTGTTGCGAAATAATGTGTAGGTTAATATTAGGATTTTTTGGCTTAGGCAAAGTATCAAGAGTAAAATAGTGAGGCATACCAAACTGAATAAGCCATTGATTTTCTTGTTGAAGGGTTTGATTCACTGGGCTGGTCATAGCAATATTGTTGCCAAAAATATAACTTGCTAGAGCTCTAAAACCTTTTTTAACTGCTTGTTTTTGAGTGCCAGCAACAACAACCTCAGCAACTATTCTGGCTTGATAATGACGCATTTCTATTGTTTCATCAATTGTTTTTTGCACTTGATATTGTGGCAACTCATAATTTTTATAAAACAACAAGCAATTATTGTTTTTATTGTCATTTTGCAGGTTATTTGGCAAACATTTTTTGCTATAAAATTTTGTTTTTTCTTGACAACAGCAAGATGTTAAAAAAAGTAAGCAAATTATTTTGATAAGCAGATTTTTCATATATTAAAATCGTAAATAAAGATTAATGAAATTCCAGTTAAAATGATATAATAAATAATTTATCGTTTTTTCATTGCAGGTAATCTCATATCGGAAGTAACCATAATGGTTATTTTGGTTCCTTGTGCCAACCTAATAACTGGTTTGGTATCGATTGCTTGATCAACTATGCCCTTCATAATATCTAAAATATTTTTGGTTACTTCAAAAGCAATTTGGCTATAAGCCCCCGAAGTTGTCGAAGATGTGCCCGAGGTAAGGTTAGTTACAGTGGTGGTGCCTCCCCCGCCTCCACCAAACAATTTTTGCATACCCATAGAGGTTCCTAAAGCAAAAGCACTGGTAAGAACAGTGTTGGCAACCACTGATGAATATCTTCTATCAACCTCACCAACAACACCCGCTCTACCAAATTCGTCGCCTGCTTGCAAAGTTACTGCCAATTTTACCCCATCTGGTCGCAATAAATTAGTCCAGTTGATGTTAACTCTAGCTTGGTTGAATTTTATTTCTGTAGAATAAGTGCCATATAGTCGCGAGCCTCTTGGAATTAAAATTTCTTTACCTGCCTCACCAAAAACATCTCTACTTACAATGGCTCTCACCCCACCTGGCAATTCTGTGCTGATAGCAGTTTCTAAGACAGCTGCAATAATTTTGCCTTGAGCGATGGTGTGAATAAGATCTTCGATAATAGTTGCCTCTATTGGAGTTTCTGATTTTTTTAACTGCGATAATGGATCTTTATTGATACTAATAATATTTTTATCGTAACCAACACCATTATCTGGGCCACCTCCCCCGCCACCCAAAATAACAATTGGAGCATATCGTGCAGGTATGGCAAGCTCTTTTTTTTCTTCTTCTTCTATTTTTTCAATTTCTTTTTTTATTTCTAGTTCTTGTATTTTTTGCTCTTTTTCTTTAATTTTAGCCTCTTGTTCTTGTATTTTTTTTTCTAATTCTAGCATTGATTGCGATTTGTTAACAGCTTCTTGCGAAACAGTTGGAGCAAGATTTTTTGGCAACTCATTGATGTTGGCAACTTGATTAATTTCGCTATTTACCGCCTCTTTTGGCAATTCTGGCAAATCGGGTATTTCTGGCTTGGCTTGTTTTGCCACAGAATCGAGATTTTCTTCTTTTTCTTTTTTGTCTATTTCTTGAAATTCAAAAGGTGATTTACCAGTTTCACTTGGTGCCACTTGTGTTGGTTCTGGCTTGTTTATTTGTTGCTCTGTTGTTTGATTGGCTGAAGCAGATTCGGTCGTAACTGGAGCGGGTGTTTTTTGAGTGTTTTCTCCACTTAAAAATAAATACAATAAAATTACCAAAACCGCAACCGCAGCTCCAGCCATAATTTTATTGCGATTAGCAGAAACAATAGAAGGACCACCTTCGGTTACTTCTATATCATCTTCTTCTATAGTAGTGGTGGTTTTTTTTACTTTTTCTTCTTCTATGTTTTTTGGTTTTGATCTCATGAAAACAGATAAAATTATACTAAAAAAAATTATAGGACTATTGCATCACTAATTATGTTAGCAATAATTTAAAATGCAAAATATTTTACACATTATTAATTAAAGTAATTTCATTAAGAGCAGAATCTGCTTTGTGATAGAATTCTTCTAGGTTGCAACGATTAATAATTAGGGGTGGTAAAATTCTAATAACATTTTCTCCTGCAGGAATTGTTAAAAGATGATGTTCAATAAATTTTTCTACCACCAAAGTATTTTCTAAGAGAGGAGCTATTTTTAAACCAAGTATTAAGCCAACACCTCTTATTTCGGCAATAATTTTAGGATATTTTTGTTGCAAAGAAAACAATAAAGCTTGCAATTCTTTTGACATTTGCCTTACTTGCTGAAAAAAACCATCGACCGAAATCGTGTCAAGCAAAGCATTTGCCACCGCCATAGCCAAAGGATTACCGCCATAAGTTGTGCCGTGCACACCATAAGTCATGCCTAAAGAGGCATTTTTAGTTGCCAAACAAGCACCCAAAGGGAAACCACCGCCAATTCCCTTGGCAGTAGAAATAATATCGGGCTTTACGGCAAAATAATTGGAGGCAAATAAATAACCAGTTCTACCCATACCGCACTGCACTTCGTCAAAGATTAATAAAATTTGGTGTTCATCGCATAATTTGCGAAGTTGTTGCAAAAAAGATAGTGAGGCAACCCTAATTCCTTCTTCACCTTGAATTGGCTCAATTAAAATGCCAGCAGTTTCGTTTGAAATGGCAGTTTTTACTGCTTCAATATCGTTAAATGGCACATTATCAAAACCAGGCAAAGCAGGAGCAAAACCTTCTAAATATTTTGGTTTAGAGGCAGCAGAAATCGTGGCAATAGTTCGACCATGAAAGGCACCAGAAAAAGTAATAATACGATATCGCGGAGAATTTTTGACATAGAAATGCCTTCTAGTCATTTTGATGGCACATTCTACGCTTTCTGCTCCAGAATTGCAAAAAAATACATTATCGGCAAAAGCACTAGCATTAACCAATTTATTAGCATAATCGTTTAGTTGATTGGTGCTATAAACATTGGAAACATGCCACAGTTTTTGAGCTTGCTTGGTGATGGCTGAAACCAAATTAGGATGACAATGGCCCAAGGCATTTACAGCAATTCCTGCACCAAAATCAAGATAAGATTGGCCTTGGTGGTTAAAAAGATGAGATCCAACACCATAACTAAAATTAAGATTGAATCTTTTGTGGACTGGCAAAAGTTTGTTCTCAGACATTATTTTAACAAATTTGATATTATTTTATTGTTGAAAAAGGTAAATCTGCCATAATTTGCGGTTTATTGCTAGTAGCATTAAATTTTTGTAAAAACGGTATTTGATTGATAAAGCTTTTAATAAAATTGTGTTCTTGCTTAATTATTTCAACTTCTTTGATTGGCATTTTAACAATATCAATTTTCTTACTAAATAAAAATTTTGCCACTTCTTCTTTACCGCCAACACTATCTATTAAACCAGCTTTTAAAGCTTGTCTACCTGTAAAAATCCTGCCATCACAAACATTGGTGGTAATTTTTTTACCCCTTCTTTGTTTTACCAGATTGCAAAAAAATTGATGGGAATCAGAGATAGAATCAGAGATAACACTATTGACTTGTGAGGTAGATTTTTCAAACAAAGATGGGCTACCTTTGAGCGGAGAAGATTTGTAGTGGTTAAAAGTAATGCCAAGTTTATTGGCTAAATTGGTAATTTCGTAAGATTCCATCAACACACCAATTGAACCTGTAAGAGAACCGTTATAGGCAACAATATAATCAGAAGCAATGCTTGCCATATAGGCACCAGAAGCACCAACAGATTCAATTAAAATAACCAAAGGTTTTTTGTTGGCAATGGCTTTTAAATCGTTATAAAGTATTTCACTACCCACAATGCCACCACCAGGGCTGTTTATGGTAGCAACAACAGCTTTAACATTGTTATTAATAGATATTTCTCTTAATATTTTGCTACGGTAATCATCTTCAAAAATAGCCCCTTCAATTTTAATTGAAGCAATATGGTCGCCTTCAATGGCAACATTACCATCAAAAAATATTGATCTAAACAATAAAAAAGCACAAAGAAAAGAAAGTAGCCAAACTACATTTTTTAATTTGTGAACTTTATTTTTTAGATAAATTAAGGCGACCAAATTGTTTTGCATTGATTTTAGTTATTATCTTTTAAAGATTCAAAAACATTACCAGCAATACTGCCTAATGTAGAACCACTTTTTCCTTCAGAGTAAAAATGATTTTCTCGTTCTTGGCTTTCTAGTTCTTTAATTGACAGCAACATTTTGCCAGTAATTTTATTGAATAAAACCACTTTTGCTTCGATGCGATCACCAGTTTCAAAGGTTTCGGTTCTTTGATTTTGTTTGTTATTAGAAATATCTAAACGTTTGATAATGCCTTTTAAACCAGAATCAAGCTCAACTTCTAAGAAATCTTTTTTGATAGCAAGAATAACAGCAGAAACCACAGAACCTTCGTTGATTTTTGAGATTTCTGATAAGAAATTTTGATTTTCAAGTTGGCGAATACCCAAAGAAATTCTTTCTTTTTCATGGTTGCTACCCAATACCATTACTTTAATTTTTTCACCTGATTTATATTTTTTTTGCACTTCTTCGTTGATGCCATTAACAGAAACATCAGAAGCATGAACTAAACCATCAACACCGCTTTCAAAACCAATAAATAAACCAAATTCGGTAAAGTTTTTCACTACACCTTCAACAACATCACCAACTTTATTTTTGTCGGCAAATTGTTGCCAAGGGTTTTGTTCGCATTGTTTCATACCAAGAGAAATGCGGTGGTTTTGTGGATTAATATCAAGAACCATCACCTCAACTTCTTGACCAGCAACGATAAATTTGTTTGGATTATTAGAATTTTTTAACCAGCTCATTTCAGAAACATGCACCAAACCTTCAATGCCTTGCTCTATTTCTACGAAAGCACCGTAGTTGGTAAGGTTAGTTACTTTGCCTTTTAAAGTGGCACCAACTGGATATCTTTGTAAAATAGATTCCCAAGGATTTTGCTGTAATTGTTTCATACCAAGAGAAACTCGTTTAGTGGCTTCGTCGTATTTAATTACTTGCACTTTTATTTCTTGACCAACTTTTAGCAACTCAGAAGGGTGTTTAATGCGACACCAAGAGATATCGGTAAGATGCAACAAACCATCAAAACTACCAAAATCAATAAAGGCACCGTAATCGGTGATGTTTTTAATGATACCATCAATAACATCGCCCACTTTGATTGTAGAAAGAACTTTATCTTTTTCGAGATTTCTTTGACTTTCAAGAACTGCTCTTCTTGAAACCACAATATTACCACGAATTTCATCAATTTTTAAAACCAATAGTTTTTCTATTTTATTGATTAAAAAACTATCGTCGGTAAGCAAAACAGTATCAACTTGACTTCTTGGCAAAAAGCAAATAATGCCATTAATATCAACAGCATAACCACCTTTTACTCTGCCAATTACTTTGCCTTCGATGATAGTTTTGTCTTCTAGACACTGTTTTAAAAAGTTCCAGTTACTTAATCTTCTTGCATTTTCACGGCTAATAATAAGTTCGCCTTTTTTATTTTCAAGCCTTTCTAACAAAACATCAACAACATCACCCTGCTCTATTTCGCCATCTCTTTTGAATTCGGCAATATCAACAAAACCAACAGATTTTGCCCCAATATCAACCGCCACAGTTTTTTCGTTGATTGCAACAATAACACCTTTGATAATGGTGCCTTCTTTTAATTGTTGAGAGTCGTTTTCGTATTCGTGAAACAGTTTTATAAAATCTTCTTGTAAAAAAAGTGGCTCAACTTGGTTATGATTGTTAGTAGTAGACATAATTTAAATAGAGAATTCCGAAGTGCTTATAAACACAACAGATGAAATTGTTAATAAACATTATAGTTGCTTAACAAAATAATAGTGCTAAACAACCAAAAAAAAATTATAGCATAACATAGCTATGCATAATATTTTAAAACATTTTTTTATGTTTGCAATTATTTTCTTGTAAAAAAAAATAAAAGAATTGATAATAATTTCATCAATCATATTATAATATCATTTCCACTAATTAAAATAATCTTATGGTTTTTCACATTCTAACTTCATCTTTTTGGTTAAAAAGCTTTCGTTATAATGTGGTTTTAATTAGTGGAAATGGTGTAAAAAATCAAAACACACTATGAAACAAAGAATTGCAGTTATCGCCGGTTATCGCTCTGCCATGGGCAAAGCTGGCGGAGTTTTACAAAATTTATCTGCCCAGCATTTGGGCTCTTGCCTTGCCAAAGAAGTAATTGCCAAATCTAATTTACCAAGCAGTTTAATTGACGAAGTCATCATCGGAAATGTTTCGCAACCAGCAGAAGCGGCCAACATCGCTAAAATAATCGCCTCGCAAGCTGGGATTCCCCAACATGTTCCTGCTTTTACCGTGCATCGTAATTGTGCTTCTGGTCTAGAAGCTTTTACTTCGGCTATTTATCGTCTAAAAAACCACGATGCCAACCTTATTTTAGCTGGCGGAGTTGAGTCTATGAGCAACATTCCGTTGCTTTACAACAAAAAGTTCACCAATTTTTTTGCCGATTTAGCCAAAAGCAAAACCGCTTTCGATAAATTCAAAACACTACTAAAATTTAAACCTGCCTTCTTGCAACCAATAATCGGGCTAATGCAAGGGCTTACAGACCCGCTATCTGGCTTAATTATGGGTTGCACAGCCGAAAATATAGCTCGAGATTTTGCCATCAACCGCAACGAACAAGACGAATTTGCCTTGCAATCGCATCAAAAAGCTCAAAAAGCTATCGAAAACAACATTTTTAGCCAAGAAATTATTGCGATTTTTAATCTAAACGAACAAAATCCACAACTCATCAATCAAGACGAAGGGGTGCGATTTAACCAAAAATTAGCCGATTTAGCCAAACTTAAACCATATTTCGAAAAAAATACAGGCACCGTAACTGTGGGCAACTCTTCGCAAATCACCGACGGAGCTTGCTTTGCCTTGCTTGCTTTAGAAGAACAAGCCAAAGAGTTTGCCAAACAATATGATTGTGAAATATTGGGCTACATTACCGATTTCGCATATGCCGGTCTTGACCCTAGCAAAATGGGGCTTGGTCCGGTATTTTCTACCAAAAAACTTTTTGATAAAACTGGCTTATCCTTAAAAGATTTCGATTTAATCGAAATTAACGAGGCATTTTCTGCTCAAGTTTTGGGCTGTCTCAAAGCTTTTGCTTCTGCCAACTTTTGCCAAGAACAACTCAATTTAAATTCTGCTTTGGGCGAAATTGATCCAGCAATTCTCAATGTCAACGGCGGAGCCATTGCTTTGGGGCACCCCGTTGGTATGTCGGGCGCCAGAATTGTGGTGCATTTATTGAGAGAACTAAAAAGAAGAGGTAAAAATAGAGGTCTTGCCAGTTTATGTGTTGGCGGTGGGCAGGGTGGCTCTTGTGTGGTTGAAGTTGATTAATACCATTTCCACTAATTAAAACAACACTTCCATCTAAATAATTCCCTGCACTAATGAAGGGGTGGCGACCGCAAGGTCGACGGGGTAGTGTCGGCAACAAGAACTCGGGAGATCTGTGGCACGAATTAACATCGGCGATCGTCTCCCAACACTACCTTGGTCTTTTTTCACAAGCTATCCGCTTATGAAAAAATCCACCCCTTCTAAAAAAGGGGAATTTGCCCCGCATTCGATCTGAATTTTCTGCACTAAACGAACTTCGCTAATGCCAATTATTGAGAAAATGGAATATTATATTGTAGTTGATATTTTTTTTCTGGGTTAGAGTTTTTGTTGTTTGCAACTTGATATGCCATTTTAATAATTCTTGTTTCTTTGGGTTGCAAAGTATATTTATTGCTACACAAACAACGATAAGCAATGATATCGTTTTTATATTTTTCTGGCAGTGTGAAAAAATTTGGTCTAAATGTAATTTTTTCGTTCGAATTGTTAATTATATAAAAATCTTGCAAATAAACAGTGTTGGTTTTGGCAATAAATTTTTCTCTTCCTGCAAAAAACTGCACATCTTTTTGTTGTGAAGATGCTTTAAATTCAACCTCAACCTCAGTATCAAAAGAATTATTAAAAATTTGTTGCAAATAAAAACTAGGAAAAATCGGGCTACATTGCAATTGATTACTTTGTCTATCAAGACAAAATCTATTATAATTTGCTAAACAAAAATTACCAATTAACAAAAATAAACAACCATAAATAATAAAACGAAAAATAGGGCGCATATTCACTTAAATTTTTTTAATAAAATCATTTATTTCTGTAAAAATAGCTTCTTTGCCCCAGCCAGTAATAATGGTATGATGATGTAAATCTGGAATAAATAAAAATTTTTTTTCAGAAGAAATGTGGTTAAAAACTATATTGCCACTAATTGAGTTAACCACCGGATCTTGTTTTGCTTGAATAACTAAAGTTGGAATATTTATTTTTGACAAATTTTCTCGACAATGTTTCATTAGTTTTTCTAATTCAACAACCGAAGAAAGATAATGTCGAGAATAATTAAATTCTGGGGTTTCTGGCTTGTCGTCAATAAATTCGAATTTACCTTTGTTGATATCTAATTTTTCTAGAAGTTCGTTCCATAAATTAATGCCAGACACCATTTTTGCTCTAATATCTTTTAATTTTAAAGCCGAATTTATAGAAACAATACCGTTTAGTTTATTGTTTTTGTTAACCTGAGAAGCTTTTATCAAAGTAAGTAAGCCACCAGTAGAAAAACCCACAATGACAATTTTTGCACAAAATTGCGACAAAGTGGCATAAGCTCTTTGCAAACTCATCAACCACTCTTGCCAAGAAGTGTTTTTTAAATCAAGAGGAGAAGTGCCATGACCACTTAATCGCACTCCATAAATTGGTATACTTTTATCGTTAAAAAAATTAGCCATTTCTAGAGTTTGTGCAGGAGAAGATTTGTAGCCGTGCACTAAAATAATGCCAAGTTCAGCAAAAACACTATTATTATTCAGATTATCTTCTAGCAAATATGGTTCGCCGATATTTTGTGGCTTGGTAAAATTTTTATCAAAAAAAGTTTGGTGCCGATGCAAAAAAGTTTCTTTGTCATGCAAATACAATTGCTGATAAACCAAATAAACCAACTCTTCAACATGCATTTTAACAACTTTTTTGATAACATTATTAACATTATCAACCAAAGCAAGTTCGTTGGCAATTACTTGCAAAGTGTTTTCGAGTCTTATTTGATGAAAATCGGTTGTTTTGCTAAAATAATCTTTGTTAATAATTAAAAACTCACCCTCGCAAGCAAAAACATTTTGCTTAATAGCCAAATTAAAAACACCGTCTAAAGCCTGATTTGGTTCATCTAAAAACATTTGCATTAAATTTTCTTCAGATAAACTATTATGCAGACGATATTTATGTGTTTTTCTAAGTAAATTAGCAGTGTAATAGATGATTCTTTTAAAATGCTGTTTGTTAAGCTTTTTTTCTGGATAATAATGTAAAATATTGATAAAAATGTGATCAAAATTAATTTGAATATCGAAATAAATTTTTTGCATAAACTCGTAGGTGAGCTTATTTCGTAAATAACGAATAACAAAATTATTTTTAGTTTCACCTTTAATAATCGGTATTTGCTGTACTAAATCTCTAGTGTTTTTGATGTATTCTTGTAAATTGATAGGTTCGCCAAAACTCACATTTATTTCGGAATTTAATAAAATATTTCCTTCTATTTCGAGCTCTTCTAGAATTTGACTAGGAATATCTTTTAACAAACGAGTTATTAATTTTTGTATTTTATTAACACCTGGTCTAATTGGATAATAAGTAATGTTAACCGGAACAATATAGGTAGTGTATCGCTCTAAATAGGGGTTATAGCGATCTTTGTAAGAAGAATGTAAATTTATATTGACATTTTGTCGATAATGGCTTTCGATAATATCAGATCTCACCAATTGTGATTTTAAAGCCAAAACTGCCGAACCAGTTCTTGCCGGGCCAACACGATGAGGTGTGTAATTAATAAAGGCGCCATCATTTTTGATTTCTTTACTTTTAATCATACTGCCTTCTGGATAAATCATCCAGTCAGAGTAATTATTTACTAGATCATCAACAATAATTGTGTCACGGTTAGGATCTTTAACAGAAACAGCCCCAATAGAATTGAGCAATTTACCAAAATTACCAACAAATATTTTAGAATCTGTCAAACATTTGACTTTTCTGTTAGTATATTTATAAAGCAAATACGGTAAAAAAAAAGTTTCACTTCTAGTAAAATGATTAGCCACAAACATCACTGGCTGATCTTTTGGCACTTTATCTAAATTATGCAACTTAAACCTAGTGCCAAGAAGTTTTTCTAAAAAACTTAATGCTAATGCTGTATAACCAAAGGATTTATGTTGCATAATAATAATATATTTTCACTTCCGTAATGCAATTTATATAAAATAACTAGGAAAAACTTGCTGATTAAAGCGCTGTAATTGTTTAATGCTTACAGTTTGATTGTAATAAACAAAGTTATCTGCAATAACCTTGCCTACTAAGGCTAAATTAATATTTTGTTGTTTTGCTTGTTCTAAAATTAACGATTCTAATTTAGGGGAGCAGGTAAAAATATAGCGGGATTGATCTTCGCCAAATAAAATATTTTCTACATTATGATCACCTAAAATACTATCAAAATTTAGTTGACAACCAAGCGATAAAGAACACATTTCGAATAAAGCAACCAACAAACCACCGCAAGAAATATCGTTACAAGAGCTAAGCAAGCTATCGGCAATAAGATTTCGTATAAATGCACTATGTTTTTTTTCACTTGCTAAATCTACTTCTGGTGGATTTTTGCCTGTTTGTTTTAAAATTTCTCTTTGATATAAAGAACAATCAATATGACCTTTATTATCGCCCAAAACATAGATTAGATGGTTTTCTTGCGAAAATTTGGCATAACAATGTAAAGTATAATCAGTAAGCAAACCAACGCCGCCAATTGCAGGAGTTGGCTGAATAGCCTTGCCGTTTGTTTCGTTATAAAGCGAAACATTACCAGAAACAACAGGATAGTCAAGCTCTTTACATGCCGTGGTGATGCCTTGTATGGCTTTAACAATTTGCCCCATAATTTCTGGTTTTTGCGGGTTGCCAAAATTAAGACAATTGGTGATGGCAAGAGGTTTTGCCCCAGTTGCCGAAATGTTGCGGTAGGTTTCGGCAACGGCCTGAATTGCCCCAAGATAAGGATTTGCCTCAACATATCGTGGAGTGCAATCTGTGCTCATTGCTATTGCTTTTTTGCTCTTAGGAATTCTAACCAAAGAAGCAGCGCCATTAACCCCAATTGTGTTGTTTTGCACTTGCGAATCGTATTGACTATACACCCAGCTTTTACTTGCTAAATCTGGCACCTGTATGAGGTTTTGTAAAATCGAAAGTATTTGGTTAGACATGGTGAATTATTTTATTAATTTATTTAAAATAATCGATGATTGCAAAATAGAATTGTTTAACTCTAAGTTATAAGCATTATTATGATATAATTTATTTGGATCAACCAAAATATCGTTAATTTTTTTATCAATATCTGTAGAGATTTGAATTTGACGAATTTCAGATATTATCGCAATTTCATTTAATTTTTCAACTTCTTGCCATAAAATATCGGCACGACAAGCAACCTGATTAACTTTAGCTAAGTGCGGATATTGCTCATACATTAATTGCACAGCTTGTTGTTGATTGCTAAAATCAAGAGATATGCCTAATATTTTTGCTATATCGGTGAATATTGTTATTTCGTCAAAAACACCAGGCAAAGGATCGAGTATTTTTTGAGAAGATTGCACTCTACCTTCGATGTTGGTGTATAATGCAGATTTTTCGCTATAAGCAGAAGTAGGAATAATCAGATCGGCAATTTCGGCAGAATAACTACCGTTTGAACCAAAATAAACTTTGTAAGGATTAACAAAATTAGTAGTGTTAATTAGTTTGTTAAAATATTGATTATCAACATTGTTTAAGAAAATTAAACTACTATCTTGTAGAATGGTTTTAACAGTTTCAGTAGCAAAACCAAGCTCTAAACCATTAATAAAACCTGCAGAATGAGCAACAAAATTAAAACCATTATAGTTTTGAGTAATTACTTTATATTTTTTGGCAATATATTTTAAAATTTTAATTAGAGTCTGAGCATTTTCGTTTTTAACAAGATCAGAACCAAAAATAATGATCGGATTTTTTGCCTGTTGCAATGTTTTACAAAAAGGATGCGAACCATCAAAAATCGACATCAAAACCGAAAAATGATTACCAAGTTCTTGCACTTGATAATTGAGATTGTAAGCAAAACCAATATTGGCAATGTTATTTGGTTTTTTAGCAAATGCCGATCTCAATCGAACATTTAATAAAGGAGCATCTTTTCGAATGTTGACCCCAACCAACAAACAAGCATCAGCATTTTGAATATTGGCAATTTGACTATTAAGTAAATAATCTGCTTTAGGATTTTCGCTAGTGCTGGCATCGATATTTTCGGCATCAAGACGACAATCGAAGTTTTTAATAGAATTTTTCTCAAGAAAATGTTTAAAAATAAATATTTCATTTAAAGAAAGAGTGTTGCCAACAATAGCCCCAATATTTGTGGTGCTTGTTTCGGTGATTTTTTTAGCTATTTCATAGCAAGCTTCGTCATAGCTCGCCACTATCAACTTGCCTTCTTTGTTTTTTATATAACATTGATTTAATCTTTGATATTTCAAACCGTCATAAGAAAAACGAGTTTTATCAGATATCCACTCTTGATTGATTTCTTCGTTATTTGATGGCAAAATTCTCATAATTTCTAAACCGCGAGAATCAACCCGAATGTTGCTGCCAAAAGCATCCATAACATCTATGGTTTCTGTTTTTTTCAACTCCCAACTTCGAGCTGTAAAAGCATATGGTTTAGAAGTTAAAGCACCTACTGGGCAAAGATCAATAACATTACCAGATAATTCGGAGGTAATATTTTGTTGTAGATAAGTAGTAATTTCGGTGCCTTCACCACGATTAACACTGCCCATTTCGGCAGAACCAGCAATTTCTTCAAAAAATCGCACACATCGGGTGCAATGAATACAACGAGTCATTTGAGTTTTAATAAAATGACCCAAGTTTTTGTCTGCAACAGATCTTTTGCACTCTTGAAAATCGCTAACATTTTTACCATATTGATAGGCCTGATCTTGCAAATCGCACTCACCGCCCTGATCGCAAATTGGACAATCAAGAGGATGATTGATAAGTAAAAACTCCATCACACCTTCTCGAGCTTTTTTTACCATTTCACTTTCGGTAAAGATTTGCATATTATCGGCAACTGGCATAGCACAAGAAGCCACAGGTTTTGGAGGACCGCCCACCACCTCAACTAAACACATTCTGCAATTACCAGCAATTGCTAGTTTTTCATGATAACAAAATCTAGGAATTTCAATGCCAGCAAGCTCACAAGCTTGTATGATGGTAATGCCATTTGGCACCTCTAAACTCTTACCATTAATAGAAATATTTGCCACAACAATCTTAAGTTAGTTTATACCAATTCTTGCCAAAATAAAGCAAGAATTGATATAATGTTATAATAACGAATAATTAAAATCAATTAGTTATTATAATACATTTCAAATTCAACAGGATGAGGCATTTGCTCGCATCTATCTGCTTCTTTGAGTTTTAATTCAATATAGGCATCGATCTGATCGTTAGTAAACACATTGCCCGCCAACAAGAAATCACGATCTTTATTTAAGGCATCAAGAGCATTTCTTAAAGATGTGGCAACCGTTGGTATTTCTGCCAATTCTTGCTTATTGCAATGATATAAATCTTGATTTTTCGGCTCTCCTGGATGAATTTTATTTTTAATGCCGTCAAGACCTGCCATAAGTAAAGCAGAACAAGTTAAATAAGGGTTTGATGCCGGATCTGGAAATCTTGCTTCAATTCTTCTGGCCTTTTCATTAACCACATGCGGAATTCTGATAGAAGCCGAGCGATTTTTAGCAGAATAAGCCAATAAAACAGGGGCTTCGTAGCCTGGAACCAATCTTTTATAAGAATTAGTAGTGGCATTAGAAAAAGCATTAATTGCTTTGGCATGTTTAATGATGCCTCCAATATAATAAAGAGCAAGCTCTGACAAACCAGCATATTCTTTGCCAACAAATAAGTTTTCATTATTTTGCCAAATAGATTGATGCACATGCATACCAGAACCATTATCGCCAAAAATTGGTTTTGGCATAAAAGTGGCGGTTTTGCCATAGGCATGACAAACATTATGCACAACATATTTAAATTTTTGAATGTTATCTGCTGTGCCAACCAAGGTGCTATATTTAAAACCAATTTCAAATTGCGAAGTGGCAACCTCGTGATGGTGAAGCAAAGGATGTAGATTAACATTTCTCATATTATCGACAATTTCTGAGCGAAGATCTTGACCTGTATCAATTGGAGTTGGAGCAAAATAAGCACCTTTAGTTTGCACTCGTCTTGCTAAATTATTGCCACTAATATCTTTTGCAGTGTTGTGCGGAGCTTCTTCGGAATCTATTTTATAGAAATTACCATAATTTGTTGTTTCAAACCTCACATCGTCAAACACAAAAAATTCTGGTTCTGGACCAAAATAAGCAACATCGCCAATGCCACTTTTTTTGAGATATTCTTCGGCTTTTTTAGCGGTAAATCTAGGGTCGCGATCGTAACCAACATCGGTTGCAGGATCGATAACATCACAAGTAATAACCATAGTAGAAGAATTATTGAAAGGATCAATAAAAACAGTGCTTAAATCTGGCATAAGTAGCATATCAGATTGATTAATCTCTTTCCAAGCGGCCACAGAAGAGCCATCAAAAGCAATACCTTTGGTTAATTCTTCTTCACTTACCACATCGGCACAGTGAGTGATATGAAGCCATTGGCCGTTATAATCGGTAAAACGAAAATCAACAAATTTGATTTCTTGTTCTTTAATAGTTTTTAAAATATGCTCAACAGCAGTTGTTTTAGACATAAAATGAGTAAATTTTTATTTAATGAAATTAAAGTTTAAAAAAACATTAATAATCTTATAAAGTAATAAATTAATAAAACGAGATGAGTTGTGTTTAATAAATTATAACATTTCCCATCTTTAAATGTATTTAAATATGGGAAATGGTATTATTCTTGTTGTGAAAATTAACAAAAAAATCAACTTTTTTTGTTTTTAATTTTAACAAAAGAAAATTATCATAGACGGGATCATATTTTTAACATTTTTAAAATTTAATGTCAAAGTGTTTTTTTAAATATTTTTTATAACTGAACTGGAGCTAAAGATTGCCAATCAAAAATATTGTGAAAACTACTAAGCACCACAGGCAATAAAACCAAAATAAGCACCATTAAAATATCTTCAACCACCAGCCAAACCAATCGCCATTTTGCCAATGTTGGTGCCAAGTAAATTTTGTTGCTGAAAATTTCTAATCAACACCACCGTGCTAGCAATAGAAAGAGAAATTGCCATAAT
>CANNFC010000027.1:0-17086 GCA_947503755.1 Rickettsiales bacterium | reverse complement strand
TTACAACAAGATGCAGAAATTATATTAAATGCCAAAAAAATGATTTCATTTAGTGAAGAAAAATAAAAAAATGTCTTGCAAAAACAAATTGCTAGTTTATACTTTATTTACCTTTTTAATTATCAAATATTTAACAAAACTATGATAAAACTTCGCTTATCACGCGGTGGCAGAAAAAACCTACCTTTTTACCAAATTTTAGCCACTAACAACACTTCTCCAAGAGATTCTAAATTTTTAGAAAAAATCGGCACTTATAATCCAATTTTGGCCGACAACAACACTCAAAAGCTGGTTGTTGATAAAGAAAGAGCCGAATATTGGCTTTCTGTTGGTGCTCAACCTACCGAAAAAGTAGCTAAATTTTTAATCAATCTTGGTGTAAAAGGTGCCGAAAAATATAAACCAACTTTTGTTCCTAAAGCAAAAGGCTCTAATTTAAAAAAGAAAGCCCAAGAAAAATTAGCTAAACAACAAGCTTCTAACTAGTCTTGTCTGTTTTAATTTTTCTTATTCCCATCACCTTGCTTCTTGGTTTTACTGGTTTGCTTGCTTTTTTGTGGTGCATAAAAACCAATCAATACCAAGATTTAAAAGGTGATTCCGCTCGAATTTTGTTTGATAATCAAGACGAGCAAAAAAAATAAAAACCAAAATTAATAAAAATGCTACACCAAAGCAATAAAATTAACAGATTTTTTCTTTACCTATTTTTAACTATTTTGTGGTTGTTGCCTGCATTTAGTAGCAATCATAGTCTAGTTCATGGTTTCAATCAGCATTCTCAGCGGCAATATTTTTCTTCGGATCAAAAACCGCAATTTCTTGATATCGACAATTCGCATTCTCAGCATTGGCATTTTTGTTTGTTGTGTAGCTTTTGGCAACAAAATAAAATTTTTGCCACCTTTTGTTTTTTTGCCACTTTTCTTGCTTTTGTTTTATGCTTTTTTATTGATAAAAAACATTTTTTCCCTTTCACTTCTGTTGTCTGTAATTTTTTTAAAACCGGCCCGCCCTGTTTGGTATAATACCATTTTCCATAAATAAATACCGCACTTCGATCTAAATTCCTTGCACTAAATAAGGGGTGCCTGCGACAGCGGGCGGGGTAGTATCGTTAGTCGATCTCCTTGCACAATTCCCCTTCTGCAGAAGGGGTGGCGACCGCAAGGTCGACGTGGTAGTGTCGGGAGCCGATCTCCGATGATATTTCAAGGGAAAATCCTACCGTGTTTCACAACACTACCCCGTCGGTCTTCGACCGCCACCCCTTCCAAGGGAAGGGGAATTCAGATCGAGATCTGCTTACCGCCCTGCACCAAAAAAAGGGGAATTTGCCACCATCACTCGATTAAATTTCCCCTCTACAACCAAGGGGAATTTAGATTATTTTTAAAAAATTAATTACCAAACAAATGAAAATTATTTTTACTATTTTATGCTTTAGCTTATTTGCTTTTTCAGCGATGGCAAGCAATGCTAATCAACCAGAAACTTTGCAATATCAAGTTGTGTCAAGCAGGCTCAGCAAGGCAAGATCCGATCTTTCGCCAAAAACTGGCAGTAGCTCTACTGCTTTTAGCCAGCAAGATATTGATAATTTACCGCAGGGGCAGGCATCAAACCTAGCTTCGGTGTTGTTGAGGGCAAAAGGTGTTACTCAAGATTCTTACTCGCAACTACATATCAGGGGCGATCATAGTAATTTGCAATATCGCATCAACGATGTGATAATTCCAGAAGGCATTAATGGTTTTGGCACAACTCTCGATGCCAGATTTGCCGAAACTATCGATTTGCACACTGGGGCATTGCCAGCTCAATATGGCTATCGAACTGCCGGGGTGGTTGAAATTAAAACCAAAAATCAGAGCAAAAATGCTTTTGGCGGATACTCTGAAACACAAGTTGGTTCAAATGAAAACTTGGGTTTTAATCAGCAATTTAGTGGCACCAACGACAAGTTAAATTATTTTGTAAGTGGCTCTTATTTGCAAAATAATCGTGGTATAGAATCGCCAACTTCGGCAAAAAAATCTATCAACAACGACACCAAGCAAGATAAATTTTTTCTTTACTCTTCTTATTTGTTAGGCGATACCAAGAAACTTAGTGTTATTGTTGCCAATGCTAGCAATCGCTTTCAAATTCCGACTTCTGCAAATTTGCAACAGTCATTTAATTTGCAAGGTCAAATTGCCGATTCTTCGCAAGCAAGGCAAAATCAATACGAAAACAATAAATTTGTTGTGTTGGCTTTGCAAGAGGCTGTTAATTCTAGCTTAAATTATCAAGTATCGCTATTTAGCAGGCATAGCGGCTTAAAATTTAGAGGCGACAAAGTTCAAGACATTATGTTTAGCGGTGCAGCTTCTGATATTACTAAATCTAGTTTGGCAAGTGGTTTGCAAGG
Organism: Rickettsiales bacterium; assembly: GCA_947503755.1. Lineage (GTDB taxonomy): Bacteria > Pseudomonadota > Alphaproteobacteria > Rickettsiales > UBA1997 > CAILUF01. The sequence goes on along the minus strand of CANNFC010000027.1, from coordinate 14,670 downwards.
CGATGTTGGCTTGAAAATTGACGATAAAAACACTTTGCGGGCAGGTGTTTATTTTAACAACACCAGAATTTCTAATAATGAAAAAAACTGGGTTATGCTAACCGATGACGATGGTAATCAAACCTCTGATGTTGCTAATTTAATTGCAAGAAAAAATCATAAAAACACGAATTTAGCTAGTTTTTATGCCCAAAACGAATATGAGTTAAATCGAGATTTAAAATTAAATTTTGGTGGCAGATTCGATCAGGTGCAAGGAGTGGTAAAAGATCGGCAGTTTAGCCCAAGATTTGGTGCTGTTTATCAGTTAAGCGAGCAAACCAAATTGCATGCAGGTTATGCTAAATATTTGACAGCCCCCAAGGCAGAGTTGGCAACCGCTGTTAATGCTGGCGATTTTGTTGACACTAGCAATGCTTTTGAAAACTTGCAAAACGGCAAAATTAAAAGCGAAAGAACCGATTATTACGATGTTGGTTTGGTTTATAAAGCCAATCAAAATCTCAATTTTGGGGCAGGTGCCTACTATAAAGACATCAAAAATATGCTAGACGAAGGGCAATTTGGCAATGCTTTAATTTTTCAACCTTTCAATTATGCCAAAGCAAAAAGTTATGGTTTAGAATTTACTACTAATTATCAAACCAAAACTTGGCAAAATTATGTTAATTTGGCTTGGCAACAATCGCATGCTTATAACTTAAATTCGGCACAATATTTGCATGAAACAGCCGAAATTGCTTATACTCAAAAAGGTATCAGGCCAGATCACGACCAAAGAATTACTGCTTCGGCTGGCTCTGCCTATAATTTTGTTGCAATCAAAACTAGGTTTGGTGGCGATGTGTTGTTTGGTAGCGGGTTAAGAAGGGGCGAGGCGAATACTCAAAAAATGCCTAGTCACACTCAATTTAACTTGTTTGCAACCAAACAAATTCAACAGTGGCAATTAAGATTGGCTCTTAATAATGTTTTTGATCGCTCTTATGCCCTAAGAGACGGCAGTGGCATTGGCATTGCAGCTTCTCAATTTGCCAACAGAAGAACCGCTACTTTATTGGCTAGCTACGAGTTTTAAAAAACTTACTTCTTAGAAAAATAAACACTCCTGTATCTTATCGATATACAGGAGTGTTTATAAGCAAAACATCCTTTCAGTTTTATATTTTTCTTTCGAAATCCCTGTAATTTTATTATGTTTCTTTCGAAACAAGGGGTTTTAACCCCTTGTTTTAAAAGAAAAAACAGCAATTTATAACTTTATTTTTACTATATGCTACATTCATCTTGCGAAGAATCTTGCAATCATCATCATCTTCCTCCCCAATATCCTTTTTCAGGTAATTATCCAGGAACAGATGCAATAACTAATCCAGTTAATGCTTTGCGATATCCTGCAAATGCTGGGCAATTATCTAGGGCTACTTTTTCTGGTGCAAGGACAATTATGGTTTTTAGTGGAAGTGGTTTTTATGCCACGCTTCCAATTGCTTCTAGTGTTTCTGCTGTCGCTTCTTTGCCTATATTTTTGATAAATCATTTTACTAATTCGGTCATTAATTATACAGAACAACAAGGGGTCTTTACGAAGCTATGCCGATGTTGCCAAAACACAACAACAACAAAACGAAAATCATCATCACCATCACCGTCATTTGCCCAAACCAATTCAGGCACTGTTTCATTTGCCAGATAGCGGTTATCGTTATATGGCAGAAAAATTTACCCCGCAAAATCCACAAAATTTAGCAAAATTAAAAACCTGTTTATTTTATGGCAATTTAGCGATTTCCACAACTATTACCGCTTTAGGAGTTGTTGCTTTGGTTGGTGGGGTTGGTGCGGTTGCCGCGACTCCTGTTGGTTGGGGCTTGATTGGTTTATCGGCGGTTTCTTCTGTAACTTTTGTTGGTTATAGTGCAGTTAAAAATAAATACACTACTTTATCAAGGCAGGCATATCAAGAAGTTTTATATTTAAATTCTGCAACACAAAAACAGAATCAAGATATTTCAAATCTTTGTCAACAATATAGATTACAAGAACCGAAAAATGTTTTGTTGCCAAGCTTTTCTTCATATCTAGGTTTAGATAAACCTAAAAAATTTATTAAGTATTTCACAACGAAGAGCGATTCTTTGCAAGAAAACCCAACAACTGTTTCTGAAGTTTTACTAAATTCTGCTTTACTTAATTTTGTAGCAACAAGCAATCTTGAGGAGCAAGAAAAAGAAGGTATAGTTGAAAAAGCACAAGAGAAATTCAAGCCAAAAGATAACTTTTATGGCGACATAGACCTTAAAATCGTTGATAGTAACGAATTTTTATATGAAATTGCAACTTTTTTAGCGCAACAAGAGGTTGAGACGATAAAAGATGCACTTGGTTTCGATATAGATGATGCCATTAAAGTAGCTATTCCGCTTTGGCAAGAAAAAACTTTGCAAGCAGAAAATTCAAAAAATACATTCTCATCTCGGAGTCTCGCCTTATTGCAACCAAAATCAAAAAAATATTACGATAGTTATATTCAAGCCCAACAATTACTTGCTTGTTATAGAATAGTGCGACAAGAATTGGTGCCAAAAAATACACATGGGCGCGGTCACGGTCAAGGTCACGAAGGCCGCGGGCACGTTCACCGTCCTGGTTGTGGCAGTCAACTTAAATTGCAACTACTTTACTGTCCTGGTTGTAGCAGTCAACTTAAATTGCAACTACTTTACTGTCCTGGTTGTAGCAGTCAACCAGCATTTGCGATGCCTGCTGATATTAGGCAATTTAAATTGCAACTACCATCTTATGCTAATCCAAATTTATACAATGGCAATCGGTATTTAGATGCTTTAAATAGAAAGTTGTTTGGCAAAGGGGCTCAAGATTTTAAGCTTACTTTAAGAGGTGTAAAAGAATTAACAAAAAAAACTGCCGAATCGGTTATGCCTCAAATTTTAGCAATAGAAACAGAAGAAAATAAAATTCCTAATGAAGAGTTTATAAATCTAATTCCCAAAGCAATCACAAAGCCTCCAATGCCAGTTATAGAGAATGCATCAATCGATGCAAATACATGTCGTTGGTTTGGTTTATGCTAGCAACTCTAAGGCAAAGTGCAAAGATCCACAAACTACAACCAAGCAGGGCTGTGGTTGCGGTTGAATGTGTTGCAAAGCTGAGATGAGATTGCAGGCATCGAGAATGTTGAGATTGTGTTGTTTGCCAATGCTGGCAATGGTTTGGCTTGATTCGGGGTAGGGTTCTTTACCAACTCTTATGGCAAGTAGTTGAAATTGTTTTAGTGCCAACAAAAATTCGGGCTTGCATTTGTTTTTGCTAAAACCGCACAACACAAATTTGCAATTGTCGGCAAAATCGTTTTGGCTGGCTAGCCATTCTGCCAAAGCCAAAGACCCTCCTTGGTTATGGGCTCCGTCAAACCATAGTTGGCTGTGTTTAGGCAAAAGAGCTAAAAGATGATTGTTGATTTTTTGCAATCGAGCGGGCCAAAAAACGGTGGTAATTGCCTTGGCTAAATGTTCATAAGTGAAATAAAAATCACGGCTAATCGCCATAATGCAAGCCAAACCGGCCGAAAAATTATCGTATTGATGTTTGCCAAGCAAACTTGGCTGGGGTAGTTGGGGTAAAATATTTTCTTGTTGCCAATAAAAATCAAAACTACCATCTGTATCGATGTTTATCTCAAAATCTTGCCCATAAAAATAGGTGAGACTTTCTAGTTTTCTAGAGACTTCGTTGATTGTTTGATTGACTTCTGTTGTGTTTTGTTTCGCCACAATTAGCGGGGTGTTTTTTCTGGCAATGCAGGTTTTTTGCCAAGCGATTTCGGCTAAGGTGTTGCCTAAATATTCTTGATGATCGTGCGAGATAGAAGAAATGATGGTGGCAAGTTTTTGCTCTATAATGTTGGTGGCATCAATTCTCCCGCCCATTCCGCACTCTACAATTAACACATCTGATTTACTTTGCGAAAAAGCTAAAAAACCAGCGATGGTAAAGCTTTCCATAAAAGTGAGATCGTGATTTTGGCTGGCAAGCCGAACTTCTTCCAAGGTGGCATACAGATGATTATTATCAATCATCTGCTGATTTAAGGCAATTCTTTCGTTGCAATGAAGCAGGTGCGGTGAAGTGTAAATGCTGGCCTTATATTTTGCGACTTGAAAAATTTTTGCCAACAAAGCGGTAATTGAGCCTTTGCCGTTGGTGCCTGCAATATGAATAACTGGGGGCAGTTTGCAATGCGGATTGCCAAGTTTTTTTAGCACAGGTAACATTCTGGCAAAAACTGTTTCGTAATTAATTTTTCTGTTGCCTAAAGTAGATGGAATTGGCCAATGCGGAAGATAAACCATGGAGGGCTAAATTAAAAATAGTTGGTGCACCCGAGAGGATTTGAACCTCTAACCTTCTGATCCGTAGTCCTGTGCAAAGCCAAAATATACCATTAACAAAAGTAAATTGCAATAGGTAAATAAAGGATTTGTGAAATTTTATTGATTGTGCTGGAAGACTATTTTTTGTCAAAATTTGTGAATAAATATCCCAACAGTGTCCCTTGATTAATCCTTGAGTATAATTGATATATTTTCTAGCTCTTCTTTTAATTTCTTTATCTCTTTTTTTGCATTTTCTTGGCGAATATAGGTTCCCATAAATGGGCTTATAACAAGTATAATGGGAATTAATATCCAGCCAATAACCGGTATCCAAAAACAAAAACTAATTACTATTAGGCCAGCAAAAATACCAAGAAATATATCACTTATTTTGAAGCTGTCAGAAGATAGGAATATTTTCTTTTCCAACTCTTCTCGTAACTTCTTCTGTCTCAATATTAGCTTGTCACTTCTTTTGTTGAACTGCATCCTTAATTATTAATTGGTTAATCAATAGAAAATCTAAACCACCCAAATGAATCTATATCAAGCTTTTCAAATATGATTAAACTCGTTTTTTAGTGGGACATGGCTTGAGCGAGTTGGCGCACCCGAGAGGATTTGAACCCCTAACCTTCTGATCCGTAGTCAGATACTCTATCCAGTTGAGCTACGGGTGCTTGCAATTAAAAATTATAAAACAGCTAAAACAAAATTACAAGTGCCTTTTTTATAAAAAGTTGCTTGCAATAAGAATTATTTATCTTTAAAATTTACCAAAATAGAATAGGGCGATGTTGTATCCCAAATTATATTCTACTTTATTTGCCATTTTTTTGGTTGTAAAGGTTGAAAAATATGTTTTAATTTTGTTTTATTTCAATGAAAAAAATTCGTCAAATTGCTTCTGGCATAGTTTTAAAAATAATTGTCGGTCTTGTTATTTTAAGCTTCGTGGTTTTTGGTGTCGCTAGTTTTTTGTCGCAATCATCTGATATTTGGGCAATTAAAATTGGTGATAAAAAAATTTCCTATAAAAAAGTTCAGCAAGATATCGATAATTATCGCAATAATTTGTTAGCTTTAATCGAAAAAAATCCAGAACAGCAAGCTCAAATTGAGCAAATGTTAAAGCCAGAATATTTACAACAACAAGTAGTAAATTCAATTATCACCAACAATGTGCAAGAGCAGTTTGCCAAAGATATCGGGGTTTTTGCCGATGAAAATCTTATTTATCAAGAAATTGTCAAGCAAAAAGTTTTTCATGACAAAGAAGGCAAATTTGATAAAAAATTATTTCAAAACTTTCTGCAAAATCAGCAATTAAGCGAGTCGGCCTATGTAAAAAATATCACCAGTCAAGTTGGCGGGCAGATAATTCAAAACAGCATCATTATGTCAAGCCCAGTCAACAAAAATCTGGCTCTTGATTTGTATTTATTTGACCAAGATACCTTAGTTTATGATTTACTCGAGGTGAAAAGCGAAAATGTGCCAATAAACATCGAAGTTTCTGAAGCTGAAATTAACGATTTATATCAAAAAAATCCGCAAGCCTATCAAACTCCCGAGCTAAGAAAAGTGCAATATGCTATCTTAGATAAAAAATCGGTCATCAGCGAAATTGAGGTAACCGAGCCAGAAATTGCCGACTATTATCAACAAAATCAACAATTATTTCAACTTCCCGAAACTCGCGATATTTATCATTTAATGTTTGACAGCAAAGAAAAAGCTAACAATTTTGTTGTTGAATTCAATAAAAAGTCGCCAGAAAATTCTCAGCAAAATTTTCTTGATTTAGCCAAATCGATTTCTGCCAAAAAACCAGAAGAAATCTCAATTTTAGGTGTGGTAAAAGGGCAAATTTTGCCAGAATTAGAAACAACAATTTTTGCTTTACAGCCAAATAAATTAAGCCATATTATCGAAAGTAAAGCTGGTTTTCATGTTGTTTTGCTAAATCAAGTTAATTCTCCTCAAACGCTAGAACTATCTAAGGTTAAAGAGCAAATTCAACAAAAACTCCTCGTCGAAAAACAAAACAAATCTTTAGCTAAATTACTAAAAGAAATTAACGATTTTACCTTGGTAAGCAAATCTTTCGATGATTTTGCTAAAAACTTTTCGCTAAAAATAGTTGATATTGACCAAAAAATTGCTAAAAATCAAAAAACTCACAAAGAAACCGATTTTTTACTAAATTTTCTTAATCAAACATTTACCGCAAATCTCAATCAAATTAGCAAGCCAATACCCCTTGATGACAAGCAAGACAAATTTTATTTTGTGTGGGTCAAAGAAATCACTCAACCGCAACAGCTTTCTTTGCAAGATGCGAAAGATTTGGTAAAAAACAACATTATTTCTGCTAAACAAGTTGCAGAATTGCCAACTTTTGCTAGCAATTTAGCCAAACAAATTGCCGAAAATCAAGGCTCTGTCGCTAATTTGTTAGCAAAATATAAAATTAAAATACAAAAAAATAATAACATAACCAGAAAAGATCTTAATCAGCTCGCCAATAATCAGCAAACCGAGGTTTTGCCAGTAATAAAACTGCTTACCGAATTGTTTTCTTTGCCGATAAATGCTATAAGCAAGCCTGTAATGTTTGATAATAATGCATATTTTTTGGCAATGGTAAAAGAAAAAAAGCAAGCTTCTGTTAATCTAGATACCGTCACGGAGGCTAAAAAATATGCCATCGATTTATTGAAATACGATTTATTTTTGTCTTACCAAAATTATCTTTTAAAAAATAAATATCCAATTACAACCAATAAAAATATTTTAGCAATAGAGTAAGGCACTGTTGAATTCGAAATTTATTGTATTTTTTTGCCATTTTTGGTATAAATCTCAGCTATTTTTAGCCTAATATATTGAATATGAGGCTAAAAATAACTAAAATTTCTCCTCAAAACTAGCAAAAAAATACAATAAATTTCGAATTCAACAGTGCCAATAAAGATTTTTCTTATATCAATTTATGTTTTTTAATGTAACTGCCAAACCAGACGACATCAATGTCGATTTAAATTTTAATATCGATGAAGATCAGTTTAATTTGCAGATCGAAACCAAAAAAACGACAGTTTTGTATCGTTCTTTGGTGAGTCCGCTTGCTCCTTTGGTGATTTATCAAAAAATTTTACAAATCAGCGATGGCTACGATTTTTTATTAGAATCAAACGATGCCAATTCCGAAAAAGGTCGATTCTCGGCAATAGGTTTAATGCCAGACAGAATATGGAAAGTCGAAAACAACATATCTTTCATTAGTGATGATCTCAAAAATTTTACACCAGAGGCAGGAAAAAATATTATAGAAAATTTTCGTGCTTTTGTTGATAAAGCAAAAATAAATTGGTCTTCGGTGGCAATAAAATATGATAAGCAAAGCCTGCCTTCAATTTCGGCTGGAGTTTTTGGTTATTTTAGTTACGATTTTGCTAATGTTGTGCATGATATTAAATTTTTTCATCAGCAACAAGATCTTGCTAATATTCCAGATGGCATTTTTATTCGACCACAAATTTTAATTGTTTTTGATAATCAATTAAAAAAAACCATAATTTGTGCCCCCAAATATCAAGACACCGAATATTCTTATAGCGATTTGGCAGAAAAAATAAAATTAATCGAAACCGCGATGTTTGATACTTTGTTTTTACAACAGGTCTCTATCGATTATTACAAAAAGCCAGAATTTGAGCATCATTTATCTAAGCAAAAATATTGTAAGTTGGTTGATATTGCTAAGCAATATATCGCAGCTGGCGATGTTTTTCAGGTGTTGCCCTCGCAAAGAATTACCGCCGATTTTTCTGCTCATCTCAAAGAAATTGATTTTTATCAATCTCTAAAAGAAACCAATCCTTCGCCTTTTTTGTTTTATTTCCATTTTCCTAATTTTGTGCTTACTGGCTCAAGCCCAGAAATTATGGTGGCGGTTAATGAAGGCAAAATCACCATTAAGCCACTTGCCGGCACCAGAAAACGAGGGAGCAACGAAGAAGAAGATGCTAAACTTAGCCAAGAATTACTTGCCGATCCCAAAGAAATAGCCGAACATTTAATGTTAATTGATTTAGGCAGGCACGATGTTGGCTCGGTTGCCGAAAATGGCTCGGTTGAGGTGGTAAAAAAAATGCAAATCGAATATTATTCGCATGTTATGCATATTTCTTCAACGGTAGAAGGTAGGCTAAAACAGGGTTGCGATGCAGTTGATGCCTTGATGGCTGGCTTTCCCGCTGGCACTGTGAGCGGTGCTCCAAAAATTCGAGCTATGGAAATTGTTCAAGAACTCGAAGAAATAAAACGATCTTTTTATTCTGGTTGTGTGGGTTTTTTTGCCAGTAATGGCAATATGGAAACCTGCATTACTTTGCGATCTGCCCTTATTAAAGATGGCAAAATTCATCTGCAAGCGGGGGCTGGAGTGGTTTTTGATTCGGTGCCAAAATTAGAATACCAAGAATGTTTAAACAAAATGCAGGCTTTGATTAAGGCTTACGAAAATATTACTTAAATTATGCAATTTATCGATGAAGTAAAAATAAATGTCAAGGCAGGAAATGGTGGCAACGGTGCCTCTAGTTTTCGTCGAGAAAAATTTATTCCAAGGGGCGGGCCTGATGGTGGCGATGGTGGCAGGGGTGGTAGTGTGGTTTTTGTCTGCGTGCATAGCCTAAACACCCTAATTGATTTTCGTTTCAAGCAACATTTTTCTGCTAAAAGTGGCCAATCAGGCAGGGGAGCTAATCAAAATGGTTCCGCTGGCGAAGATTTGGTTTTGTTGGTTCCTCTTGGCACTCAAGTTTTTTGCGAAGAAAGTGGTAATTTGCTTTATGACTTTACTGCTTACGATCAGCAATTTATAGTTGCCAAAGGTGGCAGAGGTGGTTTGGGTAATGTCAACTTTAAAAGCTCAACCAACAGGGCTCCAACTTTTGCTCAAAAAGGCGAGCTAGTAGCAGAAATGTGGGTGAGATTAGAGCTAAAACTGCTTTCTGATGTTGGTTTGGTGGGCTTGCCAAATGCAGGCAAATCTACTTTTTTATCAATCACCACAAGGGCTAAGCCAAAAATTGCCGACTATCCATTTACCACTCTAAAACCACAGCTAGGGGTTGCCTATATCGACGAACATGAATTTGTTATTGCTGATATTCCGGGGTTAATTGCCGATGCCAGCCAAGGTAAAGGTTTGGGCGATCGTTTTTTAAAACATATCGAAAGATGTGCCACTTTGTTGCATCTTATTGCTTGCGACAACCCTTCGGCGGTTGATTCTTATCAAACCATACGTCAAGAAATGCAAAATTACAATTCTCAATTAATGGAAAAATCCGAAATTGTGGTGCTAACTAAGGCCGATTTATTGAGCGATTCTGAAATTAAAAAACAAACGAAAAAATTGCAAAAATTCTTTGACAAAAATAAAATTAATAGCAAAATTTTTGTGATTTCCGCCATAAGCAAAACCAATCTTGCTGAACTGTTAAGAGAAACTTATCAGCAAGTTGTCAATTTTAAAAAACAATGCTAAAAAATACCGCCCTTATCACGGGGGCAAGTAAAAGACTTGGTAGAGAAATGGCAATTTTTTTAGCCCAAAAAAACTACGATTTGGTTTTGCATTACAACACCGCCAAGCAAGAGGCTCTTAATTTGCAAGCCGAAATTATCAATAAATATTCGGTAAAATGTCATTTGGTTTCGTTTGATTTGCTTGATGTTAAGCAGGTTGAAAATTCTGCCAGCATTTTTGCTGATTTTTCTATTAATCTGCTTATCAACAATGCTTCAATTTTTTCAAAATCGCAATTTTTAGATCAGCAACAATGGCATCAACTTGCCGATAATTTAGGTATTCACCTTACTTCGCCTCTGGTTTTAGCCAAGCATTTTGCCTATCATTGTTTGCAAAAAAAACTGCCACAAGCACAAATTATCAATATGCTCGACAAAAACATTGCCCGATACGACACTAGTTGCTTTTTTTATTTATTAAGCAAAAAATTTTTAGCAGAAGCTACTAAAATGCTTTCTTTAGAATTGGCACCGCACATCAGAGTTAATGGCATTGCCCCTGGTTTTATATTAAGTTCGGTCAACGAAAGCAACCCGCAAGCAGAAAAAGAAAAAATCGGCAAATTAATACCGCTCAAACACATTGGCAACCCAAGCAACATAACTTCTGCTCTCGATTTTTTGCTTACTAACAATTTTATTACAGGTCAAATTATTTTTGTTGATGGGGGGGCTTCGTTAAACCATGCCGGATAATCAAACTCCCGTTATGGCAATTATTGCTGGTCGAGGCAACTTGCCTTTGTTAATCATTGAAGAATGTCAAAAAAAACAACAAAAGTTTGTGTTGTTGCTGTTGGCAAGCGAAAATTATGCCACAGATTACAGTCAATATCAGCCAATTTATATCACCTATGGCGAAGTCGAAAAATTATTAGCCATTTTTGCCACTCATCAAGTAAAGCAGTTGGTGATGGCGGGGGCGGTTAACAAGCCGGCTTTTTCGCAGTTAAAAGTTGATAAAACTGGCAGTTTTTTGTTGGCAAAAATTTTGGCTAACAAAATTTTAGGTGACGATGCTGTTTTAAAAACGGTGATTAACTTTTTTTCACAACATCAAATCGAAGTGCTAAAAATCAGCCAAGTGCTCGATTGCTTAGTAAACAAGTTGGGGGTTTTAACTGTCAATCAGCCTTCGGCAGAAAATATGCTCGATATTGAGCTTGGCAAAACCGCCATCAAGCATTTTTCTAATTTTGATGTTGGGCAAGCGGTGGCGGTGGCTCAAAAACAAATCATTGCCGTTGAGGCGGTTGAAGGCACCGATGCTATGATTGTTCGATGTCAAAATCTAGATATCGGCTACAACAAGCAAGCAATTTTGGTGAAAATGGCAAAGCAAAAACAAAGTCAAAAGGCAGATTTACCAACCATCGGGCTTGATACTATTGCTAATTTAGCCAAAGCAGGTTTTGTAGGCTTGGCAATTGAGTTTAACAAAACCATTATTTTGCAAAAACACGAAACCATTGAGTTGGCAAATAGACTAGGCCTGTTTGTGGTGGTGATTCGTTAAAAACCGCTATTGATTTAAACTCAATAAATTTTTGAAAATAAACTGCTTATAAAATTGTTGTTAAATTATAAAAATCTACCATTAGCCCTTATTTTTCTCCTTCCCGTCCCTCTTCCAATCTTGGGAATGTTGTTTTTGTTTAGCGGTAAACTCTATAAAAAACCACAGCATTTGCTGATTAAATGTTGCATTAAATATAGCTGTATTTACAATGAGAATGGTATTACAAAAGCAGAAACATTAAAATTATGACTAATTTATTAGCAAAATTGCCTTGCGAGGTGCAAAAAATATTCACTATTTTTGGTGGTGATATTTGTTTAGTGGGCGGTGCCGTGCGAGATTTGTTGCTAAACAAAACCACCGCAGATTACGATTTTTGCTCGTTGCTTGCCCCAAAACAAGTGCAAGAAAAACTGCATCAACACCACATCAAAAGCCTCGATATTAATGCAAAATATGGCACCATCATTGCTTTGACAGGCAATTATCAATTGCAAATAACCACCGCCAGAACCGAAAAAAATTTTGCCGGCAGGGCTTGTGAGGTTGAGTTTGGAAAAAGCAATTATCAGCAAGATGCAGGCAGAAGAGATTTTTCTATCAATGCCTTGTATCTAAATTTTAGTGGCGAGGTGCTTGATTTTTATAATGGCAAGCAACATTTGGCAGAGCGAAAAATTGAATTTATTGGCGATGCCAAGGCAAGAATTTTTGAAGATCACTTACGAATTTTGCGATTTTTTCGTTTTAACATTTATTACAGCAATCATTATCAGCCCAAGCAATTAGAGGTTTGCTTGCAATATTCTTCGCTACTTAGCAAAATTTCTAAACCCAGAATTCGTGAAGAAATGCTAAAAATTTTGCTGTCTTTTCATTATCATAAGCCGATTTTTGCTTTTTTAAACGATTTGGCAGATTTCACAGGTTGGAGATTGCAAATTGCCGTTTTGCAAAAAGTTATTGCAAAAACCAAGCCCCAAGAAACCGATATTTTGCTTGCCTTGGCGTTGTTAGGTGCCAATTTTGATCTCAACGAAATGGCGAAAATTTTGTGTCTAACAAGGGCGGAAAAAAAATTATTTTACCATCTGCAAAATCATAGAAAAATCTTGCAAAATCTTGATCAAAGCAATTTTGTGTGTCAATTAATTTTGGTGGCACTTAATTTTGAGGGCGATTATTTGCAAAAATTGTTGTTATTTTTGTGGGCGGAAAATATTTTATCCGATGCAGATTATCAAAAATTTCTGGCCGAAAGCAAGGTTTGGCAACAAAAAACTCTGCCAATAAGTGTTGAAGATTTAATGCAAATTGGAGTGCCAAAACAGCATTTAAGCCAATCTTTGCAACAGCTTAAAAAAATTTGGGCAGAGCAAAATTTGCTGTCAAACAAAGAGCAATTGCTTGGTTTGTTTATCAATCACCATCTAAAATTCTAACTAATACCATTTACACTAATTAAAACCGCACTTCGATCTAATTACTCCCCAGCTTTACGGGGAGTCAAAATTGCATAGCAATTTTGGTGGGGGGTCAGAAAAGCACATCACAACATCGATTTTGCATAATGATTTTTTAACCCCCCACGAAGCTAGCAAGCTAGCTTCTGCTCCCCCGTAAAGCGTGGGAGCGATTAGATCGAGGTAATATTATCGTCCTAGAATGCTTTATTTATTTATGGAAATGGTATTATACCAATTCCCCTTCCTTTGGTGCGGGGAAGGGGAATTAATTAAAATGACACTTGAATGATTTTTTAACTAAAAATAATAAGCGGCACCAACATTTACATGGGTCATGCCTTGTATTTTTCCAAGAACAAAATCGTCATTTCTATTTGTTTTTACATTAAGATGAGTATATTTTGCTTGTGTTCTTAATGCAAGATTTGGTAAAACAAAATATTCAAGACCTAAACCAACCGATGGAGCTAGTTTAGTTGCCGATCCTTTAGTCTGTGTTTCTATTGAATAGTCTCCATCTATTGTGGATTCGGTATTGTGATCTTTTTCATTAATGTTTATTTTGTTATAGCTGGCACCAACGATAGCAAAAGCTAAAAAGTTATCACTTATTTTAACATATGGCTTGAAATCTAAGGCTATGGTTTTGGTTTTGATTTGATAATTTGTTTTATCCCATGTTTCGATTGTGTCGTCATCAATTGTGAACTCAATATTTGGATTATTTTTTTGTGTAGTTGAGCTTTGAGTGTAAGAAGCCTCGATTTTTAAAAAATCCAACACATCAACCCCAGCAAAAATAGAAGGATTAATTGAGTTATTTTTGTAATAATCTTTAGCTTTTATTCCGATATTATTATCACTTGTATTAAGATTTAAATCTTGGAGCGAAGCATCAAGGCCTAGATAAAATTTTGTATCAGAAGCATAGGCAAAATTAGAGATGACCACAAAAACAAAAATTGCTTTTGTGAAAGTATTTTTTAAGTTTAACATTGTTAATTGAATTTATTTAATATATTTATATCAATTTTCATCTTTAAATTATGATGAAAATTTATATTTTGTTTGTCGCCTTGAGGATTTGCTTAGTGTGTTTGTTTGGGTGACTGGGAGTTGATAACCTTTAAAGAAGGCGCAATGCTTTTAGAATAATTTCTATAGCACTGCCTCCCAGTCATAATACAAACAAAATTAATTATTTATAAAAACAACTAAGAGACAGTTTTTTTATTTTCGATCTGATCTATCAACAGACCGCTTTATGAGTTATCAAGCTCGATGGCAAACTTTATAGCTCTAATCTAAAAATGCAAGAAAAATCCTTTAAAATAACCGCAACTTTTAGAAACAACATTACACCTTGAATTGTTAAGGTTATTTTTTTATACAATATTATACCATTTGTCATATTTAAATGCATAAATAATTTTATCTTTATTAATTTTAATCTTTAATTTAAAACCTTGATTTATCTAGATAAACCTACGATTTTAAATTAAATTTAAAATTAAAAATAATCTCGTTGTTTATGTCTTTAAATATGATAAATGGTATTAGTGTCTGCTTATTTATAATTTTTAAAACAACCTTTAAAACAATTAAAACAATCTTAATTTACATTTATATGAATCAAGAAAAATTTACCGACAAAGCTCAGCAAATGCTGGGCGATGCTCAA
>CANNFC010000026.1:8461-17477 GCA_947503755.1 Rickettsiales bacterium | reverse complement strand
ATTGATTTAAAAAACTCGGATCGCTTGAATAGCTAGGCATTTGAGTGGCGATAATGTAGTTTTCATCAATTATTGTTTGAGCTAGTTCTAGCGGGTTTGGAATATATTTTTCATATTGCGTAAGTGATTCTTGAGTTGGAAAACGAGAAATTGTTTCGGGATTGCCATGCTTGGTATCCCAAAAATAATGTAGATTGCCATTGGATAAAATTATAAAACGAGCACCAACATTTTTAGCATAATTTCTAGCTTGTTCTTTTGCTGAAAGCGGATCAATCGATTCTTTTTTTGCCTCTACAACAACTAGAGGTCGCTTATCTTTATCTAGTAAAAGAAAATCAATTGCCCCTCTTCTGCCATCGTGAGTTTGCGAATTTTCAAAATCGTTATCGCAATCTTTAAATTTAATATTTTCTTCAAGTTTAATGTTGGCTTTAATATTATTATCATCTTCAAATCGCCAACCAGCTTCTTCCAAAAGTTTATTAATTTTTATACGTGCTTTAGCTTCTTTAGTCATCTTGACAAGATTTTATGTTTAAAATTGAGTAAAATTATTATTAAAATATGTATTTGCAAAAATTTAATACAAAATGTATTATGGCACTGTGCAATTATGCCATTTTTAATGAAAAGTCAATTATCTATAAATTATTAAAATAGTCAATTAAAAAGTTAAAATGGCATAAATTTTCATTTGCTTTTTTACTAAAAAATCATAGAATTTAACCTTGCTTGTTTTAAAAAAAAATCTTTTTATATGCTCGATACTCACCAAAATCAAGAAGTTGTTAAAAATTTTCAACACTTACTTAGTCATTTTTCTTGCGATTTGGCAGAAATAGAAAAAATAATTTTGCAGTCCGCTTCTGGCAAATCTAGTTTAATTGCCGAAATCACCCAAAATCTGTTTAGTTCTGGTGGCAAAAAAATTAGGCCAGTGCTATTGTTGACAACCGCTCAACTTTGTGGCAATCAAAACATTTCTACTCAACATTATTTGGCATCGGCGGTTGAAATTATTCATACCGCCACTTTGCTTCATGATGATGTTATAGATAACAGCCAGGTTCGTCGAGGCAAAAAAACCGCCAATGCTTTATACGACAATAAAGCTAGCATTTTGGTGGGCGATTATTTATTTTCTTTGGCTTTTCAGTTGATGGTGAAAACTCAAAACTTAACGGCATTGCAACTACTGGCCGAGACTTCTTCTATTATTGCCGATGGCGAAGTGTTGCAATTGCAATATTCTAACAATCCAAACATCACTTACCAACAATATTGCGATATTATTTTTGGCAAAACTGCTGTTTTGTTTTCGGCTTCTTGTAAGGTTGGCGGCATTATCAATCAGGCTTCGAGTCAACAAATTGAGTGTTTACAACAGTTTGGCTCTGATTTGGGGATGATTTTTCAAATTGTCGACGATATTTTAGATTACACTTCTCATCAACAAGAATTCGGCAAAAAAATTGGTGGCGATTTTTTTGAAGGCAAAATAACTTTACCAATTATTTTGGCGATAAAACAGGCAAATAGTGCCGATGTTGCCATAATTACCGATTTGTTTTTACATAATTTTAATCATCAAAACACCGATCAAAACAATCTCAACACCATACTTGCTTTGCTTCATAAATATAATGCTCTAGAAGAAAGCAAAAATATTGCCAAACAATTTTGTGCTAATGCTAAAAAACAGCTCGATATTTTTCCAGATTGTTTAGCAAAAGAGCGGTTGCAATGTATTTTGCAATATGCTTTGTTAAGAATTTTTTAATAAATTTATGAAAAAACTTGTTTTTTGTCTATTTTTTTTGGTTTTGTTTAGTAAAAACACCTTTGCCCAAATAGTTGATAGTATGTCTTTTAATTGGTCGATCTATGAAATGCCCGATCCCGAAGATCAAGAATTTAAATTATGTTATATGGTAGCTAACCCCATTTCTTCTGATACCGATCACAGTTCTCGAAAAAAACCATATCTAATGATTACTCGTTTTCAAAAAACTCGAAGCGAAGAAATTAGTGTTTATGGTGGTTACCAATTTAAATTAAATAGCAATATTTTTTTACTTATCGATTCTTATCAATTTCGCCTGAAAACCAAAAACGAAATCGCTTGGGCAAAAACCAAACAAGAAGATATTAACATTATTCAAACCATTCTTAACGGTTCTAAAGTTCGAATCAGAAGCGACTCTGCTATTGGCACCTATGCTATCGACGAATATTCTTTAAAAGGCATTGTCAAAGCTTATGGCAGAATCAGAGCCATCTGTCAATAATTTTATGTATATCATTTATTTTTTGGTTTTTGTTGCTTGCTTACTTAATTTGCTAGGAGTTGTGGCAATTTTTCGAGCTAAACAGCCAAATGTTTTGTTTAGTGCTGTGTTGGCATATTATGCTTATATTTTGCCAATAGTTTTGTTGGCAAGTATTTTAAATTATTTTAGTTGGCTAAATTTAATAAAAATTTTACTGCTCTTTTTGTTAAATTTAATCTTTATTCATCTGGCAATTTTTTTGTTAAAAAATCAATAAAATTACTTGCAAAATCAAAATAAAACAAGTTAAAATATTATTAAAAATAATGCCATTAATACCAAAATTAACCTTAATTTTTAAAAACCATGAAAAAAACTTTTTTTACTCTGTTTTTAGCTCTCTGCACTTTTTCTTGTGCAATGTTTTCACAAAAAACTGCCGCAGAAAAAACCATTGTCGCCACCTACAATAAAGGGCAAATCACTTTGGCAGAAGCTCAGTTAGAACTCGAAAAAATCGCCAGTAAAAGCGAAAAATTAAAAGACATCAAATTTAGCGATTTAAAAAAAGATCAACAAGAATTAATCATCAAAGAAATGGTCTTGCAAAAAATAGTTTATCAAGAAGCAAAAAAAATGGGCTTTAAAAAAGAAAAATCCTATGAAAAAGCGGTCAAAAACTTTAAGCAAGAATTTTTAAAACAAAAACTCTATAATAATCTAGTAAGCACCGCCAAAACACAAGAAAATGTGCAAAAAAACTACAACGAATTGCTAGAAAAAAGCAAAAATAAACTCGATTTTAAAATCAGTTATATTGCAGTTGACAATCAAAAAAAAGCCGAAGAAATTTATCAAAAATTGCTAAAAAATACGAGCAACTTTGCTAAACAAGCAAAAAAAATCTCAATTGATGCCGAAACTGCCAAAAAAGGCGGTAATTTAGGTTTTGTTTTTGAAGATAATTTACCAGCTTCTTTGGTTGAAAACCTTAAACAGCTCAAAAAAAATCAAATAACCAAACCAATTGCGGTTGTTGATTCTTGGTTTATCGTGCAACTACAACAAACTCGAAAAGCCGAAATTTTGCCTTTTGAAAAAGCTAAAGAGCAATTGGCCGAAAATTTAGCCAAATTAGCCGTTGAAGATTTTATTGAAAAATCTTTAGAGCAGGCCAAAATTAACATCAAATAAAATTATGTCTAACAATTATTTGCAAAATCTTCCTTCGCGATATGTCACCAAAAAACACGGTTGCGAAGCCAGAAAAACCATGCTTTACAATTTGCAAACCGAATTATATCCTGATGGTTTAAGCGAAGAAGATTTACAAAAACCTTTTGTTGGAGTCGTTACCGCTTGGAACGAGGCCGCTCCTTGCAATATTGCTTTGTCAAGGCAAGCTCAACCTGCCAAAAAAGGGGTAAAAGATGCCAATGGCACCCCGCGTGAATTTACTACCATCACAGTAACAGACGGCATTGCCAACGGTCATCAGGGTATGAAATCTTCTTTGGTTTCGCGTGAAGTTATTGCCGATTCTATCGAACTTACAGTGAGAGGGCATTGCTACGATGCTTTGGTTGGCATTGCAGGTTGCGACAAATCTTTGCCCGCCATGATGATGGCAATGTGCCGTCTTAACATCCCTTCGGTTTTTATGTATGGCGGTTCTATTTTGCCTGGCAAATTTCAAGGCAACGATGTGACTATTGTCGATGTGTTTGAAGGTGTTGGTAAAAGAGATGCTGGCACTATGACTTCTGCCGATTTGCAGTTGTTAGCAAAATCTGCTTGCCCTTCTGCTGGGGCTTGTGGCGGGCAGTTCACCGCCAACACAATGGCATGTGTGAGTGAGGCTATTGGTTTGGCATTGCCAGGTTCTTCTGGCACTCCTGCTCCCTATCAATCTCGAGACGAATATGCCTATCATTCGGGCAAAGCGGTGATGAATCTTATTAATTTAGGCATTAAAGCTCGGCATATTGTTAGCAAACAAGCTCTAGAAAATGCTGCTACTATTGTGGCCGCCACTGGTGGTTCTACTAATGCAGTGTTGCATTTGCCTGCCATTGCCAATGAGTGTGGCATTGATTTTGATGTGTTTGATATCGGCAAAATTTTTGCCAAAACTCCTTACATTGCCAACATGAAACCAGGTGGCAAATATGTTTCCAAAGATCTTTATGAAGCTGGCGGGGTGCAAATGGTGCTCAAAGTATTGCTTGATGCTGGCTACATTCACGGAAATTGTTTAACAGTTACTGGCAAAACCATGGCAGAAAATTTGGCAAATATTCAGTTTAACACTAACCAAGATGTGGTTAGTTTGCCAAGTCAACCTCTTGCTAAAACTGGCGGAGTGGTGGTTTTGCAAGGCAATTTAGCCCCCGAAGGAGCGGTGGTAAAAGTGGCGGGTATGCCAGAAAACGAATTGCAATTTAGTGGAGTTGCTCGCTGTTTTGACTGCGAAGAAGATTGTTTTGAGGCGGTAAAAAACAAACAATATCAAGCAGGCGATGTTTTGGTTATTCGCTACGAAGGCCCAAAAGGCGGTCCGGGTATGAGAGAAATGTTGGCAACCACTTCGGCAATTTATGGCCAAGGTATGGGCAAAGAAGTTGCCCTTATTACCGATGGCAGATTTTCTGGGGGCACTAGGGGGGTTTGTGTTGGTCATGTAAGCCCCGAAGCTGCGATTGGTGGTCCAATTGCTTTAATTGTTGATGGCGACAAAATAACCATCGATGCCAGAACTGGCAACATCACTTTGCATGTTGCAAGCGAAATTTTACAAGCCAGAAAAGCTCAATGGCAAACCAAAAAAACTCAATATAATTCGGGAGCAATCTGGAAATATGCCCAAACTGTTGGTTCTGCTAAAAACGGAGCAACCACTCATCAAGGGGCTTTCGTTGAAACAATTTCTTATGATCAAATCTAATAATTTTCATATTTCGGCACTTGATTTTTGCAAACAAGCTTTTTTGGCAAAAAAAAGCATTGCCAATTTGTCTACTGCAACCAAAAATCAAGTGCTTTTAGAGGTGGCAGAAGAAATAAAAAAACAATCAGCAAGCATTTTAGAAGCTAATCATGTCGATGTTGAAAAAGCCAAGCAAAACAATTTAGAGCCAGCAAAAATCGATCGGCTAATAATGACCGAAAAAAGCCTTGCTTCTCTTGTTTTTGCTATAAAAGAAATTGCCGATCTACCCGATCCTGTTGGCAAAATCAGCTACAATGTTGACAGGCCCACAGGTTTAAACATTAAGCGAATCGCGGTGCCGATTGGGGTTTTGCTTACGGTTTATGAATCTCGCCCCAATGTTACTTCTGATGTTTCTGCTCTTGCCATAAAGTCGGGCAATGTGGCAATGCTTCGTTGTGGCTCAGATTCTTATCAAAGCTCACTTGCTATTGCCAATATTTATCGACAAGTTTTGCAAAAATTTGACCTTGACAGCAATATTGTTGCTTTTTGCAACAACAACGATCGAACTTTTTTGCAACAACTCTTGCAATTTTCGCAATATATTGATGTGGTTATTCCAAGAGGCGGTAAATCGCTGATTTCTGCCATTGCCGATAACACCAAAATACCTTTATTTAAGCATCTCGATGGCAATTGCCACACCTATGTTCATGCCGATGCCAATTTTGACAAGGCAATAAAAATTATTCTTAATGCCAAACTAAGAAGAACCGGCATTTGCGGGGCAACCGAATCTTTGCTGGTCGATCAAGACATCGCCAGTCAATTTATGCCTTTGTTGTGCCGACATTTGCAAGAAAAACAATGTCAAATTAGGGGCGATGATTTAGCATGTAGTTTAAGTTCTTATATTTTGCCAGCAACCACTCAAGATTATTACCAAGAATATCTCGATAAAATTGTTTCTTTAAAAATTGTCAAAAATCTCGCTATGGCAATTGATTGGATCAACACTCACAGCTCTTCGCATACCGAAAGCATTATCACCGAAAATAGCCAAGTTGCTAACCAATTTTTACAACAAATCGATTCTGCTATTGTGATGCACAATGCCTCAACTCAATTTGCCGATGGTGGCGAATTTGGTTTGGGTGCCGAAATTGGCATTGCCACAGGCAAGCTTCATGCTAGGGGGCCAGTTGGTTTAGAGCAACTTACTACTTATAAATATTTGGTTTCCGCCGATTGCGGTTTGAGAGATTGAAAAATATGAAAGAAATAAATACCACGATTCGATCTAAATTCCCCCTAAATTCCCCTTTTGTAGAAGGGGTGGCACGAAGTGCCGGGGTAGTGTCGGCAAAACACGGTAGGATATCCTTTCGAAAAAACATCGGCGATCGGCTACCGACAATGCCTTGGTCTTTTCGCATAAGTTTCACTTATGCGAAAATCCACCCCTTCTAAAAAAAGGGAATTTTGCACTGCATTCTATCTAAAATTACCTTTCACGGAAACGAAGAATTTAGATCAAAGTGTGGGTTTTTAATCAGTGGAAATGGTTTAACTATTAAATTTCAATTGGGGTTGGGTAGTGGCCGATGATTTTGATGTAAGGTTTAAGGTTGTCGTTTTTGATATTTTGCAACACCGCATCATCATCTAAGAAAAAGCCTTGCACCTGCATTAAAATTAGTTGCACTCCAGCAAAATGTTGCGATTGATTAACTTTTAAAACATTAGTTTGTAATTGGTTTTTTTCAAATAAATTTTGTATTTTTGATAACGAGCAATCTTTATCTATTTCGCACACCAATAAAGTGATGTCTTGAGCTGATTGTTCGGATTGTTTTTGAGCAACCGTCACTAATTGCTGATTAGTTTTAAAGGCGATATCATTATTTTTAAACTGTAAAAATGGCAAACTGGCAAAAACTTTGAGTTGAGCTTGATTGTTGGCGATGTTTATCCACCAATCTTCGTTATTGCTGTTTGTATGGCTGTTTGGTAAAGAGAAAATGCCAATTTTTGCCGAATCTTTTTGTAGTTCGGCAATAACACTGGTGATGCTATCGAAATGATGAATTTCTATTTCGTTGTTATAATAATCGCGTAAAATATATTCGATTTCTGGGTTATTTTTTGGGTTATGCACCACCAATTTAATTGGTTGTTCGTGCATATTGGCATTGGTGATAATTTTTCGCCAAATAGCCACAATAGAAGCCGAAGAAAAGTTGCTGTTGTTGTCGGCGACTAGTTTTTTTAACATATCGGCTTCTCTGCTAGATTTAATATAAAAAACTTCGTTTTGTGTTTTTTTATATTCGGCAACTTGTTTGATAATATTCATTCTTTGTTTTAATAAACTAATCACTTGGCGATCTATGGCATCTATTTGTATGCGAAATTCTTTTAGTTTGTTAAGAGAATTATTAGTCATTTGCTTTATTAATTAAAATGTTTAAAATATTGAAACAACATTTTATCAAAATCATTTTAATAATCAATGAAAGTTATTGCAAATTTTGGGGCAAATTTTAAAGAATATGAAATAGGTCAAATAGCTATTTTAGCACAAGATCAGCCTTTGCAATTAGATTCTCAACTAGAAATTAGCAATTTTCCTCTGGCATACCAAACTTATGGTGAACTTAATCATAACAAAAGCAATGCTATCTTGGTTTGCCATGCCCTCACTGGCGATCAATATTTAGCCAACAAAAATCCTATTACTGGTAAAGATGGTTGGTGGCAGTTTATGGTTGGGCCGAACAAGTCAATTGATACCAATAAATTTTTTGTAATCTGTAGCAATATTTTGGGCGGTTGTATGGGTTCTTTTGGGCCAAAAGAACTTAACAAAGCCACAAAAATTCCTTATGGGCTTGATTTTCCGATTGTCACTATTGCTGATATGGTGAAGGCTCAAAATTTGTTGATAAAATCTTTTGGCATTGAAAAACTGCATGCAGTAATTGGTGGCTCAACTGGCGGTATGCAAGTGTTGGCTTGGCTTAATCTTTTTCCAAATCAGGTTAATATTGCCATTCCCATAGCCACTTCTTATCATCATTCTCCGCAAAATATCGCTTTTCACGAAGTGGGTAGGCAGGCAATTATGGCCGATATAAATTGGTGCGGTGGTAATTATTTGGCAGAAAAAAAATTTCCTAGTCAAGGTTTGGCGGTTGCCAGAATGACCGCTCACATCACCTATTTATCGCAAATTTCTTTGCATAAAAAATTTGGGCGAGATTTAAAAAATCAGCATAAGTCGTTTAGTTTTAACAAAGATTTTGAAATAGAAAGTTATTTGCATCATCAAGGTCAAAGATTTGTCGAAAGATTCGATCCTAATTCTTACTTATACATCACCAAAGCGGTTGATTATTTTGATTTGGCAACAGATTACAATAATAATTTAAGCTTGGCTTTTAGCGGTTTTGCTCAAAATAAAAATGGCAAAGTGTTTTTAATTACCTTTTCTGACGATTGGCTTTTCCCCCCAGCAGAATCAAAAAAACTCACTCAGGCTATGGCAAGCATTGGCATTAAAGTGAGTTTGGTGGTTATCGATAGCGAAAACGGTCACGATTCTTTTTTATTGCCTAGTTCTTTACTAGAAAAAACCATTGCAGGTGTTATAGAATTTTAACTTTCTAATCGATATTAATTTCAGACAACAAAAAACCCGCCCCTAACCAAAGTTAGGGGCGGGTTTAAGAGATATTTAAATCTGAGTTTATGGTTAGATGTTTACACTAAATGATAAAGCACAAACTTTTTTGTTGCCATTTGGAGTTTG
>CANNFC010000026.1:6299-7940 GCA_947503755.1 Rickettsiales bacterium | reverse complement strand
TTGCCCCTGATATTGTGCTACCAGATGGAAAAGTTAGATTTAAATCTATGGCACCGATGTCTCTTAAATCTTGCCAAGCATCAATACCTTCAAAACCAACCGTTGCTCCACCAGTTCCGCCATTGGCAATTGCATATTGAATTTGATTGTTTCTATTACCTGCAAAAGTGCTATTGCTACCCACAGAAATATCGGTATCACCTGGATAAGAATCGTATTGAGTGTAAAAAGAGTTTACTGCTACTTGATAGCTTTTTGCTTCACTCATAACAGAACGAAGCTCGGAGCTTTTAATAAGGCTGGCACCACCAGTTATACCAGCAATTAGTAAACCGATAATGATTAGAACTATTGATAACTCAATTAGTGAGAAAGCCGACTTTTTAGAAGAAAAAGTTTTTTTCATATTTTATTAAGATGTTGTTAAATTTGATTATTATGAAGCAAAATTGAAAAGTTTTGATCCTTTTGGAAATCAATATTGGTTGTTTTATTTTAAAATGTCAAATTTTTTTTTCATCTTTTTTTCATTGTGTCTTTTTTAGACATATTTTTTATTGCTTGCATTTTGTTTTTTTTTGTTTTAAAATTTTCAATCGCATTTTTGTTTTATGTTTAAAATAACAATTTTTAAACCTTTATATAAGTTATAAAGAGTTATAAAGCGGGGCTATAGCGCAGTTGGTAGCGCGTTTGCATGGCATGCAAAAGGTCACGAGTTCGAATCTCGTTAGCTCCACCAAAATAAAATTATAAAAATATTTTCATAAAACAAATTTCTTCATATATTTTTCGAGCAAAGCCTTGCATTAAAAAATAACATCTCACTTAACTTATGCTTAAAACCGCTTCACTTGGTTTTCCGAGAATAGGATCTGATCGTCAACTAAAAAAAGCCACCGAAGGCTATTGGAAAGGCTCAATTTCTTGGGAACAGCTACAATCAACTGCTTCAGAAATTAAAAATCATAATTGGCAATTGCAACAATCTGCTGGCATCGATTTTATTGCTAGCAACGATTTTTCTTTTTATGACCACATTCTTGATAATATCGTTTTATTTGGGGCAATTCCTGAGAGATTCAAAAAAGTTTTTGGCGAAAATCATCAAGGTTTAGATCTTTATTTTGCTATGGCGAGAGGCCTTCAAAAATCTGGCATCGACATTACCGCTCTTGAAATGACTAAATGGTTTGATACCAACTACCACTATTTGGTTGCCGAATTTTCTGTAAATCAACAATTTAGTTTAAATGCTCAAAAAATTTGTCAAGATTTTTTAGAAGCCAAACAAATCGGGGTGCATACTCGCCCTGTAATTATTGGTCCGGTATCGTTTTTGTTGCTCGGAAAATCTATTGATAATTCTAACAAACTAAATTTATTGCCAAAACTATTGCCTGTTTATGCTAGTTTATTTGCAAAATTGCAAGAAATTGGGGTTTGCGATGTGCAAATAGATGAGCCATTTTTAGCAACTAACATCGATAAAGATCAAATAAATACCTACCTGCAAGCCTATGCCTATCTCAAAAAAAATTGTCAACAACTAAAATTACATCTCACTACCTATTTTGAAAGTTTGCTTGAAAATACTCAACTCGCTTTCGATCTACAAACCGACTCGGTGCATATCGATTT
>CANNFC010000026.1:0-6283 GCA_947503755.1 Rickettsiales bacterium | reverse complement strand
GTAAGAGGCGAAAATCAGCTAGATAACTGCTTGCAAGCTATTAATAACAATCAAATTCTTTCTTTGGGTTTGGTTGACGGGCGAAATGTGTGGATCAACAATTTAGAGCAATCAATTGCTTTAACAAAAAAAGCAACTGCTGTTCTTGGTGATAATCGAGTGATTGTGGCCAGTTCGTGCAGTTTGTTGCACTGCCCAATTTCACTTGCCAACGAAAATAGCCTCGATAACGAAATCAAAACTTGGCTATCTTTTGCCGAAGATAAATTGCAAGAAATAGCAATTATTGCTGGCGCTGTCAACAATAATTTAAATGAAAAACAGCAAAATTTATTGCAAAACAATAAAATTGCCATCAGCAACAGAAAAACATCGGCAAAAATTCATAATCAGCAAGTAAAAGAAAGGGTTGCTGGCATTAATAAAAGCTTGTTAAATCGCCACTCCAATTTTGCTACTCGAAGCAAGTTGCAACAAAATCATCTCAATTTACCTTTGTTGCCAACCACCACCATCGGCTCTTTTCCGCAGACCAAAGAAGTTCGAGAAAATAGAGCTAATTTCAAAGCCAACAAAATCAATCAGCAACAATATCACGATTTCATCAAGCAACAAATTGCTAATGCTGTTGCTTGGCAAGAACAAATTGGGCTCGATGTTTTAGTGCATGGCGAGTTTGAAAGAAACGATATGGTCGAATATTTTGGCGAACAACTTAATGGTTTTTGCTTTACCAAAAACGGCTGGGTGCAAAGCTATGGAACTCGTTGTGTGAAGCCTCCCATCATTTTTGGCGATGTTTTACGCAATTCCGCTATGACCGTTGAGTGGGCAAAATATGCACAAAGTCTTACCAAAAAAATTGTCAAAGGTATGCTTACGGGGCCAATCACCATTTTGCAGTGGTCTTTTGTGCGAAACGATCAACCAAGAAGCCAAACCGCCAATCAAATTGCTTTGGCAATTCGCGACGAAGTTCTTGATTTAGAAAAAGCTGGCATTCAAATTATTCAAATCGATGAAGCCGCTCTAAGAGAAGGTTTGCCGATTCGTCAAGAAAATTGGCAACACTATTTGCAATGGGCGGTTGATGCTTTTCGCATTTCTGCTAGCGGGGTTGAAGATAAAACTCAAATTCACACTCATATGTGTTATTCTGAGTTTAACGATATCATTCAAGCCATCGCCAATATGGATGCCGATGTGATTTCTATCGAAACTTCACGATCTCAAATGGAATTGTTAAATGCTTTTGTCAATTTTAAATATCCAAACGAAATTGGGCCCGGTGTTTACGATATTCATTCGCCAAGAGTTCCTTCGGTGCAAGAAATGCAAAATCTACTCTACAAAGCTCTTGATGTTTTAAAGCCAGAGCAAATTTGGGTTAACCCAGATTGCGGTTTAAAAACCAGAGACTGGCCCGAAACCAAGCAAGCTCTCGAGTTTATGGTTACTGCCACTAAACACATTAGAGCAAGTTTGTAATTATAGCAAATTTCGTGGCAAATTCCCCGCACTAACGAAGTGGTGTCCGCGATAGCGGGCGGGGTAGTGTTTGCAAGCAGAACTCGATGCACAATTCCCCTTCTTGCAGAAGGGGTGGCGGGCGAAGCACGACGGGGTAGTGTCGGCAACACACGGTAAGATCTTTTCGAATTAACATCTGCGATCGTCTCCCAACACTACCTTGGTCTTTTTTTTGCCAAGGCAAAAAAAATCCACCCCTTCCACGGGAAGGTTAATTAAGATCGAAGTGTGGTTTTAACTAAAAAATTAAAAATTTGTTCTTTTTTGTTGATATTTTTAATCAAGTAAATAATATGGTTTATTTACTTCTTCTTTTTACTTGATTTTTTTTATTATGTTAAGCAATATAACCGCAAGTTTCATCATTATTGGCAACGAGATTTTGTCTGGCAGAACACAAGATAAAAATCTCAATTATCTTGCCAAAATACTTAACAACCTTGGCATTAGCTTGCAAGAAACAAGAATAATCCCCGATATTGAAGCAGAAATTATTGCCACGGTAAATAGTTTAAGTAAAAAATATACCTATGTTTTTACCAGCGGTGGCATTGGCCCAACTCACGACGATATCACTTCTTTATGCATCGCCAAAGCATTTTCAGATGAACTAATCATTCATCAAGAAGCCAAAGAAATTTTATACAAATTTTACGGCCCAGAAAATGTCAACGAAGCCCGGATGAAAATGGCAAAATTGCCAAGCAAAGCAAAATTGCTCAACAACCCAATTTCTTCGGCTCCCGGATTTTATCTCGAAAATGTTTTTGTCATGGCGGGCATTCCTAAAATATTTCAAGCTATGGTTGATTGCTTGGTGCCAATTTTAAAAGTTGGTAGCAAAATTTATAATCTCGAACTCACCATTTCTCTTACCGAATCGGTTATCGCCCAAGATTTTGCCAACCTGCAAAAGCAGTTTCCTTTGGTAATTATGGGTAGCTATCCTTTTGATGGTGGCACTTCTTTGGTTTTTCGAGCAACCGATTTAGATGCCCTAAAACACACAGTGGCTTTAATGAAAGAAAAAGTGTTAAGCATCAATTCTCAATCTATCATTAAAATAGATGAATAAAAGCAAAACAAAACCAAAAACTTCTATTACAGTTGCAGGCAAACCAATTGTTGACAACAACGATTCTTCTTTAAACCTGCAAGAAACTCTTGATTATCAAAAATTCATCAAAGAAACAGTAATTAACGGCAGTTATTTTCGCGATTCTCTTGATTGGTATTTGTTTCGTTATGTTAAGCCAGTGAGCGATCGCAGTATGTTGTTTTTTATTGTTTTAATCATTGGCTTTATTTTTTATCTAATCAAATCGATGCTTGATGTTGCCTACCCCGCTGGGCATAATCGATTAAAGCTACCCATAGTTATCAGTCAACCGCTTTTTGTTAATTTTATCGACAAAGGCAAATATCAACCAAATTTATTGGCACTTAAAAAAATCAACACCGACAAAAAATTAACCACCGATCAAATTATCATCAAGCATTTTTTAAGTTTTTTTGTCAAAAATTTCGAAGAATTCGATTATAGTTCTGCCAATTTGTTGTTAGTTAATCAAAAAACCGATCTGATTCGCAATATGTCGAGCTATCAGGTTTATACCCAATTTCAAAAGGTCATGGAAAAATCAACCCCCAACAGCCCAATGCTTTATTTCGGGCAAAATTATCAAAAAACCATCAACATCACCAATATCGAATTTCTTTACCCCGAAACAAAAACTGGTTTTAAAGAAAATATCGATAATTTACTCAATAAAATCATCATTCAAGTAAAACCGCAAGTGCCAGATTCTGCCATCGTCAGCTTTTCTGAAACCATCAAAACCGTCGATGAATTTAAAAAAACCAAAATCATCAACAACAATTATCGCTATTGGGTTAAATTCAAATACAACCCAATCACTAAATACGATAAAAATTTTAATTTCACCATCCTAAAATACATTAAACAAAAATAAATTATGTCTCACTATCATATTTCGATTTATCGAATCATATTTTTATTATCAATTTTTTGCTCTTTTACAATCAACACCAGTCAAGCAACTCAACTGCCTCGCTATTTAGGTTCAGAAAAAAAATTTCGTAGCTACATTTATAATCCAAACGAAACCTACCGCTATTTCGGGCATTATAACTATCAAGGAATTATTGAATTTGACAAGGGCGAAACTGCCACCACCATTTCAATGGGCGACCCAACTCTTTGGCTCATCGAAACCTCGGGCAATCGCTTGTTTTTAAAGCCAGTTGGCGAAAAAAACTCCGAAACCAATATGACAGTTATCACCGCCAAAAGAATTTATCATTTCGAACTGATGGCAAAAGAAGCCAAAGGCATCAACGACAAAGATTTAATTTTTATTGTCAAATTTTCTTATCCAGAAGACGAAAACAAAAATATCGTCGAATTTCCGAAATTTAAAGCCATAGAAGAGCCAGATCTTCGCGATATGTCGAAGTTTAACTTTAACTATCAATACACTGGCGAACGATCAATCGCCCCTTCTAAAATTTTTGATGACGGAGATTTTACCTATATGCAATTTGCCGATAAAAGAACCGATCTTCCTGCAATTTATGCCGTTGATTCGCAAGGCTACGAATCGCCAATCAACTATCGCATTAATCGTGATTATTATATTATCGAAAAAATTGTGCCCCAACTCACTTTGCGAAGTGGCTCAGACATTGTTTGTGTCTACAATCTCAACACCTACACCACAGGCAAAGAAAAAGTTTCTACTTTAAAGGTAAATCAAAAATTTAATCCATTCGCTCCTAAAATGGTTCAGCCCAAAGATCCAACTTTACAACTTGAAAGAAATCAACAAAACATCTTAAATAACAATGCCAATATCGGCAATTCTTATAATGAAGGCAATATGCCACTAGATCCAACTGGTTTTAATAGTTTGCCTAAACAATAATAACACATCATGATTTCTTATGATTTTTTAGGCAAAAACTGTCGTTTAGCCAAAGACTTGCAAAATCAGCAACCTTTTGTTAAAAAACTGCAAGAGCTTGATGTTGCCTATCAACAAATTTGTTTTCTTCATCAAACACACAGCAACCAAGTTGCGGTTATCGATAGTCCGCAAGCTTTTTTGCATCTTTATCAACATAATTTGCCAAAAGCAGACGCCATTATTACCAATCAAAAAAATGTTGTTTTAGCAGTTATCACCGCCGATTGTGTGCCAATTTTGCTTTTTGATGAAAAAAATCAAGTTATTTCAGCGGTTCATGCAGGCCATCGAGGTGCCAAAAACCATATTTTATCGGCAGTATGGCAAAAAATGCAAGCACTCGGAGCAGAAATCGCCAGCACTTCTGCAATTATTGGGCCTTGCATTAGGCAAAATTCTTATCAAGTTTCGCTAGATTTTTATGAAGATTTTTCTTGCGAAACTTTTGTCAAAGAAAATTTTTTTATTGCCGATCCTTTTTGTGATGCCAAACTTTTGTTCGATCTACCAGGTTATGTAATGCATCAACTTGCTTCTTTGGGCATCAAAAACATCTCCGACACCAAAATCAATACCTACAGCAACCCGCATCTTTATTGCAGTTATCGCCGTTGCACCCATCTACACATTCAAGATTGTGGCAGAAACATTAGTTTTATTGTTAATCATTAGTTAACTAGACGATATCAAAGGGCGGGGTAGTGTCGGTAACCCGATCTCGATCTGAATTCCCCTTCTTGCAGAAGGGGTGGCGACCGAAGGTCGACGGGGTAGTGTCGGTAGCAGTTCTCGGTCAGAATTCCCCTTTTTTAGAAGGGGTGGCGACCGAAGGTCGACGGGGTAGTGTCGGCAAGCCACGGTAAGATCTTTTCGAAAAAACATCTGCGATCGGCTCCCAACACTACCCCGTCTTTTTCCATAAGCTACCGCTTATGGAAAAATCCACCCCTTCTAAAAAAGGGGAATTTTGCCCCAGCACTTTTCTTTTTCTCTCACAAAAAGAAGTTCTCGGTGCAAAATTCCCCTTCTTGCAGAAGGGGTGGCGACCGAAGGTCGACGGGGTAGTGTCGGCAACCAGCACTCGGATATTCCCCTTCTACAAAAGGGGAATTTTGCCCCAGTGCCGAGGAAAATAAAATTTTAACACAACAAAAAAAACCTATGAAAAATATTAAAAACAACAGTGGTTATAAAGGTCATAAAACCTTGCCAATCAACATAAAATTGAAAGCAAAAGCAAAAGAATTAAGAAAGTCTGGTAATTTGTCAGAAGTTTTGTTTTGGCAACAGGTAAAAGAACAAAAATTTCTTGGTTTAGATTTTGACCGTCAAAAAATTATCGGCAATTATATTGTTGATTTTTTTGTGAAATCTTTGGGATTAATTATTGAAATAGATGGTTGTTCTCACGATTTTAAGGTTTCTTACGACGAGCAACGAGAAAAATATTTAAAATCACTTGGTTTGATAATTTTTAAAATTTTAGATATAGAAATTAAAACAAACTTAAATAATATAATGGATGGTTTAGAATATTTTATCAAAACAAACTGGAAAGAAATCAAATTTAAGTAGTGTCGGCAGCAGTTCTCGGTCAAAATTCCCCTTCTTGCAGAAGGGGTGGCCGCGATAGCGGACGGGGTAGTGTCGTCTAGCAGTTCTCGGTCAGAATTCCCCTTCTTGCAGAAGGGGTGGCGACCGAAGGTCGACGGGGTAGTGTCGTCTAGCAGTTCTCGGTCAGAATTCCCCTTCTTGCAGAAGGGGTG
>CANNFC010000025.1:16669-18818 GCA_947503755.1 Rickettsiales bacterium | reverse complement strand
GCAACAAAATTGTGGCTTAACTTTTGCCGATTATCTCAAAATGTCAACACAATATCCAAACGGTATTTTATTGTATAACAAAAAAAAGTTATCAAAAAAATTGGCAAAAAGTGCAGTTTTAGCCTTGATTATACTGGTGTTGCTAGCAATAACTATGTTGTTTTCTTGGTAATTTTAAAATAAATAAAAATGTTGCTTGGTTTTTATTTTTGTTTGTATTATAATTTTATTTGGTAATTTTTTAATAAATTAAAGTTCATTTATGTCTATAAATAAAGTAATATTGGTTGGTAATGTTGGGCAAGATCCCGAGGTTAGAACCACACAAGATGGCAGAGAAATCGCCAATTTTTCGCTTGCTACTTCTGAAAGCTGGAAAGATAAAAACAGTGGCGAAAAAAAAGATAAAACCGAGTGGCACAGAATTGTCATTTTTTCACAAGGTTTGGTTGGTATTACCAAAAACTATGTCAAAAAAGGTAGCAAACTCTACATAGAAGGTGCTTTGCAAAGCCGCAAATGGACCGATAGCCAAGGCAACGAAAAAACTACCACTGAAATTGTTTTGCAAAATTATAGTTCTGTTTTACAAATTCTTGACAGAAACGATCGTCAAAATTCTGGCAACGACTATCAGTCAAATCAATCTTCTGGTGGCAAAAGCAATCAAATCGCTCTCGAAGATAACGACGACGAAATTCCGTTTTAGTGTCAAAAATTTAAAATCTTGCAAGAAAATTAAAAAACAAAAACAACACAAACCGCCTAAGTGCTTTGTGTTGTTTGGTTTTTAAATTTTCTTGCTTAGTTGTTTCCTTATTTTTATCATAAAAATTGTCAAAAATAGCTAAAAATCAAGTAAAATTATGACAAACATAGCCAAAATAATTGCTTATCAAATTTTAGATTCAAGAGGTTGTCCTACTTTAGAGGCAAAAATAACTTTACAAAACGGCATTTCTGCCACAGCTTCTGTTCCTTCTGGGGCTTCAACAGGCAAGCTCGAGGCTTGCGAACTTCGTGATAATAATCCAAAAATTTACTTTGGCAAATCGGTGTTAAAAGCGATTGAAAATGTCAACACAATAATCGCCAGCAAACTTATTGGTTTTGATGGTTCAAAACAACAACAGCTCGATCAAATTTTGCTAGATCTCGATGGCACAGAAAACAAGGCAAACCTTGGTGCCAATGCTATTTTGGCGGTGTCGTTGGCGGTGGCAAAAACTTATGCAAAAAATGCTAATCTTTCTTTATTTACCTATCTTGGTGGCGATTCTGCCAAAGTTTTGCCTGTGCCTTTGATGAATATTATCAATGGTGGCAAGCATGCCAATAACAGCATTGATATTCAAGAATTTATGATTGTCCCAGTTGGCGCTGGCTCAATGTTTGATGCAATAAGGGCGGGTGCCGAAATATTTGCTTGCCTTAAAAATAATTTACATAAAAAAGGCTACAGCACCAGTGTTGGCGATGAGGGCGGGTTTGCTCCAAACTTTTCTTCGGCAACTCAAGCTCTTGATTTTATTTCACAAGCGGTGCATGAAGCACATTATAAGCTTGGCTCTGATGTTTTGTTGGCTCTCGATTGTGCTTCTTCTGAATTTTATGAAAATTCTATTTACAATCTAGCAGGAGAAAACAAAAAATTAAACGGCACAGAAATTGTCGATTATTATCAAAAATTAGTCGATGCTTACCCAATTTTTTCTATCGAAGATCCGATGGCAGAAGATGATATTTTAGGCTGGCAACACATCACTCAAAAAATGGGTAGCAAAGTGCAGTTGGTGGGCGACGATTTGTTTGTAACTAACCCAAAAATATTGCAACAAGGCATCAAACAAAAATTGGCAAATGCGGTCTTAATTAAACCAAACCAAATTGGCACACTCACCGAAACCTTGCAAACCATTACCTTGGCGAAAGAAAATAATTACAACAACATTATTTCTCATCGGTCGGGCGAAACAGAAGATACCACCATCGCTCATTTAGCGGTGGCAACCAATAGTGGGCAAATCAAAACTGGCTCTTTGTGCCGATCTGATCGCACCGCCAAATATAACGAACTACTACGTATCGAGCAAGAACTTGGCTTACAAGCAGTTTATGCTGGCAATTGCCAAGGACAATTTCGTTTTTT
>CANNFC010000025.1:0-16209 GCA_947503755.1 Rickettsiales bacterium | reverse complement strand
GGAATTCTGACCGAGAGATCGGCTACTGACACTACCCCGCCTCGCTATGATCGGCACCCCTTCTGCAAGAAGGGGAATTGTGCACCGAAAACTGCTTGTCTATTTTTATTTTAAAGACTTAATGTTATATATGCACAGCAGATCGCTACCTACTCTTAAAGTGAACTGTTTAGTAACCATTGGCACCACAACATATTTATCGCGTAAAACATAGGTTATTTGGGTTTCTTTGCCGTTAACATCAACAGAACTGATTGTTGGTATTGCCAAATTATCATTAGAAAACTGAAAGCTAGTTTCAATACCGTTATCAAAAACCTTTATTGGCATAATATTTTCGGCACTACCAGCAAAACTATAATCAAAATTTAACTCGTTGCCCTCTGGATTTCGCTCGATAACACCAGGCAAAGGTTCGTCTATTCTTATTCTGGGGTTTTCTGAAGTTTTCATAGGAGGAGCAACAACAGGAACTTGTGGCACAGGCATTTTCACTGCCACATTAGGCAAAGCAAGTTGTGGAGGCATTGGTAAAGATTGCCCGATTTGTGGATAAAAAAACCGCACGGTATAGACCAAATCTTCGTCGGCTTTGCCTGTAAATTCGTCGGAGCGAATATCGAAATGATAGGTTCTTTTGTTGCTGATGATGGTAACATTGGTGTGGGCCGCCACCGCTAATGGCCTAATAAACAATCGCTTGCCAGAAGGAGTGAGTCGCCAAGCGAAGGATTCGCCAATAGAAATGGTTTCAATTTCTTCGTCTTCGGCAAATTCAATAAAAGATTGATAATTGTAATAAAATTTTAACTCATAAACTTCGTTTGGATTGTAAACCAAGGTGCGAATTCTGGAGTCGGTGGTGATTGGTGTTTGAGCAGAAGCAACCCGCCAAATAACAAAAAATATCAATAAACTTTTTGCCAAAAACTTTATAAATATTTTTGACGAAAAATTAGTCGCAAAAAAGCTTGTAATAGAATTAATCTTCATATAGTTTTTCTTTGATTTCTAAACCAGAAACTTCAAAACCCAAAGGGTTAATTAATCTTTCTTCTGGAGTAAATACTTTATCATCGGGATAAAAATTAAATTCAATAGTCACTTCTTCTATTTTTTTGCCAGAAGGAATGCCTGGTATGTTGCTTACTTGCTTAATAACGGTTAATACCGCCTTATTAGATGCTTGTTTGTTAATGCTTTTTACCCTCGCCTCAATGGTGCCCTCTTTAAAAGTTTCTGGATTAACTTTTGATAAAAAACCAGAATTAATGTTGGGAGTTGAGAATAAACGAATCTTTTCTTTTTTTTGCGGATAAGAAGATTTGTCGAAGCTAAAATAGGCATGCACAAATTCGTTTAAAAAATATTTTTCTAACGAGCTAAACTCGTTGCCCGCCCCAGCAACTGGCATTCCAAGATTGCTGTTGTTTGGCTGTTGCAATAGGTTAGTCATACCCGTGTTTTTATCGAGCTCTATAACATAAGGTTCGAGAGTTTTTGATGATAGTACCTGTCTTACAAATAAAACGGCAATAGCAACAGAAAACATCGCGATAAGTGCAAATAGAAACAAAATATTTCTTTGTATTAAAACCGATTGATAGCGATTAGAATACCATGTTTTAATTTTTTTATAACTTTGATCGTTAGACATTGGTGATGTTAAATTTTTCTTTACAAAAACTAAAACAACTTTAATAATATTTTATTTTTAATCAAGTGAAATTTAATATTTAATTTAATTTTCTTTATATGGCATCACTTACTCAAGAAAAAATGTCGATTTTACAAAAGCTAGAACACTTAAATTGGCTGTTGATTGCATTAATTACCACCTTGGCTTTTATTGGCTTTGTTGTTTTATATTCTGCCGCGGGAGGCTCTTTTTATCCTTGGCCAATTAGACAAATAGGATTTTTTTGTTTGTTTTTTCCGTTGATGATTATTATTGCCATTACCGATATTAAAATTTGGTTTAAAGCCTCTTATTGGTTTTATGCAATCGCTCTTGCCATGGTTATTACCGTTGATATTATGGAACAATTAAGTCATAATGCCATGGGGGCAACCAGATGGATTCGCCTAGGGCCATTCAAAATACAGCCATCTGAGCTGATGAAAGTATGCACAGTTTTTGCTTTGGCTCGTTATTTTTACAACACCGAAGCCAAAGATATTGGCAAAATTCAGTTTGTGATTGTGCCATTATTATTAATTTTGGTGCCTACAGCCTTTATTTTTCACCAACCAGATTTGGGCACGGCAACAATATTGATGATGGTTGGAGTTTCTATTTTATTTATAGCAGGAGTAAAAATGTGGAAATTTATTTCGGCAGGTTTTCTAGTTTTAATTTCTATTCCTTTTGCTTGGCATTTTTTGTTCCACACTTATCAAAAAGAACGAGTGTTAATATTTTTAGATCCCACCAGAAACCCTTTAGGTAGCGGTTATAACATCATTCAATCGAAAATCGCCATCGGTTCGGGCGGTATGTTTGGCAAAGGCCTGCTTAACGGCACTCAAGGTCAACTCGATTTTTTACCAGAAAAACAAACCGATTTTATTTTTACTATGCTTACCGAAGAATTGGGTTTTTTGGGCGGAGTTGGCACTATTGCCATTTATTGTGCTATCATCATCATTTGCATTAATATTGCCATCAAAACCAAACACGAATTTGGCCGGCTTTTAGTGATGGGAGTGGTTAATATCTTTTTTGTGCATATGTTTATCAACATTGGTATGGTAATGGGTCTGTTGCCTGTGGTTGGGGCCCCCTTGCCTTTTGTTTCGTATGGTGGCACCATTATTGGCTCAATGATGATTGGCTTTGGCATGATTCTTAATATCGATTTAAACAGCAACGCCGATTTACGAAGTTAATAAAGCATTATTTAGCCTAAACAGCACTTCTTCTTTGCCTAAAATATCGAGAATTTCAAAAATACCGCCAGCAGAAGCAGAAGAAAAGGTAAGAGCAATTCGTAAGGCAATGCCAAAATCTTTGATTTTTAAATTTGTCTTCACAGAAAAATCGTGAAACGATTGCTTAATTTCGGCAAGTTGCCAATTGTTTATTTGGCTAAAAACTTGCTTTAATTGTTGCAAAATTTCTTGTTTATTTGCCAAAAGTGCCAAATCGGCCTGATTAATTTGGCATTGATTATGTGTGTAGTAAATCGAACAAATATCGGCCAATTCTGTGAGTACAACAGTTTTTTCTTTGGCGAATTTTAGCACCGATAAAAATTTTTGCTCTTCTTGCTGATTGGGTTTTTTTGGCAAAAAAGGAGTGATTAAATTTAGCAAATCCTGTTCGTGATAATTTTTAAGATAATGATTGTTTAAATGATTCAACTTAGCAAAATCAAATCTTGCAGGAGATTTGCCGATGTTTTCGATATCAAACCAAGCGATAGCATTTTCATCGCTAATAATTTCGTGATTGCCACAAGACCAGCCCAAACGAAGCAGATAGTTTCGTAGAGCTTGCGGTAAGTAACCCTGCTCTTTATATTCTAGCACAGAAGTTGCCCCGTGCCTTTTTGAAAGCTTGGCACCGTCGGCACCGTGTATTAAAGGAATGTGAGCAAATTGTGGCACCCGCCAGTTGAGAGCTTGATAAATAACTTGTTGTCGAAAAGCATTGGTAAAGTGATCGTTGCCTCGAATAATGTGAGTAATTTTCATATCATAATCATCAACCACCACAGCAAACATATAGGTTGGAGCTTGATCGCTTCTTAGCAATATTAAGTCGTCTAATTCGCTGTTGGCAACACTCACTTTGCCTTGCACCAAATCAGATATTGTGCTAAAACCTTCTTGGGAAGCTTTAATACGAAGCACAGGCTGAACGGCGCTGTGTTGCGACATTACTTTGTTTCGCCAAATGCTTTGAAAACGAAAAACCTCGCCTTTGCTTTCTGCCTGCTTTCGTCGCTCTTCTAGCTCTTCAACTGATGTGTAGCACAAATAGGCTTTGTCTGTTTCAAGCAATTGCTTGGCTACTTGTTGATGCCTTGCTTGATTTTGACTTTGTAAAACTGGCTTTTCGTCATAAGACAAGCCAAGCCAAGCCAAGCCTTCTAAAATAACATCGATTGCCTGTTGAGTTGATCTTGCTTTGTCGGTATCTTCGATGCGTAATAAAAACTTACCATGATGATGTTTGGCAAACAAATAGTTAAATAAAGCAGTTCTCGCCCCGCCAATATGCAAAAAACCAGTGGGAGACGGTGCGAATCTTACAACAACAGACATTATAAAATTTCGTTAAGATTAAAATAGTTATAGCCTAAACTATCAGCAACAGCCTTGTGAGTGATTTTACCATTTAACACATTTAGACCGCAAGCAAGATACTTATTTTCTTGTAAAGCTTTTAAATAGCCTTTATTGGCAATTTCAAGAGCAAAAGGCAAAGTAGCATTTTCAAGAGCCTTGGTTGAAGTGCGTGCCACCGCACCCGGCATGTTGGTTACACAATAATGAATAACCCCCTCAACTTCATAGGTTGGATTGCTATGCGAAGTGGGCTTGCTGGTTTCAAAACAACCGCCCTGATCTATTGAAATATCAACCAAAACTGCACCTTTTTTCATTTTTTTTACCAAATCAAGCGACACTAATTTAGGAGCGGAAGCCCCCGCCACTAAAACCGCCCCAATCACTAAATCGGAATCTAAAATATTTTTGGCAATATTTTCTTGTGAAGCATATAAAGTGGTAATTCTGTTGTCAAAAACATCGGCTAAATAACGAAGCCTAGATAAGGATTTATCTAAAATCACCACATCTGCCCCCATGCCAATAGCAACTTTGGCCGCATTGGCACCAGCAACTCCCCCGCCAATAATCAACACTTTTCCACAACCCACACCAGGAACCCCACCTAATAAAATACCTCTGCCACCTTGGGCTTTTTCTAGACATTTTGCCCCAGCTTGCACAGCTAATTTGCCAGCAATTTCGCTCATTGGCGAAAGTAAAGGCAAAGAATTATCAAAAGCAGTAACTGTTTCAAAAGCAATAGCAATGCAGTTAGATTTTGCTAGCATTTTAGTAAGTTCTGGCTCGGCTGCTAAATGTAAATAAGAAAAAATAATTTGATCTTTTTTAAGCATTTCGCATTCAGCCTGTTGTGGTTCTTTTACTTTAAAAATAAGCTCGGCTTTGTGATAAATTTCTTGAGCAGAAGATAAAATAACAGCGCCAGCTTGTTGATATTGTTGATCGTTAAAGCCAATTTCAAGACCTGCATTGCTTTGAACTAAAACTTGATGACCGTGCAATAAAAACTCTTTTACCGAAGCTGGAGTAACGGCACAGCGATATTCGTGATTTTTGATTTCTTTGGGGATACCGATTAACATAGAGAACAGAAAAAATTTGGTTAATTAATAACAATAATTTTGCTATTTTTATTTTATAAGGCAAGAAATTTGTTTGCAAATTTAACCTATCCAGCACCACCTTAATTACCTTTGCCTCCTGAACTGTTTTGATTATTTGAGGCTTTATTTTTATTGCCAGATTTAAAACTTTCTCTACCTTTTTTATAACCTTTCGAAATAGCATCTTTGCCACCGCGAACCGCCATATCTCGACCAATTTTTTCTGCCGCGCCCATAACATTGACAATTTTTTTGCCAATACCCTGCATATTTTGTTTTAAAGCATCTAGCATTTGAGTAGAATCGGCAGCTCCTGTAAGGCTTGAAGCAAGAGAAGTGATATATTCAAATATTTTATAAAAAATAAAAGTAATTAAAGCTAATTTAAACATTGATTTTAGTCTTTTTGCATCATTATCTTTAACATCTTGAAAAACAGTTATAACTAAATTAAATGGCTGTAATGATATTTTTTTCACTCCTTCTACATTGTTTTCTATTAATCCCGCTTCTGCCATTGCACAAATAGCACTTGTTTCTTGTGGCTTTATTTTATTTTTAGTTTTGAGATCGTTGTCGTTGTCAAAAATATTATCTCTTTCAGCGCAGTTCATCTTTTGAAAACTACCATCAAAAGACTCGTTCAAACCTACAAATTCAGCATTGCCAATCATAGCATTGTCTATTACAGTAAGAAACAAGCCAAGATAAGCAAAAATTATGACTGGCTGAATAATATAGCCCATAATTTGAGAAAGCCATTGTTGAAATATATGCTTAGTTCTGTTAAACATTAAACAACAAAAAGCAAGTGGCGAAATATAAACCAAAATACTCAGCACAATAATGGTAACAATAATTAAATGCACAACTCTTAATGCAATGAGAATCATAAAAAATGCAAACACAACACTGGCTAGCATAAAAGCAAAACCTAACCCGCCACTAAAAAAACCAACCACAATCATTTTCAAGAAATTCGGCACATTAGTGTCGGCAGAATAACCAAGTAAATGAGATATTTTGCAATCAAAAGTATCAAAAATTCTGAGATATTCTTTACCAACTGGATATGTTTTTGTAACCACACCATTTTCATCAATTGGCGGAAAAATACAGCCGTCGCTACTTTTTGATAATCTTGGTGTTGCTGATTTTGTTGCATCATAAACCTTGTTTTCAGATTGCCTTACTACAGGTTGAAAAACTAGTTCTGCAAATTCTAATGGGGCTTCAAATGCCACTTTCATAAAATAATTTTCCCAGGCATTGCCGAGAGCAAAAAAACTAACTATGGCAATTTTAAACACAAAAACCGCTAGAGTTTTTTTGTTGAGCATTTCGTTTACCTGATTTCCTGCAAAAAGCATCAACAAACCAAATAAAGCCACACTAAGAGTAAGGGCGACTTTTATTGTATTTTGAAAATTTTCGCGTAATTTTAAGAAAACTGATTTACCATCAGGGCTAGCACCAGGAGAATTTTTAGCTCCACTTTTACATACACCGTATTTTCGATATTCTTCTAATTCATAATCTTGATCGTCATTACAAATAAGTGCTCGCTTTGCTAATAAATAGTTTTCGAGAGTTTCTTTTAAACATTGTACCATGGGAGCAGTAAGATTTCGTGATTTTTTTTGCACTACAATATCGCTTTGTGAAAGATCTTGCAAATTTCTACCGCCACTAATGGCAGAAGATCTAAACAAAGAATCACCAACAAAATTACGACATGCTAAACTTAAATAACTATTACTAGGCAAATTAATGCGTGTAACTCCATTGCTACTTTTTGCACAATGAGCTAAATGCTGACAAAAATTGGCGACAACTGTTTTTACTTTAGGAGCTGAAGTGTCTTGATGATCAATAGATTCAAATTTTTTCTCTGTGCCACCAGAAAGGTAATGATCGTAAGGACAATGATTGTTTGTTCTAGCACAAATATATTCGGGATTTTTTTTGCTAGAAAAGATTTTGTAAGCAGTGTTATTTGAATCGCCTATTTTGCAATTATCATCGCCTAAAGAACAAAATTTGTATTTATGTTTCTGTTTATTAGCAGAAACATAAACCAGCTTCTGCTCTATACAAATAAAATTTTGAGCTTTTATTTTGCAACATTGATAAGCATTATTTTCGTCAACTTCACTACCAGGCACTCCGCGTAAAAATCTATCACAAGCATAATTAACAGAAAGAGAATTTTTTGCAGCTTCCGAAATCGGACCTCTCACATAATATCTTTGCCTTTCAGTATTATAACCCAAATAACGAATTCTTCGAGGTAGGTCATTTTGCCATGGATTTTTGCATTGTCCTTCGTTATCTTGATATTCTATGCCCCCAAACCAATATTCTCGATAATATTGATTTGTAATATCAGGCTTGCTCGCCTCTTTTAATGCGGTTTGATTGGCATAATCGAAATGAAATTTTGAAGAAAGAGCTTCGTTTGTAATTAAAAAGCCATTAGTAAAATTACCATATTTCTTGCATTCTTCTTGATTGTTTTTAAATTCTTCTCTATTAGTAAATAAACTTTTCAAACATCCTTGATAAGATGTTTTATTGTCAACATTCCATTGTTGTTGCGGTTTATTCCACTGCCAAGTTATCCATTCTGCACCACACATTTGATTGGTTTGAAAAGAAGTATTAGCTTTTGCAAATTTGTCTGCTATTTGGCTATAATAAGTAACTGTTGATGCCATGAACATTGAACAACTTATCCATGATGCGGCAACACTTGCAATACATGGTGGGCCAGAAATCATACACCCTCCAGGTGGAAGGATACAAACTGGTGCCGAAGCTGCAACACGTGTATTAGATGCAGCATCATAACAAAACATCAAACCATCTAG
The DNA here is from genome assembly GCA_947503755.1 of Rickettsiales bacterium. Classification (GTDB taxonomy): domain Bacteria; phylum Pseudomonadota; class Alphaproteobacteria; order Rickettsiales; family UBA1997; genus CAILUF01. Next base: position 7,937 of record CANNFC010000025.1, on the reverse strand, counting down.
GATTGTAGTTAAGCTAGCTCTAGCTAAAAAAACTCCTGTTTTTACTTTGTTTGGATGTTTTTTTGCAACTTTAGATGCAAAAGATTTTATTTTATTGATAGTTTTAGAAAAAAAACCTGCCTTTTTTATATTATCTGCAACCGCAACAGCATCGCCATTGACCGATGCCACAGCAGAACAAGCAACCGAACCAGATAAAGAGCTGGCCATTCCTAAAGTCATAGTTGCACCCCAAACTTTCATATGAGGAATAAAAAAATTCGCACAGGTCTCGTTGCTTAAATCATCAGCAAAATCTTCCGAAGCAAGAGCTGGTATAAAAAAACCTCCGCCATCATGAGTATAGTCTTCTGGTCGCATATCGTTGCTATGAGTGGCATGTCCCAAATTACCTACATTGCATTTTTTGTAGTTTTCATCGTAAGAAGAAGAATAGATGGTTTGTGCATATTCTGCGCCATCACCATAATTTACAGTAAATTCTCCATCACTATTTCTTATCTGAGCAAATTTAATACCTCCTGTATCTCCTCTGGCAAAATTAGCTGTTTTTTCTTTAAAAGATTGTGTATTGTCTTTTACTTCTCTGAAATCTTTGTAAAATTGATACAAATCATTTCGATCTGCAACTAAACCTGGCGAAGTGCATGTTTTTTTTGGTTTGCCATATTTGATTTTACCAATAGTGCCGTAACTAACATTAGATTGTTCTTGTCTTACATCGCAAACACCTCCTCTATAACTCATAAATCCGTCGCACTCATCAATTCTTCTTTTGTTGTCTATGTCTGCAACAGTGCATTTTTGCCTCCTAGAAAAACGAATGCCGTCGTAAAGATCTTCACTTTCCACTTCTTCGTCTTGCATTGAATTAGTTATGTGTTTTATAAAAATATTCGTCATTGTAAGTGGTCTATCGAGCGGTGGAGGCAAGGTTGAAGAATTTGCATTATCAGAAAAACTAATAAAAAGAGCAAAAAGAGCAATAATAATTTGCTTGATGTTTTTTGTGCTAGACAGAAATTTCATTGAATCTAGCAATAATATTGTTAAGATTAAAATTATTAACCTTAAATGCGGTTCTATTAACAATCAAGCAAGAAGAAACCTCTAAGATGGTGGCAATTTCTTGCATATTATTTTCTAATAAGGTTTTTCCTGTGCTTACTAAATCAACAATAAAATCGGCCAAATTAAGCCAAGAAGCAATTTCTACCGATCCGCTTAATTTCACAATTTCGGCCTGAATGCCTTTTTGACTAAAATAATCAGAAGTGATATTAACATATTTTGTGGCTATTCTTAAAGAAGTTGCTTGAGCTAAATTTAGTTGGCTGTTTTTTTTGCCAGCAATAGACAAGCGACATTTGCCAATTTTTAAATCAAGCATTAAAAAAACCTGCTTAGAAGAAAACTCAGAAAGCACATCAAAACCACAAATACCAAGATCTGCCCCGCCAAATTTCACAAAAGTAGCAACATCAAAACTTCTTACTTTGATTATTTCGAGATTTTCTAGGTTGGTGGCAAAAAAAAGTTTTCTGGAGTTTTCGTTGAAAAAATCAGGCTCGGGCTGTAAATTTATTTTTTTAAACAACGGCAAAAGATCTTGCAAAATTCTGCCTTTTGGCACAGCCAAGGTAATTTTTTTCATTATCAAAAATTTTTATAATATCGCAATAAACAACCCAAACTATTAAAACTTTGTTTTGTGTTTAGTGTTGTTTGATTAACATAATGTTGATAACCCAATTGCAAAACCAATCTATCAAAAACTTTATTGGCAGTAAAATCGTAGCCAATATTGATTTCAGAGGTATTTTCTCGAAAACTCTTACCCAAATATCTTTTGCTATTTTTGTTGCTGTTACCCAACAATAAACTATATTTTTTAACAAAAGTAGTAATTAAATTCACAGAAAAATAACTATCGTCAATATTAGAATTCCCATCAACATTGTTGATTTTAGCATATTCTATAACATTTTCAAAATCAAGATCTTTTTTTAATTTATTATTGTAATTTATACCAAAAACCCAGCCATTTTGCCTTTTTAAAATATTTACAGGCAAACTACTTCGTTTAGAATTAACATTTAAACTAGCGAAAGCCAGATGATAACTTAATTTTTCGTTATTGGCAAAATCAAAAATAATATCGGTAGCTAAATTAAAAGAATCGAGTTTTTTGGTGTCTCCCGCCTTAGATTGTTTTGACGATTCGATGGCAATTTTATGAAACAAAGTCTTGTCAAGATTGGTGCTGTCGTTGGTAAATAAACCAAAAGAAAAGTTATATAAACCAACAGTTTTAGCATTACCAACCTTTTGCACTGCTGTAAAACCAAGCTTGTTGTTTAAAGAATATTGACTGGGAGTTTTGTGAATCCAGATGCCACGATTCCATCGCCAAGCAGTGCCAAAATTGCCCGAAAATTTACCAGCGATAATTGCAGAATTTTGATGGGTATATTTTAAATTAAGTTCGCCTATGATGATGTCGGTGTTTTCAAAGGTGCGATCACCGCCACCATGAGCAGAATTAACTCTTCGGGCAGACTGATTTGGGCTATCAAACCTGCCCATTCTTATAAAACTATTTAACTTAAAATGTTTAGTGACATCAAGTGAAGAAATTAATCTAATATTGCCGTTGGTGTCGGTAAAATTATTGTTAATGTTGTTATTTTGATTGTTATCAATAAAAGAAGCGTCGGCGATAATGCGGTTGCGAAAAATTTTTGGCTTAATATCTTCGTCAATAATAAGAGGTTTAGCTAATAATTCTGTCTTTTTTTTCGAATCAAAAATAGCGGGATTTAGAAATATTTTATCGTCTTCTTCAAGAGGTTGAGTTTTTGCAATTGGGAGCTCTTCATCTTCGATGATATCTTTTAAAACACCCAAATTGCTAAAATCTGGCGAATCATCTTCATTATTATCGGTATTTTCTAAGATGTTTTCTTGAGTGTAATTATTGTTATTTAAGGCATTATCAACAATATTTTTCGCCAAATTTTGAGCAAAAACATTATTATCGACAGGCAACAAAAATAATATACTAAAAAGCCAAAAATATAAATATTTTTTTCGACTGTTTCTTAATAACATATTAAAGCCATTTTGACAGCATTTTGAATTATAAGGTAACATAATTTTAAACTATAATTTTTGATAAGGCAAATAAAAATTTTAGTTTTTTTATCAATTTAAATAATATTGGTTTTGTTTATTATTTAATATTTCTTCTAAAGCAAGAGAGGAGCTGTTTAGCCAGTGTTGATAATGCTGATTTTCTTTGCTAAACATATTATTAAAATGCCGATTAAAAACTATGGTTAGTTGTTGCATATGAAGGTTAAATTGACCAGAAAATTCGAGCACTTTGTAGCCGAAAAAGTGCAATTGTTGCTTGATTTGAGAAATATTTTGATGACAATCGCCAAAGCGAAATTGAATAAAATCTTTTTGACAATTAATTTTTGGAAAAAAACCAACCCCATTTTTGGCTAAAAATTGCCAATCAAACAAAATCGAAGGGTCTTGCTTGCGGTTTAGCAGTTGAGAATCGTTAAAATAAGCAATATCGCTGTGGCCCAAAACATTGCAAGGCGAAATGTGATATTTTTTGCTTAAATATTGCAACAAACCAATCCCTGCCTGCAATTGTTGCGAAGTGAAAGGTAAAATTTCGGGTTGCGGATTAAGAAATTCGATGCCGATAGAATTAATATTTAAGCCATCTTGTTTTTGCCAATAACTAGTGCCAGCATGATAGGCAAGGTCGTTTTCGGCAACTAATTGCAAAATATTGCCAGCAAAATCAATCAAAAAATGAGCACTCACTTGATGTTGCACAAGCATTGCAATTGCTTTTTCAACAGAATCGCTGGCTATGTGATGCAAAATTAAATATTGAATTTTTCTTGGTTGATGAAAAGCTTGATAACAAAAGCTTGGCAAAGAGTTTTTGGTAATAATCATAACAAAGAAAAAACAATTTTTTCTAGCTCTTTTTCATCGGTCTCCCCTTCTATTTTGGCTATTTGCTCATGTTTGCTATTAAAAAAAAGTGTGAGCGGAATTGATTCGGGATAATCAACAGAATTTTTATGATCTAAATAAATGTTATCAAAATGAAGATTTTTGGCTATTTTTAGGGTTTTTTTATGATTTTTTTGCGTATCGTCAACCGAAATGCCAATAATGTAAAATTTTTGAGCGATATTTTTTTGTTGCAAAGCATTAAGATTGTGCAGTTGTTGCTTGCAAACACTGCACCACCAAGTCCAGTAGACAAGCACCACAGGTCGATTTTGATAGTTGATATAATTCAGTGTTTTTTTATCATCAATAGTTTTGCTATTGAGAGTTTGTGCTAAATTAAAATTATCGCTTTCTGCCCAAGCAAAAAAAGGAGCAAAGAGAGAGAAAGAGAAAAAAAACAGAATTGCTATATTTTTTCGCACAAGAAACATAAAAAATATTAATGTTGATTTTTTAGCCATTTCGCCATTTCAAGAGCGGAATAGCAAATAATGGCTTGTGCCCCCGCTCTTTTAATGGCAATGAGTTGCTCAAAACACAATTGATAAAAATCAAGATTATTATGTTTCGCCAACAACTTTAACATTGTGTGCTCTCCACTCACTTGATAACCAAAAACGGGCAAAGAAATTTGCTGGCTCGCTTGATAAATAATGTCAAGATATGAAATTGCTGGTTTAATAATGATGGCATCTGCCCCTTCGCTTGCATCGAGAGCGATTTCTAGAAAAGCCTCTTTGCTGTTGCAATAGTTGAGTTGATAAGATTTTTTATGAGCTTGTTTTAAGTTGCTTGCCGAACCAACCGCCTCACGAAAAGGGCCATAAAGATGCGAGGCATATTTGGCAGAATAAGCAAAAATGCCAACATTTTGATACGAATTATTATCGAGATAATGACGAATTTTGCCAATTCGACCATCCATCATATCAGAAGGAGCCACAAAATCTGCCCCTGCTTTTGCCAAAGCCAAAGCCTGCAAGCACAATATTTCGATGGTTTCGTCGTTTAAAACTTCTTGATTTTCGTTAATTAAACCGTCGTGACCATGGGTTGTGTAGGGGTCGAGAGCAACATCGGCAACAACTAGCAATTCGGGCACTTCTGCCTTAATTTGCCGAATAGTTTGGCAAATTAAATTATGATGATTGTGAGCTTCTTTACCCATTTCGCATTTTAAGCCATCTGCAACCACAGGAAACAACATAATGGCACAAATGCCTTGTTGATAAGCTTCTATGGCTTGCTTCACCAGCAAATCGGGGCTAAAACGAAAACAATCGGGCAAAGCAACAATGGACTGACAAATATTTTGCCCAGCAACCACAAACAAAGGCAAAATTAAATGATGGGCATTGATGCTATTTTCGGTAAGTAAATTTCGTATAGCTTGATTTTGCCTGTTTCTTCTTGGTCGAGATGCAGGAAAAGATGCAAAATAAGGAAGCATAAATTACATTCTATCGGTTAAATCAACTACTCTAATTAGTTCTTTTAAATCTATGTAACCCGCCACAACTTTTTGCAAGCCATCTTCGACAATTGGCACAAAACCAGTACTTAGAGCATATTTTAACATTTCTTTTCTGCCAGCAGAGGCAACAATCATTTCGTCTAGTTCGCGATCAAAAGGTAAAATTTCTGATATCGCCATTCGACCTTTGTAGCCATGACTACATTTATCGCAACCAACCGCCTGATAAAGCTGAGTAACATTAGTATATTTTGGACCTAATAATTTTTTTTCAAAATCGGTGATAGGCTGTTCTTTTTTGCAATGCACACAAAGTTTTCGAGCCAATCTTTGAGCAATAATGCCAATTAAAGCCCCAGAAAGCAAATAGGTTGGCACCCCAATATTCATAAGCCTTGGAATGGTACTTAGAGCGTCGTTGGTGTGAAGCGAACTATAAACTTGGTGACCAGTCATAGCTGCCTGAATGGCGGTGATGGCGGTATCTTTATCACGAATTTCGCCCACCAAAATAACATCGGGATCTTGCCTTAAAATTGCCTTAATGCCGGTAGCAAAATCCATACCAATATCGTGGCGAATGTTAGACTGACGAATTAGAGGAATGCGATATTCAACCGGATCTTCTAAAGTCATAATGTTTTTATCGATAGAATTTATGTAGTTTAAAACCGTATAAAGAGTGGTGGTTTTACCGGAGCCGGTAGGACCGGTAAGAATGATAACGCCCTCCGGTCTTTGCACGATTTTTTTTAAAACATTGTTAGAATTTTCTGAAAAACCAAGTTTTTCAAGAGTCATTATAGATTGCTTTTCATCAAGAATTCTCATCACAATATTTTCGCCATTGATGGTTGGCTGAGTTGAAACCCTAAAATCAATTTTTCGACCTAAAATTTCGGTTTCAATTCGACCATCTTGCGGTTTGCGGTTTTCGGCAATATTCATATTTGACATAATTTTTATACGCACCACGATTGCCGACCAATAATCTTTGTGCACACTTCTAATTTGCACCATTTTTCCATCGATACGATAACGAATTCTTAAAAATTGAGCTTCTGGCTCAAAATGCAGATCAGAAGCCCCATGATGCACGGCATCGTTTAAGATAACATCAACCAATCTAACCATCGGGCTTTTATAGTCGCCACGAAGCTCGTTTTCGTTGGTGTTTTTACTTGTTCCGCCACTTTCAATTTCTTTTAAAATGCCTTCAATAGACATTTCGTAGTCAAAATATTGATCGATGGCATGCATTATGTCGGTTTCTGGCACGAAAACGGGATCGATACGAAAATTTGGTGGGAAAAATCTACGCACCTGATCGATAGCGATAATATCAAACACATCGACCATCGCCAAAACAATTGACTCAGAATTATAAGAAACTGGCATTAATTTGTTTTGCACAGCAAAATCTTTAGGAATTTTTTTAACCAATTTAGGATCGATATAAGATGATTTGATATCGAATTTTTTAATGCCAATCGAATCATTTAAAATTTCACCCAAAGCCCCTTCTGAAACAAAGCCCATATCAACTAAAATAATACCCAAGCTTTTATTGCCACCAAGCCTTTCTCTTTCTTTGATGGCAATGTTTAATTGATCTTCAGAAATAACTTTTTTATCGAGTAATTTGCTACCTATATCAGGGCCAGTGGTTTTTGACATAAAAATTGTATATTATATTTTCAACAAATTTTGTTAAAATTAATTGTGGAGTTTAATTTTTTGATGTCAAGTTATAGTGTAAAATTTTATATGAATTTTATTTTTATGAAAATTGCTCACACAAAATTCGCTCTTCTAGCGAATGATTGGCATCAAATAAAATTGTGGCAGAAGAGTTAAAATCTTGTTTAATCTGCACTTGCACCACATTTTTAACTTCTTTCCAATCGGCAGTAACACTGGCAGATCTGGTTTTATGTTCGAGCAAATCAAGAGAAATAATGCTTTGATTTGGAAGCAAAGCCCCACTCCATTTTTTAGGGCGAAAAGGGCTGATAGCAGTGAGGGCCAAAATTGGGGCTCCAAACGGAATAATCTGGCCACCAACCGAAATGTTATAGGCGGTGCTACCAGCAGGAGTTGCCACTAAAATGCCGTCAGCTATTAGATAATTAAGCCTTTCTTGTTGATTGATTTTGATACAAATTTTGCAGGCTTGACTAGTTTGTCGAAGCAACGAAACTTCGTTAAAAGCAATGCGCGAAATAATTTCTTGATCGATGGTTTTTGCTTGCATCAAGAGCGGGTGCAAATTGTTGATGCAAGCCAGATTAATTTTTTCTAAAATATCATCAGAATTAACATCAAAACTATTCATCAAAAAACCCACCGTGCCACAATTAACGCCATAAATCGGAACATTTTTTTGATAATAATGATGAAGCAAATGAAGCATCAA
>CANNFC010000024.1:0-18825 GCA_947503755.1 Rickettsiales bacterium | reverse complement strand
GATATCTACTTCTGTTGCTAACCTTACTAAACAGCAGTTCATATGGTGATCTTGCTTTTGAGATCCATTTATCTTTATCGAAGTTTTTATCTTTCATATTGTTGGTTTTGATATTGCAATTATAGTGATATTTTTAATTGGCAATTTCAAAATTAGCAAAAGCCAAAAAATTATCAATAAAGCTAGTATTTTTGCAATTTCTGCGGCTTTTATTTTTGCGATAAATGCTTTTTTAATAAAAAAAACCTCTTCATATTTTATAAAAATTAATACCGATATCAATCATACTATTTCTACTTTAACTCTATTTTTTGCCTTGCATTTATTTCATAATATTTTTCTTATCACCTATAAAATTACTCAAAAAAATTTATTCATAGAAATGAAAAAAATATTTAAATACGAAAGTGGCTTTTCTTTTATTAAAATTAGTTTAATAAGTAGCCTCACCACTGCCTTGTGGTATTATACTTACACTGTTGGCGATATTATGATGGTTAAGGCAATATCGCAACTAGAAGTTGTGTTGGCAATTGTTGTTTCACATTACCTTTTGAAAGAAAAATTTAGTTACAAAGAAATTATTGGCATTTTATTGTTGCTAATTAGCTTGCTTTATTTAATTTATCTCAAAAATTAGCAAAAAAGATATTTTTAAATCGAGTTCTGCTTGCCGACACTACCCCGCCCGCTATCGCGGGCACCCCTTCTGCGAGAAGGGGAATATCTGAGATAGGCTTGCCGACACTACCCCGCCCGCTATCGCGGGCACCCCTTCTGCGAGAAGGGGAATATCTGAGATAGGCTTGCCGACACTACCCCGCACCACTTCGCTTACACCCCTTCTACAAGCGAGGGGAATTTTACACCGAGTTCTGACCAACATCAATCTATAAAAAAAATCTTGCATTTTAGCAATTTTGTTTTTAATATTATCTAGGTTAATTAACTTTATAAAAATAAAATGACTATCCTAAAATCTTCTTTTTTAAAAAGCTTTGTTGCTGGCTTTATCGCTTCTACAACCTTAACTTTTATAAAATTAAAAAAACAAAATTTTACCCAAGAAAAAACCGCTCTTGGTAAAGATCTTTTAGCCATCTCCAAAGATAAAAATACTGCAAAATTTAAACTTTCTCAAAATGCAAACAATAAATAAAAACAAACCAGAAAACGACAAATCGGCTCTAATTAGCTTAACCACCAAAGAACAGCACTATCGCCATCAACAACAAACTAAACAACAAAGATTAAATAATTTATTTTATTTTTTTGGCCTTATTTTTGGCTTTATCTACAATGTTTCTTTGCTTTATCTAATTTATCAATTGGTGCAAAATAGCCACTATTTGCTTGGTTTTGCCCTCTTTGCTGTTAACACCATCTTAATTTTAGGTTCTTTTGCTATCTTATCTTTTAGTAGAAAATCTAACAATTCTAGACCGCAAAAACATCACAACAAAAAACAAAATCGCGAATAAAAATAATATGCTATCTCTTCTCTCTAAAAACTGGCAACCAGCTTTTTTAGATAGTCGAGCAGTGCTTACTTTGCAACAAAAATGCCAAATATCTGAGGTTTTGGCAAGCTTGCTTTATTTAAGAGGCATCAATCATCAACAAGTTGCTAATTTTTTAGATCCAAAACTAAAAAATATTTTACCAAACCCAAACGAACTACACGGCATCAACATTGCTTGTCAAAATGTTTATGAAGCCTTATTAGGCAAGAAAAAAATCACCATTTTTGCCGATTACGATGTTGATGGGGCAACTTCTTCGGCTATTTTGGTGTTGTTTTTTCGTGCCTTAAACCTCGAAGTTGAAGTATATATTCCAGATCGAATTCTAGAAGGCTACGGCCCAAATGTTAATGCTTTATTGCAACTAAAAAACAACGGCACCGATTTAGTGATTATGGTTGATTGTGGCACTGTGGCTTTTGCGCCACTGCTTGCTGCCAAAGAGGCTGGTCTTGATATTATTGTTATCGACCATCACTTAGGAGTTTTAGAAAAACCGCCCGCCATTGCCATTATTAACCCCAATTCTTTAGGCGAAACTTTTTCTCACAAAAATTTATGTGCTGCTGGGGTGGTGTTTTTATTTTTGGTGGCACTAAATCAACAACTTCGTCAACACAATTTTTTTACACAACACAACATTGCCGAGCCAAATTTATTTAATTTACTCGATTTGGTCGCCCTAGGCACAGTGTGCGATGTAATGCCATTGGTTGATTTAAACCGAGCTTTTGTTAAAATTGGCCTACAAGTGCTAGCAAATAGGCAAAATCTTGGGCTAAAAATTCTTTGCGATTTAGCAAAACTCAATCAAAAACCAAGTGTTTATAGTTTAGGTTTTGTTATTGGTCCAAGAATTAATGCTGGTGGCAGGGTTGGTAATGCCAATTTAGGCTCAAAACTACTCACTTGCCAAAACGAGCACGAAGCTCAACAAATTTCTGTTTTACTCAATAATTTTAACGAACAAAGAAAAAATCTTGAAAACCAAATTTTACAAGAAGCCATTTCGCAACTCGAAAATAAAAAAGCAGGTTTTTCTCATCTCGATAACATTATTTTTGCGGTCGGCAACGATTGGCACCAAGGGGTTATTGGCATCATCGCCTCTCGATTAAAAGATCTTTATCACAAGCCAGTGGCAGTAATAACCATCATCGATCAACATAAAGCCAAAGCCTCTTGTCGCTCTGTTGCTGGGGTTGATTTTGGCAAAGCAATATTAGAAGCCAAAATAAACTCGTTATTGCTCGAAGGTGGCGGGCATGCGATGGCGGGCGGTTTTAGTGTTGAACCAAACAAAATCAACGATCTGCACTTGTTTTTTTGCAAAAATCTAGAAAAATCTCTGCAAAATAGTTTAAATAGCAAAATTTATCAACACGATTTTGCTCTTGATTGGTCGATGATGAACCTAAATTTATTACAAGAAATTAACAAGCTAGAGCCCTTTGGTTTAGGAAATCCTCAACCAATTTTTTTACTGAAAAATATTTATAAAATCACTGCGAAAAAAGTTGGGGCAAAACAAGAGCATATCAGTTGCACCGTTGCTAGCAAAACTCCACTTGGCCTAAAAAATCAAGCAAATGCCATCGCTTTTCGCTCTGCCGATAATTCTTTGGGTGATTTTTTATTAAACTCAAAAAACAACAATTTTTCTGCGATTGGCTGTGTTAACATCAATTATTGGTTTAATGTTGCCAAAATTCAACTAACTATCGAGGATATTATTTATGATAACTAATTTTAATAACGATTCAATAACAAAGATTGTTGATCAAATTTTAAATTATGACGAAACAAGTCTACATTATTCATCAGAAAATCCACTTGGGCAATTAAATCAATTAATTATCAATGAAATTACTTTTGACAAAAAAATAATAGAATCTGAATATTTAATAGAAAAAAAACTTACAAAAATATCAAAACAAATTTTTTCTCATTTAAATAACAATAAAAATAGAAGTAAATTTATAGAAAATATACATATATTGCATTCAAAAGACATTATTTATTTAGATGACATTACAACCCCAGAAACATTAGAAAATATTATAGAAAATAAGAAAAATGAAGAGAACTTTGATAGTCGGTTTAACAGAAGCAAGACTTTATCATTATTGTTTTATTTTCTTTTTAAAAAGAGAAGACAATTTACAATACAGTTATTATTTCATCTACAAAAACCAATCAACAGTCAAGAAATCGATGACTTAATCATAAAAACTGTTGATCAAATTTTAAATTATAACAACGAAACAAATCAATATTTATTATCACAAAACCCTTTAACACAATTAAATGAGCTAATTACAAACAAAATTAATTTGCATGCAACTAGAGATAATTTAAAACATCGAACAAAAAAAATACTTACAGAAACATTAAAACAAATTTTTTCTCATTTAAATAACAATAAAAATAGAAGTAAATTTATAAATAATATAAGTAAATTACATTCAAAAGAAATTACTTATTTAGACAATTCTCTCATTCAAGAAATAATTCAAGAAACAAAAAGTGTTGAAAATCTGAAAATCATTAAATTGAAAACGATAGCTATTTTTTCATCTATTATGCTAATAAGTATGATATTTATTTTTAAATATATCAATATTAAAAATTTTAATATAATTGCCCTATCTTTTGTTTTTCCATTATTGTCTAATCCTATATTATTCTTCAATATAATTAGAAATATAAGAAAAAAATTAAATTTTGATTTACAATTATTGTCTCATTTGCAAGAACAACCTCAAAGTCAAAAAAATACATTAAGTACTTTATAAAATTATTCAATGCCAAATTATATTTTTGCAATAATTAAAAATAGATTATAATTAGTAAAAACAAATCGCAAAATGCAAGAATTTGATATTATCAAAAAATATTTTTTACCTCTCGCTTGTCATAAATCTGCTTATAATTTGCAAAATGATGTGGCAAAAATTTCGGTGCCAAAAGGCTATCAACTGGTGGTAAGTAAAGATATGATGGCAGAAAATGTGCATTTTTTAAAAAGCGACGGTGCCTACAAAATAGCTTCCAAACTACTTCTTACCAATCTTTCCGATCTTGCTTCAAGCGGTGCCAAGCCTTTGCATTATATGCTTGGTTTTAGTAAAAACAAACATTTAGATCAAGATTTTTTTCAGCAATTTAGCCTAGCTTTGGCCGATTTACAAAAAAAATTCAACATTAGTTTAATTGGTGGCGACACCGTTTCTGCTGATTCTTTAGTGTTTTCTATCACCATTTTTGGCATCACCAAAAATATTTTACAGCGAAATCAAGCCCAAGAGCAAGATTTAATTTTTGTTTCTGGCAATATCGGCGATGCAGGACTTGGGCTAATTTTAAGCCAACAACCTCAATTAACACTACCAAAATATGCCAATAAACTATTGCAAGCTCATTTTTTTCCTACCCCACAAATTGCTTTAGGTTTAAAATTAAGTAAATTAAAATTAAGCAACACTGCTATCGATGTTTCCGATGGTTTGCTTGCCGATTTACAACATATTTGCACCAATTCTCACTTAGATGCTCACATTTTTTTTGATAAAATACCAGTTTCATTTAGTGCAAAAAAATTTTTAGCCGAAAATAAACAGCACAATCCTCTTAATTTATTAGCAAGTGGCGATGATTATCAATTAATTTTTGCTGTTAAGCCAAAAAATCAACAAAAAATCATTGATTTATCAAAAAAAATCAAGTTAAATCTTAGTTGCATCGGTTTTTTTAATGCAAAATCGCAAAATCAACCACAAATATTGCTGTTTGATAACAACAAAACTGGTGCTAAACAAATTTTTTATCAAAAAACTGGTTATCAACATTAAAAAATATTATGCTTAACAACTTATTGCAAAGCTTCAATCAAAATAACTTGCTAAAAAATCAACTTACCCACATCAATAAAACTTTTGCTGGTATGATTGATTTTCTATTAATTTTGCCACTACGAATTGCCATTGTTTCTATATATTTACAACCAAAAATCAATGTTTTTTTGCAAGATTTTTCTGCCAAATTTGGCAACAAAATAACAGAAGAAACTCCAGAACATTTGCAATTTTTTGCTCAACATCCCATTTATGGGCAGATGTTTTTGGCGATATTTATTTTTATTGGCATCGGATTAATTTATAACATATATTTTCATAGCTCCAATTGGCAAGCAACCATTGGCAAAAGGCTGTTAAAAATTATTGTCAACAACAAAAATAATCAAAAATTAACCATTTTACATAGCATTAAATATTATTTTATCAACAATTTAAGCATAATTTATGCCACTTTTTTGTTTATTCATCTTGCTAAATCTAAATCAAATATTTATCAAATCATTACTGGCAATATCTATTTCTTAGCGGGCGGGGCATTTTTGATTTTTTCTTTTTATTACGGTTTATTTTCTAAACAAAAACTATCTTTTCTCGATTTGCTTGCCGATACTCGCTTTGCATCGGGCAGAACAAATTATAAATTTCCTTGGTCTAAATAGCACTAAAATATGACAAATACTCATCAAAAAACTATTGCAAATGCTATTGGTTGTAGCTCAATTGCTTTGCACAGTGGCAAAAATGTTAATCTAAAATTTTTACCAGCTCCAATAAATAGCGGCATTATTTTTAAAAGAACCGATGTTAACACAACCAACAACATTATTGATGCCAAATTCAGTTCTGTCACCACTACCAACTTAGGCACCACAATTGCCAACGAGCAAAAGGTTGCAGTTTCAACAATAGAACATTTAATGTCGGCAATCTGGGCAAGCAACATCGACAATTTATTGATTGAAATAGATCATCAAGAAGTGCCAATTATGGATGGTTCAGCCTCGCCTTTCTTGTTTTTATTGCAATGTGCGGGCATTGTTACTCAAGAAGCTCAAAAAAAATATCTAATCATTAACCAGTCAATAGATTTCGTGCAAGATTCTAAATTTATTAAAGCCAAACCAAGCAATAATTTTAAACTCGCCCTCACCATAGATTTTAACAATCCTCACATTGCTCATAATCAATTAGTTTTTGACACCAATCAACATTCTTTTAAAGATAACATTGCCAAGGCGAGAACCTTTTGTTTTAAACACGAAATAGAGCAAATGTATCAAATGAATTTAGCCAAGGGCGGTTCCTTAGAAAATGCCATTGTTATTGATGATAACGGCATTGTTAACCAAGATGGCTTAAGGTATCCAAACGAATTTATTAAACATAAAGCTCTCGATTTTATTGGCGACATTTTTTTGTCTGGATACTATGTTTTAGCCGATTTTACTGCTCACAAAACTGGTCACACTCTTAATAATCAATTTTTGCATCACTTATTTAGCAAACCAGATTGTTTTTACCTTTCTAATTAAAGAAAAAGGTTAAAAAATTTTGTTTTCTACCAAAAAAAAACTTTACTTAATATTTTTTTTTCATTATTATCAAGTATAATTTTCATCAAAAATACTTACCAAATGTCACCAGAAAATCTTAAAAGAATCCCTAATTTTCTTACCTCGATGCGGTTAATTATCATTCCGTTGTTGGTTTTTTCTTTTTACATACCCGGAATGCTCTCTAATATTGTCACCGCACTATTGTTTGCCATAGCCTCTATCACCGATTACTTTGATGGTTATTTGGCAAGATTAATGAAAGCTCAATCCGATTTCGGCAGGTGCCTCGACCCCATTGCAGATAAGCTTTTAGTGATTGTTGCCATTGTTATGTTAATTAAATTTAACCCCAACAATCCTTGGATTTTATTTCCTGGTTTAATCATTATTACTCGAGAAGTTTTGGTTTCTGGTTTGCGAGAATATTTAGCCGAAATCAACATTAAAGTGCCAGTGAGTGTTTTGGCAAAATACAAAACTGCTGTGCAAATGTTTGGCATTGGCGGTTTGTTGTTAGGCGAAAATGGCTCTTCCTATATTTTATATCAATGGTTTGGCGGTTATATCGAGGCCGATATAAAATATATTATCATCAGCATTATTGGTTTATTTGCTAAATTTTTATTTGTTTTGGCTTCGACCCTCACCTTCATTACTGGCTTTGCCTATTTTAAAACTGGTTTTAAAAATATGGATAATCATTAAAAATTATGCTTATTTTATTAGGTTTTTTCTGCTTTTTTCTATCGACTCTGTTGCTATTTTGTTATTTTAAAATACAAAAATTAAATTTAAATTTATCTTTTAAAACTCAAAACGAAAGCAACCTGCAACAGCAACTGCAACAACTCTTGTGCGAAAATAAACACAATCAAGAAAAATATCATCAAAACCAACAAAATCTCAGCGAAATTTCTGCCAAGTGCACTTATCAACAAGAATCTTTAATACAAAAACAACAAGAATTAAACCAAACAAAACAACAACACGAGCTTTTACAGCAACAAAATCTTAAATTACAAATAGAATTACAAGAAAACATCACCAAATTACAAATCACCGCTCAAAGCAACATCAAATGGCAAGAAACTCTAGAATTGCAATTTTCTCATATTGCCACTCAAAATTCCGAAAAATTAACCACTCTCAATCAACAAAAAATCAGCGAAATTCTTGCCCCATTCAATCAAGATCTTCATAATTTACAAAATAAACTAGAAACCGCCAACCAACAAAGCGTTGTCGATCGCGAAGTGTTAAAAGAAAAAATTCATAATCTATTTGAACACACCAACAAAATCAGTGCCGAAGCCAATAATTTAAGCTCTGCCCTTAAAGGAAACAACAAAATACAAGGCAATTGGGGCGAAATGTTGCTAGAACAAATCTTGCAACATTCTGGCCTGCAAAAAGATCTGCATTATAAAAAAGAGCTCACTTTACAAAATGAGGAAGGTAAAAATTTAAGACCAGATTTTCAAATTTTTTTGCCCGACGGAAGCATTATTATCACCGATTCTAAAGTTTCTCTTAATGCTTACAACGAATTTGTTGCCACCAACCACGAAAAACATCTTAAAGATCATATTAATTCGGTAGAGCAACACATTAAAAATTTGGCTAAAAAAGAATATGCTCAAAATGTCAAGCAAGCACTTGATTTTACTATTGCTTTTATTCCCGTTGAGCCTGCATATTTATTGGCAATGCAACACAATCAGCAATTATGGTTTGAAGCATACGAGAAAAAAATTTTACTTACCAGCCCCACCAATTTTATAATTTGCTTAAAAATTATTCACGACATTTGGCAACGATACAAAAGAGAAGAAAATTACCAACAAATCGTTTCTTTGGCCGATTCTATCTATGAAAAATCGGTAGCATTTTTAGAAAATCTAGAAGAAATCGGCAAAGCAATTAAGAAAGCAGATAATTATTATAACTTAGCTCAAAAAAAAATCACCGAAGGCAAAGGAAATTTAGTGCAAAAACTACACACACTAAAAGACATTGGTGGCCTTAACAGCAATAAAAAAATTCCAGAAAACTTTCTGCAAGGGTAGTGTTCTCAAGCAGAACTGGGGGCAAATTCCCCTTTTTTAGAAGGGGAATTTAAATCGAAGTGTGGTTTTAATTAGTGGAAATGGTATTACTAATTTTTTTCTATTTTTTGTAAAATATTATAATAAACTTTGGTGAGTTGCTCAATTTCTGATAAATAAGCAAATTCGTTGATTTTGTGGGCAGTTTCGTTGACCAAACCAATTTCAACTACTTCTTGGGCATAATCTTTGATAAATCGAGCATCAGAAGTGCCACCGCTAGTGCTAAATTGTGTTTTGAGATTGGTAATTTCAAAACAAGTTTGTTTAGTGATTTCGGCCAAAAATTGTGGTTTACTTAAAAAAGCTTCACCACTAATTTTGTGCTGTAAATAATAAGTGGCAGGTGAAATAGTTTTGCTACACACATATTGCACCAAATCAACAATTTGTTGCCCTGTGTGTGAATTATTGAATCTCACATTAAAAGCCAAATCAACTTCGTTGACAATAACATTGCTACCTAAATTTTGCGAAATAAAACTGGTAAATTCTAGGTTGCTTTTATCAAAAAACTGGTTGCCGTTGTCGAGATAGTGATCTTTTAAGGTTTTAGCCAAATTAAAAGCAATAGTGATGGGGTTTAGGGCGATATCTGGGTAGGCGACATGCCCTTGTTTGCCAATAATTTTTAGGTTAAAACTCACCGAACCTCTCCTGCCAATTTTAATTACTTCGCCAAATTTACTGGGGTTAGTTGGCTCGCCAACCAAACAATAAGTGATGGGAAGATGTTGATTTTTCATCCAATCTAAAACTTTTTTGGTGCCGTTAATGCTGTCGTTTTCTTCGTCGTTGGTAATTAAAAAACCAATACCAAAATTAGGCTCCGGGCATTGTTGCAAAAAATTTTCTACCGCCACCATAAAACAAGCAATGGCACATTTCATATCGCAAGCCCCTCTGCCGTATAATTTATTTTCAGCAACTGTTGCTAAAAAAGGAGGATAAAGCCAATCTTGCACCCTGCCCTCTTTTACTACATCGGTATGGCCTGCAAAATATAGAGTTTTTTGATGTTTTTTAGGATTATAAAGAGCATGCAAATTGTTGACTTTATAAGAATTATCGCCATCAAAATTAAGATGCTCGCAAACAAAACCAAAATTACTAAGATAACCATCGATCAACAACAAAACTTCTTGGTTGTAACCGCTATAAGACGGAATTTTAATTAATTCTTGAGCTAATTGTAAAGAAGAAAGATTTTTCATATTTTATAAAACTTTCGCTAGATATTTTCCAGTAACAGAATCTTGGTTTTTTGCCACTTCTTCGGGAGTGCCTTTGGCAACAATATAGCCACCTTTTTCGCCCCCACACGGCCCAATATCAACAATCCAATCTGCGGTTTTTAAGACATCAAGATTGTGCTCGATCACTAAAATTGAATTACCAGCATCAACCAACTTATGCAAAACGGTTAATAATTTATTGATATCTTCAAAATGCAAACCAGTTGTTGGTTCGTCGAGAATATAAAGGGTATCTCCCGTGGCCTTACGGCTTAATTCTTTTGCCAATTTAATTCTTTGTGCTTCACCGCCAGAAAGAGTGGTGGCACTTTGCCCAACTTTAATATAGCCCAAACCAACATCGCACAAAGACTTAAATTTTTCGTAAATATGTGGAATGTGAGCAAAAAATTTAGCACAATCTTCGGCGGTCATTTGAAGAATATCGGAAATAGATTTGTCTCGATATTTTATTTCTAGAGTTTCGCGATTATATCGTTTGCCACCGCAGGTTTCGCATTTTACATAAACATCGGGCAAAAAGTGCATTTCAATTTTTATCATACCGTCACCTTGACAAGTTTCACATCTACCGCCCTTCACATTAAACGAAAATCTGCCAACTTTATAGCCTCTCGCTTTTGATTCGGGCAAATTAGTATAAAATTCTCGAATAAAAGTAAAGGCACCAATATAGGTGCACGGGTTAGATCGTGGAGTTCTGCCAATCGCAGATTGGTCGATTTCAATGATTTTATCAATTAAATGATGACCATAAATGCCTTGGTAAGGTCCGGGATTGGCTTTGCTACGATTGACAATACGATCAAGAGCAGGAAATAGTGTTTTGATAATCAAACTAGATTTTCCACCACCAGAAATGCCCGAAACCGCCGCAAATATTTTGAGCGGTAAATCAAAAGTAATATTTTTAAGATTGTTAAGAGTAGCTCCTTTTAAGCTAATTATTTTGGTTTGATCGATTTCTCTTCTGATTTTTGGCACCTCAATAGTTTTTTTGCCACTTAAATATTTACCAGTAATGCTATTTTCGTTTTGACAAACTTCTTGCGGAGTTCCTTCGGCAATAATATTGCCACCATGAATACCCGCCCCTGGGCCAACATCGATTAAATATTCTGCTTCTCTCATCATTTCTTCGTCGTGCTCAACCACTATCACCGAATTGCCAAGATCTCTTAAGTTTTTGAGAGTGCCAATTAGTTTGTTGTTGTCAGATTGATGCAGGCCAATAGAAGGCTCATCTAACACATAAAGCACCCCAGAAAGACCCGAGCCAATTTGCGAGGCAAGCCTGATTCTTTGTGCCTCACCGCCCGATAAAGTGCCAGATTCGCGATTGATGGTTAAATATTCGAGGCCAACATTTTTTAAAAAACCTAATCGCCTGTTTATTTCTTTTAACAACCTTTCGGCGATTTGATTTTGAGTAGGAGTGAGATATTTTGGCAAATCTAAAAACCATTGACAAGATTTTTCAACCGACATTCTGCTTACTTGACCAATGTTTAAGGTGGCAATTTTTACTGCCAAAGACTGTTCGTTTAAACGATGACCGCCACAAGATTGACAAGGTCTGGTTGCTTGAAATTTTGCCAATTCATCAGAAGCTGATTCGTTGTTGATATCGTTTAATTGTTTTTTCAGATAATTAACAATTCCTTCGAAAGGTTTTTTAATTTTTATTGTTTTTAAACCGTCTTCGATTTTTAGTTCGATTTCTTCGCCATCGGTGCCGTAAAATATTTTTTGTCTTATATCGTCTGGTATTTTTTTGAAAGGAGTGTCAAGATTAAAGCCATATTTTACCGACATTGCCATAATAACATGTTGAAAAAATCTTTCATAAGAGCCAAAACCCTGTAAAATATTGATAGCACCTTGCCTGATGGTTAAATTTTCGTCTTCAATAAGTAAATCGGGAGAAAAATATTTTTCCATACCCAAGCCGTCGCATTGTTTGCAAGCACCAAACGGAGAATTAAAAGAAAATAATCTTGGTTCAATTTCGGTAATGGTAAAACCAGAAACTGGGCAACAAAATTTTTCGCTAAACACTACTAAATTACCGTTTTGAATCTCAGAAATATCAGAAATTATTTTTACTTCTGGTTTAGATTGAGTGGAGTTTGGCAAATCAACAATTTCAAGATAAAGCAAGCCATCACCAGCTTTTAGGGCGGTTTCAACGGAATCGGCCAATCTATTGCCTAAATCATTTCCTACCACCAAACGGTCGATAATAATTTCGATATTATGTTTTTTATTTTTATCTAAGATTGGTAAAATATCGTTAAGATCGTGAATTTTACCATTAATTTTTATTCTTTGAAAACCCTGTTTTCTAGCTTGCATCATCTCTTTGCGAAACTCGCCTTTTTGCCCTCTTACAATTGGAGCTAATAAATAAATTTTTGTTTTTTGTGGCAAAGAAAGTATTTTATCAACAATCACCGAAGATGATTGACTTTGAATTGGTTGATTAGTTTCTGGCGAATAAGGAACGCCAATTCTTGCAAATAACAAGCGATAGTGATCGTAAATTTCTGTAACAGTGCCAACAGTTGATCTTGGGTTTCTAGAAGTAGTTTTTTGATCGATAGCAATTGCTGGCGATAGACCAGAAATAGATTCGACATCTGGCTTGTCTTGCATATCTAAAAATTGCCTAGCATAAGAAGAAAGGCTTTCGATAAATCTTCTTTGACCTTCGGCATAAATAGTGTCAAAAACCAAAGAAGATTTGCCCGATCCGCTAAGACCAGTAACTACCACCAATTGATTTTTAGGTATAGAAATGCTTACATTTTTTAGATTATGCTCTTTGGCACCAACAACCTTAATAAATTTTTCTTCCATTATTTTTTTAGTTTAATTCTACTTAACAAGAGATTTTAACCGCTTGTTTTGATATGATTTTACCATCGAATTGCCATACTGCCCCAAGTTAAACCACCTCCCAACGCTTCTAAAACCACTAAATCATTTTTTTTAATTCTGTTATTTTTGCAGGCAAAATCAAGAGCCAACGGAATAGAGGCTGCCGAGGTGTTGGCATGATCTTGCACGGTTATAATAACTTTTTCTTGCGGAAGTTGCAGTTTATGCATAACTCCTTGCAAAATGCGTAAGTTGGCTTGATGAGGTATTAATAAATCTATATCGTTTGTTGACAAACCAATTTGTGTTAAGGTGGTTAAAACAGATTGAGTCATTTTATCGACAGCATGTTTAAAAACTTCTTTTCCCTGCATTGTTACATAACCAGCAGAACCGTTAAAAGAAGGCCCGCCATTGGTTTGCAACAAATGATTTAAAGTGCCATCAGAGTTTAGATTGCTAGATAAAATACCAACATTTTCTTGATTGCTGGCTTCTAAAAAAACACAACCAGCACCATCGCCAAACAAAACACAAGTATTGCGATCTTGCCAATCAACAATTCTAGACATTGTTTCTGCACCAATAACCAACACATTTTTAACTTGTTTTGCCAAAATTAAAGCATTGGCAATTGTTAAGGCATAAACAAAACCCGAACAAACAGCAGAAACATCAAAAGCAAAGGCTTTCGATGCACCAATTTTTGCCTGGACAGTGGTGGCGGTAGCAGGAAAGGTGAGATCTGGAGTGGTGGTAGCCACAATAATTGCCTCAATTTGTTGAGCAGAAATATGATGATTTTTAACTAAATCAAAATATGCCAAACAAGCTAAATCGGAGGTGAGTTGATTTTTTTCGGCAATTCTTCTTTGTTTGATGCCAGTTCTTTCGATTATCCAAGCATCATCAGTATCAACCATTTTTGATAAATCATGATTGGTTAATATTTTTTCTGGCAAATAAGAGCCAGTTGCAACTATTTTAGCAGAAATAGTCATATTTAATTTGTTTGATTAATTGACTGAACTTGATGAAAATCATTTAGACAATCTTTGTTTTGATTAAGATCTGCAATAATTTTTTCATTTATTTTGTTAACTATTAAATTGTTTGCCACCATAATAGCATTAGCAAAACCAACAGCATCAGTGCTACCGTGGCTTTTCACTGCAATGCCATTTAAGCCAATTAACATGGCACCATTATGCATTCTGGGATCAATTTTTTTGATGGCATTATTTAAAGAAACAGAAGACAAAATATAACCAATTTTTGCCAACCAAGAAGAAGTGAAACCATCTTTTATTACAGAAGAAATAAATTTTGCCGTGCCTTCAATAGTTTTTAAAGCAACATTGCCAGTAAAACCATCGGTTACCACTACATCAACTTCTCCCTTCACAATATCGTCGCCTTCTACATAGCCACAAAAATTACTCGCCATAGTGCTATTTTTAAGCATATTTGCCACATTTTGCACATGATTATTGCCTTTTAGCTCTTCTGAGCCAACATTTAAAACCCCAATTTTTGGATTTGCAATGTTTAAAGCATAATTAGCAAAAGCCTTGCCCATTATTGCAAATTCAAATAATAAATTAGCATCACATTCAATATTGGCACCCATATCTAACAAAACAGTGCCTTTATTTTTTTTGTTAGGAACAGAAGTTACAATAGCTGGGCGACTAATTGTGGGTAAAGTTCTTAACACTAATTTAGCAATTGCCATTAAAGCACCTGTGTTGCCAGCAGAAACAACTGCCATAGCCCTTTTTTCTTTCACAGCATCAATTGCCAACCTCATACTAGATTTTGTGAGTTTTCGCAAAGCAACCGAAGGCTTTTCAGAAGACGAGACAAATTCATCGGTATGAATAAAATCAAATCGACCTTTTAAATGGCGACAGTGATTTATTATTGGCAATACCTTTTTTGAATCGCCAAAAAGCAAAAAATTAACATTAGCATGTTTGCTAGCAACAATATCGGCTCCTTCAATTACAATTTGCGGAGCCTTATCGCCACCCATGCAATCTAAAGCGATGGTAAATTCAGACACCTTCTACTCTGATTGAGTTTTGTTAATTTCGTTTTCTTCTGGATTATTTTCTGCTTTTTCTTTGTCAGATTGTTCTTTTTTAGCTCTTTTTTTAAGATTTATTTGAAGTTTGCCGTTTTTATAAGTATCGTTAACAATATGATGAGGGAGTTTAAACTCACCACTTTCTTGATCGACGATAACATTAGCAAAATCAGCTTTAAAGGTGCCATTGCTACCTCTTCTCATACCGCTTTTTGAACTAGATTTTTTCTTTTTAGGAACTGCCATATGATAAAATGATTATTATAAATTATATTAAAGATTATATCAGCATTATTTTAAAAAAAACATGTGATAATAAAAAATATCTTGTAAAATTATACCATTTCAACTTTAAAATTAATTATTCTAACAAAATTTTTTTGAGATAAAAACTTTAAAAAACGAAAGTCATATACTCATATAACTTGAGGCTTTTTGAAGTTTTTTAGCCAAAAAAATAAAGTTAGAATAATTAATTTTAAAGTTGAAATGATATTATTATTGTGTAGTGCCAAAGCAATACAAAATAACATTTTATATAATTTAAGCTTAATGCCTTTTTTTCAAATTGCAATATGATTTTACGATTTTTTTATTTAATACTAATCACCCTCACTTCTTGTGTTGCTCGCTATGAAAAACACGGCTATATGTTTGATGCTTATCAAACAAATTTATTACAAAAAAATGTTTCTTCAAAAAGAACGGTTTTAGATTATTTAGGTAGCCCAACGATTTATTTTAAACTCAACAACAAAGAGCATTTTTTATATTTCTCCGAAGAAATTAAGCATTTTCTGTTTTTTAAACCAAAAGCAGTGGATAGAAAAATTTTATTAATCACTTTCGATAATCTTGACACCGTCAAAGATCTAGAGTTTTATAATCTTAACAACGAAAACAAAGATTTTAAATTTAGCAACGAAACTACCAAAATAAAACATAATAATAGTTTAGTCGATTATTTTATTGAAAATATTAGCAAATTTGGATCTTAAAATCATATGAATTATCAACATTCTTTTCATGTTGGCAATTTTGCCGATTTATTTAAACATTGTGTTTTATGTTGTTGCCTCGATTATTTGCAACAAAAAGAAAAACCTTTGCTAGCAATTGATACCCATGCCGGCCTTGGCAAATATCAATTAAATCAACAAAATATTGAGAGCGATCAGGGTGTTTATCGTTTAATCAATCAAGCAAATTTTGTTACAAGTATGCCAAATGTTTTTTGGCAAATATTAGCCAAAATCAACTTAACTTCTGTTGATAATTTAGCCAAAAACCTCAAATTTTATGCTGGATCTTCTTTGTTAATGAAATATATTTTGCAAAAAAAATCAGAAAATTGGCAAATGATTGTAGCAGAAAAAAATCAAGAAACTTATTATCAATTAAAAAGAAATTTTGCTGGTAGTAAAAAAATTTTTACTTATTCTATGAACGGTTTTGATTTGTTAAAAACCAAACTACCGCCATTGCAAAAAAGATGTTTAGCCTTAATCGATCCGCCATACGAAAAAATCAACCTTCCCATCAGTCTCGACTATCAAAATAGTGTTTTAGCTCTAAAAGAAGCAAAACAAAGATTTGCTAACGGAGTTTATTTATGGTGGTATCCAATCACTTCACAAACCGAAATTTTAGCAAAAACTATCGATGAAATTAAAAAATTAAATTTTACCGAAATTATGCAAGTTAATATTGGCATTAACAATTTTATTCTTGGCAATAAAATGCAAAAATGCGGTATGTTAATTATCAATCCGCCCTACTCTTTAAAAGAACAACTCGATTATTTTTTACCCAACTTATTAGCAAAATTAACAGATAAAGATTTTGAATATAAAACAATTTTGATCTAATACAATTTCCACGTACTAACGAAGGGGTGGCGACCGAAGCTCGACGGGGTAGTGTCGTTAGCCGATCTCGGATTCTCTCGAAATATCATCGGCGATCGGCTCCCAACACTACCCTGGTCTTTTTTTGCCAAGGCAAAAAAATTCACCCCTTCTACAAGAAGGGGAATTCAGATCGAAGTGTGGTATTTATTTATGGAATTGGTATTAAATCGTCAATAGTAATACTTTCTGTCAATAAAAAATCGCCAACTTTTGTTCTGGTTAATTGGCTAACAAAGCCACAAACATTAAGCTTGGTGCATAAATCATAAGCCAAAGTTCTCACATAAGTTCCTTTACTGCATTCTACCATAAATTCGGCAGAGTCATAACTATAACTTAACATTTGTAAAGAAAAAATTTCTATTTCGCGTAAAGGAGTAGCAAAATCAACCCCCGCTCTTGCGAGTTGATAGGCTCTTTTGCCATTGATTTTGAGGGCAGAAAATTTAGAAGGTTGTTGCTTGATTTTGCCAACAAATTTTGGTAAAAATTGCATAATTTGCCAAGCAGAGGCTCTGTTTTGACTGGTTTTTACCACTTTTCCTTCGCAATCATCGGTATCGCGAAACTCACCAAAAGTTATGGTAAAAAGATATTGTTTTTTGGCATCCATCATATTTTGAGAAGTTTTGGTAGCCTTATTTAAAGCAACAGGCAAAACTCCGCTAGCAAAAGGATCAAGTGTGCCACCGTGACCAACTTTTTTTGCTTTAGTTAATTTTTTAATTATTGCCACGACTTTTGCAGAAGAAAAACCAATTGGCTTGTTGATATTAAGCCAACAATTTGCATTTTCTAAACTCATTAATCGATAATTTTTTGACCAGTGCTCGCCCAATCGGCAACAAAAGTTGCCAAACCATTGGCAGTGAGCGGATGCTGAACTAGTTGCATAAAAACCTTAGCAGGCAAAGTAGCCACATCGGCCCCCATTTTGGCGGTAGCAGTGATATGAATTGGATGCCTTACTGATGCAACCAAAACTTGAGTGGTAATTTGTGGATAGTTGCTAAAAATTTGCACAATTTCAGAAATTAATTCAAGACCATCTTGCCCAATGTCATCTAATCTGCCAACAAACGGAGAAATAAAAGTTGCTCCAGCTTTTGCTGCCAACAAGGCTTGAGAGGCAGAAAAACATAAGGTTACATTGGTTGATATTTGTTTGTCGGAAAAATAACGACAAGCTTTTAGACCGTCGAGAGTTAAAGGCAGTTTGATGCAAACATTTTTGGCTATTTTGCTTAATTCAACACCCTCTTTTATCATTTGCGCATATTCGACAGAAGCAACCTCGGCACTTACTGGCCCTGCAACTATATTGCATATTTTGGCGATTGTTTCTTTAAAATCACCACCAGATTTGGCAATAAGAGTTGGGTTGGTAGTTACACCATCAATTAAGCCATAAGAAGAAATTTGGATAATTTCGTTAATATCGGCTGAATCAAGAAAAAATTTCATAGCTATTAAATGGTTATTTAAAAAAAATATTTAACAAAATATTGGATTTTTTTTGATTATTTCCAAAAAAAAATCCAACTATCTTTTGCGATAGGTTTGACCTTTTCTGGCTTTTTTGTAGCCGTATTTTTTTCTTTCAACTACTCGGGAGTCTCTGGTTAAGAAACCTTGTTGACGTAAAACTT
>CANNFC010000023.1:11158-19061 GCA_947503755.1 Rickettsiales bacterium | reverse complement strand
CCCCACAGCAAGTTTATCTCGAGAGTGCTCTATTTTGGCTTATGCTAGGCAAGATGGGACTGTTGCATCACTAATTTATTTTACTTTATTTGCCATTTTTGGTATAAATTTCAACTATTTTTAGCCTAATATGCTTAATATGAGGCTAAAAATAGCCAAAATTTCTTCTCAAAACTAGCAAAAAATTAAAACAAATTAGTGATGCAACAGTCCCAAGATCGCAAATTTGCTAAATTTACTAAAAAAAGTTGCTGGGTATTAGCAAATAATATTCGCCGTTGCCATACATTTGTGAGGCTTTTTCTTCTGCCTCTTTGCCACTGCCAAAAAAAATATCGCCCCTGCCTAGGCCTTTAATGGCAGAGCCAGTATCTTGAGCCAGCATTAATTTATGAAAATTTTGCTTGTCAATTTCTACCCACAACAAACTGCCGTAGGCAACAAGATCATCATCAATTGCTAGCGATCTTTCGGCGGTAAGTGGCACTCCAAAAGAGCCAACCACCTGCTTGGTATCAGACAAAGAAAAGAAAATATAAGAAGGATTAAGGTTGAAAATTTCTGTTTGTTTTTCGGGGTTTTGATGTAGCCACTGCTTGATGGCAAGCGGGTTGATGTTGTCAGAAGTTAAGATGCCGTTTTTTAGCAAATAATTGCCAATCGCCACAAATTGCTGGTCGTTTTTTTTGGCATAAACCAGTTTTACTTGCTGTTGATTTGGCAAAATCACTGTGGCAGAGCCTTGAATGTGAGTAAAAAACAAGTCTACCGCATTGTCAACATAAAGCAATTCGAGTTTTTTATTTTCTAAAGCTCCTTCGTTAATTTGTTTTCTGGTGGTGGCGAAATCAAACCAGTTTTTGCTTGGCAAGCCATAAACAGGATATTGATATCGAGCATCTTGTGTGTAGCTACCAAACAAGGTTGCTTCGTAATAGCCAGTGAAAAGCTTGTTTTGTTGTTTGCCTTCAATTTTAAACACTCGAAACCAGTTTTCAAAAAAGTTTTTTGCCTGTCTGTCACCCAAATTGCTAATAGCCTCGGCGATTTGGCAAACATCGTAGTAATCGGCAGGAGTGATTTTTAGAATTGAGCCGTTCATTGGTTTGTTTTGCTCTAATTTTGCCATTTTATGGCAAGAATGTAAAAAAGCCTGCAAAGCCTCTAAATGATTATCGCTCTGCCAGTTGTTTAGTTGCGAAAAATGTTGTTCTTTTAAAGTAAAATTATTGTGCTTAACAACAACTTTTTCTGTTAGAAAACAACCGTTTAAAGCGATAAAAACCAGAGTTAGAAAAAATATTTTGTTAATCATCGTGATAACCTAAGAATTTTGATTGAAAAGTTAAGATAAGTTTAGTAAAATAATTATTATTTTTCAAATTAAATTCATTGCTATGTCTGTAAAATGCGGTATTGTGGGCTTGCCAAATGTTGGCAAATCAACTTTGTTTAATGCTCTTACTCAAACCATCACGGCCGAAGCGGCGAACTATCCGTTTTGCACAATTGAACCCAATTTAGGCAAGGTCAATGTGCCCGACGAAAGGCTTGAGCAGTTGGCAAAAATTGCTGGTTCTGCCCAAATTATTCCTTCGCAAATTGAGTTTGTCGATATCGCCGGTCTTGTTAAAGGGGCAAGCAAGGGCGAAGGCTTGGGTAATCAGTTTTTATCGCATATTAGAGAAGTTGATGCCATCATCAATGTGGTTAGATGTTTTGAAGATGACAACATTGTGCATGTTGAAAATTCGGTCGATCCTCTTCGTGATATCGAATTAATTCAGCTCGAATTAGCCATTGCCGATCTAGAAAGCCTCGAAAAAAGGTTGCCTGCCCTCGAAAAAAAAGCCAAAACCGATAAAGATTTATTGCCACAAGTTGAGTTGGTAAAAAAAATAATTGTGGTATTAAGTGCAGGCAAGCCCGCCAGTGGATTTGTTACAACCGATCTTGACGAGCAAAAAATAATTAAAAATCTGCAACTTATCACCGCCAAACCGCAACTTTTTGTTTGCAATTTATCTGAGCAAGAAGTGTCGGGCAACAAGCATTCGCAAGCGGTTTTGGCTTATTGTCAAAAAAATAACTATCTTTGTTTAAATATTTCTGCTCAAATCGAAGCCGAAGTTGCCTCGCTTGATAGCTTGCAAGAAAAGCTCGAATATTTGCAATCGGCAGGGCTTAATCAAACTGGTTTGTCGCAAATTATTAAAGCTGGTTTTAGCTTGTTAAATTTGATTTCATTTTTTACCGTGGGCCCAAAAGAGTGCCATAGCTGGATTTTGTCAAAAAATCTTACTACTCCAAAGGCGGCAGGAGTTATTCATACCGATTTTGAGAAAGGTTTTATTAGGGCCGAAACCATTGCCTATGCAGATTACATCAAATTTCAAGGCGAAGAAGGGTGCAAAAATGCTGGCAAATTAAGGCTTGAAGGCAAAGAATATGTGGTGCAAGATGGCGATGTTTTTCATTTTCGTTTTGCTAATTAACTTTTTTGATTTATTTTATGCAAGATCTTATTGGTTACGATGAAATTGTTGAAAACTCAATGCGTTTGGTTATTTGTGAAGTGCTAAAAAAAGTTGTCGACAATGGCTTGCCAGGCAAGCACTACTTTTTAATTGGTTTTCTCACAAAATTTCCGGGAGTGAAAATTGCCAAGCATTTGCTTGAAAAATATCCAGAAGAAATGACTATCGCCATTCAGTTTCAATTTAAATCGATGCTGGTTGAGCCAGATCATTTTCGCATAGTGTTGTTTTTTAGCGGGCAACCAGAAACTTTGGTTGTTCCTTATCAGGCAATCACTTCTTTTGCCGATCCTTCGATGAATTTTTCTTTAAAATTTAATGTCGAATATGTCGAAGAAGAATTGTTGGATACATCGGAATCGCACTTGGTTAATCAACAATTAGAAACTAATTTAGTAGAAAAAACTCTCATTACCGATTCATCAAAAATAGTTTCGTTTTCTGATTTTCGTAATAAACCTAAAAAAAATTAGTTATGTTATTTAGTGCTTTGTTTTGGTTAAGTTATCTGCTGGGCAGTATTCCCTTTGGTTTGCTTTTGGCAAAAATTTTTGCCTCTACCGATATTCGAGATTTTGGTTCAAAAAATATTGGGGCAACTAATGTCAACAGGGTTTTGGGTAAAAAACTAGGCATTGCCACTTTGTTGCTTGATGCAGGCAAGGGTGCGATGGTAGTTTTGTTGGCAAAATATTGTTTTCACCTTGATTTTAATTGGCTTGTGCTAATTGCTGTATCGGCGGTTTTGGGGCATATGTTTTCTATTTACCTTAAATTTCGGAGGGGGGGCAAAGGGGTGGCAACTTTTTTGGCCTGCACTGTTGCCTTGCAACCTTTTTTAGGCTTGGTTGGTTTGCTTTTTTGGCTGGTGATTTATAGGGTGTTTAAAATATCCTCGGTTGCCGGCATTTCGGCTTGTTTGCTGGTGGGCTTGTTGGCTGGCTTGTTTGGTTTTGATTTATTTTCGCATCTAATTTGGCTCTTTTTATCAATTATCATTGTAGCAAAGCACTGGCAAAATATTTGGCGTTTAATCAATAAAACCGAAACATAATATGGCAAAACTAGTAGTTGCTCTCGATTTTCCAACTGCTTACTTGGCCTTAAATTTGGTTGATAAACTTGGTTCGGCAGTTGATTTTTACAAGATCGGGCTCGAATTGTTGATGACAGGCGATTATTTTTCTTTACTTTCCGCCCTCGAAAAAAGGCAAAAAAAAATTTTCGCCGATCTAAAACTTTATGATATTCCACAAACAATCGGCAAAGCGGTGGCAAATCTTACCAGCTACAACATCGATCTTCTCACCATTCACACTGCTAGCACCGAAATTATGCTTTCGGCCAGCCAGCACAAAAAACACATCAAAATTATTGGGGTTACCGTTCTTACTAGTCTTGACAAACAAAATTTGCTTGAAATGGGCTTTGATAGTCAATTGAGTGTTGAAAATTTAGTTTGTCAAAAAACCAAACTAGCTCTTGCTTGCGGTTTAGATGGTGTGGTGGCTTCTGCTTTAGAGGCCTTAACACTACGAAAAAATTTTGGTAACAATTTTGCTATCATAACTCCGGGCATTAGATTGGCAAACGATGAAAATGCCGATCAAAAACGAGTTGCCACTGTTGATTTTGCTGTTAAAAACGGCTCTTCACATTTGGTGATAGGCAGACCAATCACTGCTAGCTTAAACCCTATTGCGGTGGTAGAAAATATTCACAAAATCATTTATGAAACTCACTCAACTCTTAGCTAAAATTAATCTTCCTTACCAGCTTTTTGCCAACAATGTCAGCGATATCGAGGTTTCAGCTATTGTTAGCAATGCTAATTTCGCCATTCAAAACAGCATTTTTGCTGGCTTGCTTGGTGCAAAGTTTGATGGAGCAAGTTTTAGCGAACAGGCAATTACAAACGGGGCAAAAGTTATTGTGATTGATGAAAAATCTGCTTATAATTATCAAGATTTGTTGTTAAAACATCAGGTAAATATTGTTGTTGGCGATGCCAAAATGTTGTTGATGGCTTTGTTGCCAAAATTTTATTGCAACTTGCCTGCCAATTTATATGCCATCACGGGCACCAATGGCAAAACTTCGGTGGCAGATTACATCAGGCAAATATTGGGTTTGTTGCAAAAAAAATCGGCATCAATTGGCACCGTTGGCATCAAAACCAATTTTGAGTGTGCAGGTGATTTTTTGCAAACTAATCTCACCACCCCAGATTTAGCTTCGTTATATCATAATTTGGCGATATTAAAACAAAGAGGTGTTGATGATGTGGTAATTGAGGCAAGTTCGATTGGTTTGCAGCAAAATCGTTTGGCAAATTTACCTTTTTCTGTGGGCTGTTTTACCAATTTTAGCCAAGATCATCTCGATTATCACTTCGATATGCAAAATTATTTTGCCAGCAAAATGCTGTTATTTTCGGGCTTGCTTGGCTCTGATGATTTTGCTATTTTAAATGCCGACATTGTCGAATATGAAAAAATCTTGCCAGTTTGCCAAAAAAATCATTTGCAAGTAGCAACTTATGGCAAAAATTCTGCCGATTTACAACTAATTAGTTTTGAAAATAACCAGTTAGTTTGGCAATATCAGCAACAAAAATATGTGGCAAATTTTTTACCACAAGGGCAGTTCCAAGCCTATAATTTGCTGTGTGCTTTGCTTGCCGTGGTAAAAAAACATCGGCTTTTTGCCCAACAAATGCAGTTTATTGCTGTTAATTTGTCGAAAATTCAAGCCCCGCAAGGCAGAATGCAGTTGGTGGCAAGCTATAATCAGGCACAAATTTTTATTGATTTTGCTCACTCCCCCGATGGCTTGCTAAATGTGCTATCTTCGGCAAAAAAACTAGCAAATCATCGGCTTTTGGTGTTGTTTGGCTGTGGTGGCAACCGCGATGTGGCAAAAAGACCGCTGATGGGACAGGTGTGTAGCGATTTAGCCGATATGGTGATTGTAACCGACGACAATCCAAGGCTAGAAAATGCTAGCGAAATTCGCCAACAAATTTTGCAGGGCTGTGATTTAGGCAAAACCATCGAAATTGCCGATAGAAAAATTGCCATCAAGCAAGCAATTGCAATGCTTTTGCCAGGTGATGTGTTAATTTTAGCGGGCAAAGGGCACGAAAAATACCAAATTATTGGCACTCAATATTTACCTTTTGATGAAGAGCAAATTGTGCTTAATGCCATTTCGAGTTAAATTTTATGCTTAATCCTATTTATCAACTTGCATTTGAAGATTTATATCAACCAGCAGGATTAAAAAAAGTTTATGCTAGTTTTTTGACTTTTTTAGCCAAAAAAAACCCAGATTTGTCGAATATTTATCAAAATAACGAGCATTTTAGTTCTGCAATTTTAATTGAGCTTGCCATTGTCACTCAAGAATTTTTGGTTGATCTTTTTTGTTTAGATCAACAAAATCAACAATTGCAAAACCAAAATTTAGCCTTAAACCTTATTTATCAAGCCAGATTAAGCTATATTCAGCGAAATTTGTCTAAAAATTTTACCGCAGATTCTGTCAAAAATTTTAGCACAGATTTTGCCAAAAAATGCCTCACAGAGCTTGAGATATCTAGCGAAGATATTATCGCTATCGAACTTGCTCTTGCCAAAAAAATTATCAACAACAATATCGGCGAGAGTTTGCAAAACTATTGTTTGTGGGCTTTGTTTAGTCAAGAAGGGCAAAAAAAACACAAGCAAGGGGTTTTGTTTATTTTGCCAAAAAAATTAAATCATCAGCACCTGCTTGATTTTGATTTATTTAACACAGAACCTAGGCAAGATTTTAGTTTGTGTAGTAATTTTGCAAGCCCGGCCAAAATTATGGCAGAAGCCAGTTATTGCCTGCATTGCCACAAACAAAATAAAGATTCTTGCCGAACGGGTTTGTTAAAAAAAGATAGCCAAGAAACAAAGCAAAATGAGCTGGGAGTTTTGCTTTCTGGCTGTCCGCTGGGGCAAAAAATATCGGAGATGAATTATTTAAAAAGCAAAGGCCTTAATATTGCTAGCTTGGTGATGGCAACTCTTGATAATCCAATGTTGGCTGGCACCGGTCATCGCATTTGCAACGATTGTAGCCAAGCTTGTATTTTTCAACAACAAGAGGCGGTTGATATTCCGCAAATAGAAACTGCAATTTTGCAAGAAGTTTTATCGTTGCCCTATGGTTTTGAGATTTATTCTTTACTTACCCGTTTCTGCCCGCTAAACAAGCAATTTTCTATTGCCAAAGATTTTATCGACAAAAAAATTTTGGTGTGCGGTATGGGCCCCGCTGGCTACACTTTGGCACACTATTTGCTAAATTGTGGCTATGAGGTTGTGGCAATTGACGGCCTAAAAATCGAGCCCTTGCCAAGCGATTTGGTTGGGCGGGATATTTTTGGTAACAAAACTGGTTTTTCTGCCATTAAAAACTGGCAAATGCTCGATCTTAACACCCGTCCAATCAATGGTTTTGGCGGGGTTGCCGAATATGGTATCACAACTCGTTGGAACAAAAATTTTTTAGATATCATTTATGTTTTGCTGGCTCGTCGCAGTAATTTTCATTTATATTCTGGCATTAGGTTTGGCTCTTCTATTACCAACAAAATGGCTTTTGAGCTTTATGGTTTTTCGCATATCGCTATGTGTTTTGGGGCGGGAAAGCCCAATTTTTTAGACTTACCCAATAATTTTGCCAAAGGAGTAAGGTTAGCTTCTGATTTTTTGATGTCGCTTAATTTGGTATCTTATCAAGATCAATTGTTTAGTAATCTGCAATTACAACAGCCGATTGTGGTGGTTGGTGGCGGGCTTACCGCCATTGATGTGGCCTGTGAGGCAAAAGTTTATTATCAAGTGCAGGTGCAAAGATTTGCCAAAAAATTGCAAAAACTCAACAAAGAGCAATTTCTTGCCAAGTTAGATGCCGAAGAAAAACAAATCGCCACACAATTTTTGCACGATGCCGATTTGTTTGCCAAACAACAACTGGCGGTAGAGGCAAGTATTGTTTATCGACAAGAAATCAATAAATCTCCTGCTTATAAACTAAATCATTTAGAGGTTCAGCAGGCAATTAATCAGGGCATTAACATTATCGAAAAACAAGAAATTACCCAAATTATCACCGACCAATTTGGGGCTGTGTGTGCTGTGATGCTAAGCTCTGGTCAAACTATTGCTTGTAAAGCTCTTATTTTTGCTACAGGCACTTCTGCCAATATTTCACCTGCTGTGGTTGATAATTTGCCTTTGCCACACAATAATCATCACTTTATCTCGGCAGATTTGCCAGCAGAAATGAAGCAAGTTTTTGCCAATCAACCTAATTTTATTAATCAAATCAAT
>CANNFC010000023.1:0-11122 GCA_947503755.1 Rickettsiales bacterium | reverse complement strand
CACAAGAATTATCAAGCCCACAAGAATTATCAAGCCCACAAGAATTATCAAGCCCACAAGAATTATCAAGCCCACAAGAATTATCAAGCTATTAGTTTTTTTGGCGATCTGCACCCGCAATTTGCAGGCAGTGTGGTGAAAGCAATGGCAAGTGCCAAACAAGGCTATCGACAAATTGATTGGCTCTTGCAACGGCAGTTAGCAAAGCCAGCAAAAAGAAGTCACCAAGACGATTTTTTAACCAAAATACACAACATCAAAAGATTATCAAAAAGTGTGGTGCAAATCGATATTTATGCACCGTTGCTGGTTCAAAATACTAAGCCGGGACATATTTTTCGGCTACAAAATTATCGAGCTTTTTCCAAGCAAGCCAATCAACAGTCTTTATTGATGGAGGGAGTGGCCGTGACCGCTATTGGTATTAACAAAAAAAGCAAAATCATCACAGGAATGGTGCTTGAAACGGGCGGTTCAACCAGCTTGATTGCTAATTTTCAGCCAAACGACCCTTGTGTTTTTATGGGCCCAAGTGGTGAGCCCACCAATATTGTCAAAAACCAAAAAGTGTTGCTAATTGGCGGGGGCAGGGGCAATCAACCACTCGCCGCTTTGTCTGGTTTGTTTCAAAAAAATGGTTGCCAAGTGTGGTTTTTTGCAGGCTATGAAAGCGAAGCAGATATTGCTAATTTTGCGAAAATGCAAAAATCTTGTCATCAACTTTTTATTGCCACTAAGCAACCAAGCAAATTTTTTTGCGGTAGCTCGCTTGATTTGGTTGAAAATTATTTTAGCAAAAATGCCGATCAAAAAATCGACTATATTTTTACTATCGGTAACAATCAGATGATGGACGGGGTGGCGAAATTAAGAAAAAATATCTCTTCATTAAAACAAGCGGAAATGGCGGTGGTGAGCCTAAATTCGCCAATGCAATGTATGTTAAAAGGGGTTTGTGGGCAGTGTTTGCAAAAAAAACAAACCACCAATGGAGTTGAATATTTTTTTGCTTGTGCTAGCCAAGATCAAAATCTCGATACTTTTGATTTTAATCAACTTCACCAGCGATGCAAACAAAACTCGGTGCTGGAAAAGTTAAGTAATATAATTTCGATTTAAATTACCCTTCTTGTAGAACTGCTTAAAAATCTAGTGGCAGATCAGATAAGCTTTTATCATATTTGGTTTGCACTAATTTTTTTTCGTGAGTGCTGTTGTTATAAACAAAACAGCTATCTATTGGGTTTGAATAAATATGTAAGGTGATCATTTTGTTTTCACCAATATTTTGAATTGAATGTATGCCAATGTTATCGTTGATGTAGGTGTCTTTCGTTGTAATACTACTGCTTAATAGTTTTAAATGCTGGTTTGTTTCGTCGATGAGATAAAGTTTTTCTTCGCATGTTCCTTGTAATATTTTTACCCAACAATCTTGCCCTGCATGATTATGAATAGAAGAAATATTTTGTGGTTGCCAACATAAAAACAAAGCCTCATATTTATCGGTGCGATGAATGAGATTTCGTGAATAAAAACCTTCTTTCCAATGGCAAATTTGTTCGATATGAGCAATTTGATTGGCAGAAAGTTCTAGACAGGTTAAAGTGTTGCCAAAATTGCCATCTTGACAATTGTTTAGTTCTTGTATTAATTGTTTTAAACTGGTAATTTTCATAATAAGAATTTGATTAAATAAAGCATTAATGTGGCGGTGGTGGCACAACAAATTGCCCCCGCCATCAATGGTTTAACAGCAACATTTACACAAGTTTTTAAATTGGTTTTTAAGCCAATGCCAACCATAGTGGCAGTAAGTAAAATGTTGCTAATGTCGGCTATTATATCATGAATTTTGTAATTGTAAAGTGTATAGTTAAATAAATTAACAGAATTAAGTAGCATCATAATTAAAAAACCAAAAATAAAAGGCGGAATATATTTGTGTAATTGTTTTTTTTCTTGATTTTTTTCTTTTCTTACGAGTATAATCAAAAAAACAGTTGGTGCTAGCAATAAAACTTTCATTAACTTAGTAATTGTTGCCAAATCGCCCGCTTCTTGGCTAAAAGTGAAGCCAGTTGCCAAAACTTGTGGCACAGATTGCACGGTTGAGCCAGCCCAGATGCCAAAAACCTGATGATCTATTTTTAAAAAATTACCCAAAACAGGATAGATAAAAATAGCAAGCAAGCCAAGAAAAGAACTAACAATTAAGGCAACAGAAATTTGGTGCTGACTAGCCTTAATAAGTGGAGCAAGCACGATAATTGCCGAACTTCCGCAAATGGCATTGCCGATTATCAAAAGAATGGCAATGTTTTTTTCTAGTTTTAATTTATGGCAAACCCAAATGCCGATAAGCAAATTTAATATTACCGAAATAATATCGATAATAAAAATAGCAAAAGAAGATTTGATGATGTATTGCAAATTAAGCTTCGCTCCAAGCAAAATAATGGCAATTGCCAAAACATCTTTTACGGTAAAATCTATGCCAGCACCAAAATTGCTAGGTATTTTGATGATGTTGCTAATGAAAATGCCAAGTAAAATGGCAATAATTTCGGAACTAATTGGATGAATATTGTTTTGCAAAGTAAAAGGAGCGAAAGGCAAAAACGAAATTTTTATAGCAACAAAGGCAATAAAAAAACACAGGACTGTTCCAAAAAAATATTTTTTTAGATCTGGTTTTAAAATCATAAACATTGGTTTTAATTAAATAAATCGTAGTGTTGGCAAACAGCTCTCGATGCAAAATTCCCCTTCCTGTGGAAGGGGTGGAGAGCGAAGCCCGACGGGGTATTGTCGGGAGACGATCGCCGATGTCAATTCAAGCGAATCACAGTTTTGTTTGCCGGACACTACCCCGCCCACTATCGCGACCGCCCCTTCCACAGGAAGGGGAATTGATTGATTATGCTGTTAAAAACTGCCCTTAATTTTGCCGATGCGAAGGCGTAAAGCATTTAGTTTAATAAAACCGTTGGCATCTTGTTGATTGTAGGCACCGTCATCTTCTTCGAAAGTGACATGTTGCATAGAATAAAGACTTTTATTTGACTGACGACCCAAAACTGTGATGTTGCCCTTGTAGAGCTCAAGTTTTACTTTGCCTTCGACATTTTCTTGGCTTTTATCGATTAAGGCTTGTAGCATTAATCGCTCTGGTGAAAACCAAAAACCGTTATAAATTAGGCTAGCATATTTGGGCATTAATTCGTCTTTTAAATGTGCCGCTTCTCTATCAAGAGCAATAGATTCGATAGCACGATGAGCGACCAGCAAAATAGAGCCACCAGGAGTTTCGTAGACCCCTCTTGATTTCATGCCAACAAAGCGGTTTTCAACCAAATCGAGTCTGCCGATGCCGTTTTCTCCGCCTAGTTTGTTAAGGGCGGTCAGAATTTCGGCAGGAGTCATTTTTTGTGAATTGATAGCAACTGGATTGCCTGCAACAAATTCTAGCTCAATTTCGGTTGCTTGATTGGGAGCTTGCTTTGGGTTGACTGTGCGTTGATAAACATATTCTGGAGCTGGCAGAGATGGATCTTCTAAAACCTTACCTTCGCTAGAAGTGTGAAGCAGGTTAGCATCGACCGAATAAGGTGATTCACCCATTTTGTCGGTGGCAACTGGTATTTGGTGTTGCATGGCATATTCTATCAGTTTTTGCCTTGAATTTAATTGCCATTCTCGCCAAGGAGCAATAATTTTGATGTGAGGATTATTGGCATAATAACCAAGCTCAAATCTCACTTGATCGTTGCCTTTGCCTGTGGCACCATGAGCAACTGCATCTGCCCCAACCATTTTGGCGATTTCTATTTGTCTTTTTGCAATGAGAGGTCGGGCGATAGAAGTGCCTAAAAGATAAGTGCCTTCATAGACTGTGTTTGCACGAAACATTGGAAAAACATAATCTCTGACAAATTCTTCGCGTAAATCTTCGATGAAAATTTGTTTAACCCCCAGCATTTGTGCTTTTTTTCGGGCGGGTTCTAATTCTTCTCCTTGACCTAAATCGGCAGTAAAAGTAATTACTTCGCAAGCATAGGTTTCTTGTAACCATTTAAGAATCACAGAAGTGTCCAAACCGCCAGAGTAGGCGAGAACAACTTTTTTTATTTTGGTATTAGACATAAAAAAATAAAGAAAAAGCCACTTTTTTTGCAAAAGTGGCCAAAAAATTTTGGTGTTTTTATATTTAAATCAATATTTAGATGCTCAAAAACTTGATAATCTAAATATCGATTTAGATAAATTACATATTTTCAGAAATATATTTTACAGCATTACCGACGGTAACGATTTTTTCGGCAGCATCATCTGGGATTTCAATGCCGAATTCTTCTTCGAAAGCCATAACAAGCTCTACCTGATCAAGGCTGTCGGCACCTAAATCGTCGATAAAATTAGCAACTTCAACCACTTTTGCTTCGTCGACACCTAAATGATTAATGATAATTTTTTTTACTCTTTCGAGTATCTCGTTGTTGTTAGTCATAAAATAAAATTTGATTAATAAAATAAAACTTAACTAATTAATGGTATTGCCAACAATTAGCACTACAAGTTCGCGACAATTTCAAGTTAAATTATTATTCATCTTGTTTTTATTTGAAAACAAGATGAATAATAATTTAACTTTCAAAGCCACAACTTAATTTTGGTAAGAAACAATTTTAAAACCATAAAAACAAAATGCAAACACTAATTTAAAATATTTTGACACTATTTCTTTAAAGATTTTAAAATTTTTTAACTTTGCCAAGGATCTTGATTATTTTGTGTTGTTTGAGAATTGATTTTTTGATGTTGTTGTTTTTCATCGTATGATTTGTTTATGTCGGGCGATATGGTTTTTTTTTCTGATATAGGTTTTTTTGATGGTATAGAATCTCTTGCTGAGATGGGTTCTCTTGCTTTGCTAGTTGCTAGCAAAGAATTGCTAAATTGTTGCATAATATCGCCAATTGCACTTGGTGAGTGAGGAATCATGATGGTGTTGTTGTTGGCAGATAAGCCAAGATCTTTTAAGGTATCAAAATATTGAGTTACTAATACTAGATTTAAAATATCTTGTTCTTGCAAAGCGGGAAGTGATCCTTTAAAATCGGCAACAGAATCTTTTAAGCCATGGATTATGGCTGTTCTTTGATCGGCCATGCCTTTGCCTTGCAAAGCTTTGCTTTGAGCATCGGCCTCGGCTGATTTGACCTTTATAATTCTTTCGGCTTCACCTTTTTCGGTGGCTGCTACCCTCATTCTTTGGGCAACATTGATTTCGTTCATTGCTTCTTTGACTTTTTTATCTGGATCAATATCGGTTACCAAAGCTTTTAAAATGCCATAGCCAAACTCATTCATTACCGAAGAAAGCTCTTCTTTTACTGCATTTGCAATTTCATCTTTTTTTTCAAAAACATCGTCTAATTTTATTTTTGGAACTCTGGCTCTTACCACATCAAACACAAAAGCGGTTATTTGCTGTTTAGGATCTTGTAATTTATAGAATGCTTCATAAACTTTTTCGGGTTGCACAAAAAATTGCACAGAGACCATTACATGCAAAAAAACATTATCTTCTGTTTTTGTTTCTACCTTAACATCGAGTTGATTTACTCTTAGGCTTATTCTTCCTGCTACAGAATCGATAAATGGTATTAAAAAATTTAAACCCGGTTGGCTCACTTTGAGAAATTTACCTAATCTTTGCACAATTGCTAAGTTTTGCTGATTAACAATAACAATTGATAAAAACAAAATTATGGCGAAAATGACAATTGCAATAGAGAGAAACAGCATACAAATATAAATGATTAATAATTTTAAGAGTGAATTGCCCTGCCATCAACCGCCAAAGCAGCTTCTTTTACTGCTTCGTTGTAGGTTGGGTGAGCATGACAAGTTCGAGCAATATCTTCGGCACTACCGCCAAATTCGAGGGCGACCACGATTTCATGAATGGTGTTGCCGGCTTCTCTGGCAATGATGTGTGCACCTAAAATTTTATCGCTAGTGGCACAAGAAAGAATTTTAACAAAGCCTTGTTCGTCGGCAGTGGCTCTGGCTCGAGAGTTTGCCATCATTGAAAATTTACCAACTTTATAGGCAATATTTTCGGCTTTTAATTCTTCTTCTGTTTTGCCAACACAAGCTACTTCTGGGTAGGTGTAGATAACATTAGGAATGCAATTATAATTGATGTGCGGTTTTTGACCTGCAATAATTTCGGCAACCATCACACCTTCATCTTCGGCTTTATGTGCCAACATTGGGCCGGTAGTAACATCGCCGATTGCAAAAATATTGTCGATATTGGTTTTGAGATGATGGTTTTCGATAAAGCCTTTGTTGTTAATTTTGACCCCAATTTTTTCAAGACCCAAGTGTTTAGTGTAGGGTTTTCTGCCCACCGCAACCAAAACTGCATCGGCAATAATTTCGTGATTTTGCGAACCATCAACAGTTTGAGTGGCAATTTTAGCTTGATTATTTTCGATAATTTCAACTGCTTGCACTTTGGTGGAAAGGCGAAATTTCATACCTTGTTTTTCTAGTGTTCGTTGAAAGTTTTTAGATATCTCGGCATCTAGGGTGGGAGTGGTAGTGCTGAGATATTCTATCACTTCAACTTCTGCACCCAAACGAAGCCATACTGAGCCAAGCTCTAAACCAATAACTCCAGCACCAATGACGACCAGTTTTTTTGGCACTGCACTTAGCGATAAAGCCCCAGTAGAAGAGACGATGATTTTTTCATCTATAACCACATTTGGTAAAGAAGCAACTTCGGAGCCAGTGGCAATTACAAAGTTTTGAGCGGTGTATTGAGTTTTTTCGTTTTGATTGTTGATTACTTCTATGGTGTGATTATCGACAAAGCTAGCAAAACCGGCAATTGACTGCACTTTATTTTTTTTAAACAAACCAGCGATGCCATTTGTTAAGCCAGCGACAATTTTGTTTTTATGAGTCATTAATTTGTCTATTTCAACATTAAGACCAGTAGTGTTGATGCCTATTTGTTGAAAATGATGTGTGGCATCATGAAATTTATGCGAAGCTTCAAGTAAAGCTTTAGAAGGAATGCAGCCAACATTTAAGCAAGTTCCGCCCAATGTTTTTTCTTTTTCTACACAAGCAACTTTAAAACCAAGTTGAGCCAAACGAATAGCACAAACATAGCCACCAGGGCCACTGCCAATAACAATGGTATCGAAATTATAATTAGACATAAATTAAACAAATAAGTTTTTTAAAGAGTTGATCCGATATTGCAAATATTGATGTTGTTGCTTATTTTTACTGGAATAACCAAGGTTTTAATTGGCACATATTCACTAGACAAAGCAAGAACAAAAATAGCACCTAACAAAGCAAAAAATATTAACCAAATGATAATATTTTTGATAATTGCCATAAATAAATTAAATGTTTAGGCTAAATTCTTACAGGCATAATCACAAACAAAGAATTAGAATCAGAAGATTCTATTAGTGCTGGTGAAAAGCCGTCGTTAAATTTGATTACCACTTCTTCTTTTTCGATTTGAGCGATAATGTCGAGCAAATATTTAGAATTAAAGCCAGATTCGATTTTGTTGTCATTATAAACAACATCTAGTTCTTCGTATGCCAGCGGATTAACATCGTCGCCAACTTGTAGGCAAAATTTATTTTCAAAAAGTTTAATTTTTACCGAACGATGTTTGTCGTTAGCTAAAATAGAAATTCTATCGAGGCAATCAAATAAATCTTTTCTTTTAATGTTGACAATATTGAAATTATTTTTTGGTAAAACCTTGTCGTAAGGCGGAAATTCGCCATCTATTAGTTTTGAAATGATGGTAGTTTTGTCACAAACTATTTTGATTTTTACTCTTGACACTGCCAAAGAAACTTTTTTGGTGTTTTCGATGATTCTTTTGATTTCACTCACTGTTTTTTTAGGCACGATAATGCCAAATTCTTTGGCTATGCCAGTAAATAGAGAAGATAAAGCCATTCTGTGGCCGTCGGTTGCCACTGTGTGTAGGTAGTAGTTGTTGTTTTCTTGCAAAGAATGTAAAAACAAACCGTTTAGGTAGTAGCGAGTTTCGTCGTTAGAAATAGCAAATTGAGTTTTGCTAATCATTTTGGCTAAAGTTTGAGCATCTAGCTCGATTTCGTCGGTGAGTTCTTCGCTAGAAATGATAGGGAATTCGGCAGGATCTATGCAAGATACTTTATAACGAGATTTACCAAGTTTAATTTGCAAAAGATTTTCGTTTTCTAGGTTGATGTTGATTATGCCGTCGGGTATTTTTCTTATGATGTCGAAAAAAGTTTGCGCCAACACTGTTGTTGAGCCTTCGGTAGATATTTGGCATTCAAAATGAGAGGTGATGAGAATATCCATATCGGTTGCAAACAAGAAAACCTGGTTATTTTTGGCTTCTATTTTAATGTTTTGTAAAACCGGAATGGTGTTTTTCTTTTCTACAGCACCGTTAACATCAGATAAAGCTTTTAACAAAATTGTTTTTGATACTTCAAATTGCATATAGTTGTAGGGTTTGATTTAAAAAATACTGCCATAATTTTAACTAGCAAAATTTGCTATTGCAACATTTTTTTTACTATTATTCAAACAAATTTTGAATGCTAGTTGGCACAAAAGCAGAAATTTTATTAACCTCTAATTTGCCTTGTGGATTGGTTTTGTTTTTGAGATATTGATATTTGATGCCAAAAATTCCCCCACTATCGTTGCCAATTAATAGCCCCTTAAATATTTCGCCCAAAATAGGCACTTTACCTAGGCCAAACAAATTATTAACCACATAACCAGGAATTAACAAGCCTTTTAGTTGAATTTCTTGATTTGCTAGGTTAACAGTGCCTTTAGAAGTGATGCCGATGACGAGATTATTGGCTAAAAAAGAATTGACGGTGAGAATGTTTTTTCTTAAATCAAAATCCACTTTTACAGTATTGAAATTAGTTTTGCTGTTTTTAAAAACCTTTTCTTTGATTTGTGATTTTAATTCGTCATTGGCTAATTGCTGAATTTTTTCATTCTCAAAAACACCAATATTGCCTATATTGACAAGATTGCCAGATATATTGATGCCGTCTGCGGTTTTTCTTTGTTTAACATTAATCAAAACCCCGCCTTCTGCTAGGTGGTTGTTAGCCATCAAAGCATCTGCTAGATAAGCAATATCTTCTATTTTGATTTTTACTTGATTTTCTTGGGCTCGGTTGTTTTCGGTTTTAACGGTAATCGTTTTATTGTTGGGGCTTTCTGCTTTAATATTGAGATAATCGCAATATAAATCAAGACAATTGGTATTGCCAACTACATTATAAAGATTTTTTTTGTTTAACAATTCTAGTTGCTGTAAAGAAACAGAAATCTTCACTTCATTTTGTTTGTGCTGTTGAGGATTTTTAAATAATTCGGCATTATTATGCAGAAAATCATTGAAATTAAAATATTTACCAGTGAGTTTGATAATTTTCGGTGCCAAAGGAGTTTCTTGTTGATAAGATAAAGTATAGTTTTGTTTAGCAAAATTTTGATTGCTGAAATATAAGTTTTTTACAAAAAAAGGTTGATGCATAAA
This sequence comes from Rickettsiales bacterium, assembly GCA_947503755.1. Taxonomy (GTDB): domain Bacteria; phylum Pseudomonadota; class Alphaproteobacteria; order Rickettsiales; family UBA1997; genus CAILUF01. Next base: position 1,506 of record CANNFC010000023.1, on the reverse strand, counting down.
TTGTATTTTGCCGTTAAGTTTTTTCTTGCCAAGAGCTGTTTTAAGTTCTATATTGTTGATATTGATATCGTTTTCAACCGTAATGGCAAAATTTAAATCTGCTTTTTCACCAACTTTTTTATTTAAAGCAAGATTGTTAACAAAAAGCTTTGTTTTTTCTAAATTGGCATTAACAGCAAAAATTTTGCTGTGTAAAGGCTTGCTTACTTTAACAATTGTCTCTCCTTCTAAAAATTGATTTTTTACTTGATGAGCGACGGTGTTAACATTTAAAACCACATCTGATAAATCGAAGTTTTCTTTTCGCAAAGGTATTTCTAAAAATAATTCACTCACAGCATTGCCGTTTAAATATTTTTTCACTGTGTTATGAAAAACTTCGCTATTATTGATTGATTTAAGCAAATCAGAGGCATCTCCTGCGATTTGCCCAGATATTTGCAAAACATTTTTCGGATCAGCAAAATCTGAAATAATCACTTTTGCTTTGGCGATTTTGCTTTCTAAAATATTGGCCTTTTCAATATTAATTAGCATATTTTTTTGAGTAAAAATTGCTGAACCAGAAGCATTGTTAACTGGTGGAAAATTATGATGATAATCAAGATTGGTGTTGTCAAAATCAACCCAAGCATCGAGGTTTTGTAGATCGGTTTGGTTAGAATGATGCGAAAGGGTAAAATTAGTTTTGGCATTAATTTTTCCGCTCGAAAAATGTTGCAAAAACCAGTCTCGCACTTTATTTTGATTTAAGGTTAAAGGCCAAAAAATAGACAATTCATCAACAGAAACCCCTGCAATATTTAAATCGAAAATTGATTGATAAGAATCATCTTTTTGTTTATCAACATTAATTTTTGCGGTAATTTTGGGATTATTATCTTCTTCTTTATTGGGTATTTTGCTGATTAATTCTGCTTCTAAGCTAGGAAAAGCGATGCGTTTAGTTAGTAAATTAACTGCAAATTTAGCATTTAGATTACGAAAATTTAAAGTTTCTGGAAATAAATTTTGGTAAGCAAAGCTAAAATAATCGCTTTTGATTTGACCTTCTAAAAATAATGATTGATCTTTTTGATAAACAAATGAAGCACCGCCATAAACCAGGCCGTTAAGCTGTTTGGCAAACTGCAAATTAGGCAAAAACTCTAGCAAATGATTAGCATTAAAATTTCTTATTTTGCTTTCGCATTTGATGCTTATTTCACTTTCAATAGCACATAAATTATCGAGATAAAAGCTAGATTTGTTGCTATTCAGACTAAGATTATTTTTATTGACGAGGATGATTTGGTTATTTTTAAAATTTAATTGCAAATTGCTGTTTAACCGCCGAAAATGATATAAATTATCATTGTGCATAACCACAATGTTGCCATCTATGATTTCTATTTGCTTGATTGGCTGTGAATTGTTGGCAAATAATTGATAAAAAGTAGCTAAAAACTTATTGTCGCCATCGTTTTGAGATTGCTCGGTGTTGATGATAAATTCTGGTTTGTTGAG